>NZ_JBIRXS010000010.1:0-214635 GCF_044389235.1 Rhodococcus sp. NPDC019647 | reverse complement strand
GCGACGGCGGCGGTGAACGCGGCCGCGAGGCCGCCGCCGGTGCCGATCCAGAAACCCAGCGTGGCGACGGACAGGGCGATGACGATCGGGACGAAAATCCCGGAGATCTTGTCGGCCAACCGTTGCGCCTGAGCTTTGCCGGTCTGCGCGTCTTCGACGAGTTCCGCCATCTGCGCGAGCTGGGTGTCGGACCCGATGCGGGTGGCGCGCACGGTGATCCGGCCGCCGACGTTGACGGTGGCGCCCACGACCTGGTCGTCGGGTCCGACCTCGACGGGCACGGATTCGCCGGTGAGCATCGACGCATCCACCGCGGAAGAGCCGTCGGTGACCACACCGTCGGTGGCGATCTTCTCCCCGGGGCGGACGACGAACTCGTCACCGACGGCCAGTTGATCGACAGGGATGCGCTGCTCGACACCGCCGCGTAGCACCGACACCTCTTTTGCGCCGAGTTCGAGCAGCGCCCGCAGGGCGGCACCGGCGCGCCGCTTGGAGCGGGCCTCGAAGTAGCGGCCGGCGAGGATGAAGGTGGTCACCCCGGCGGCGGCCTCGAGGTAGATGTTGCCGGCCCCGTCGGAGCGGGAGATGGTCAGCTCGAACGGGTGGGTCATGCCCGGCATTCCGGCGGTGCCCCAGAACAGCGCATACAGCGACCAGCCCAGGGCGGCGAGGGTGCCCATCGAGATGAGGGTGTCCATCGTGGAGGTGCCGTGCCGCAGATTGGTGAAGGCGGCCTTGTGGAACGGCCACGCCCCCCACACCACCACCGGGGCGGCGAGGGTGAGTGAAAGCCACTGCCAGTGGGTGAACTGCAGCGCCGGAACCATGGCCATCGCGATCACCGGCACACTGAGCACCAGCGAGACGAGCAGGCGTTGACGCAGTGCGGCCGTGGGGTCCGGCTCCGCGGCGGGGCCGGCCGCGGTATCGGCGGCGGGCGGCGCCGGGACCTTGGCGGTGTAGCCGGCCTCCTCGACGGTGGCCACGAGATCCTCGGTCGACACAGCACCGACGTAGTTGACGCGGGCCTTCTCGGTGGCGTAGTTCACCGTGGCGGTGACGCCGTCGAGTTTGTTGAGCTTCTTCTCGATCCGGTTCGCGCACGAGGCGCAGGTCATGCCACCAATTTCGAGCTCGACCCGGCCGTCGGCGGTCGGGTGCTGCGTGACGGAATTCATCGTTCCTCCTCTCCGGTGGTGGTTTCGTCAGTGTCCGTGCCCGGTGGGCATCGGCTCCGGGGCGGGGGGCACTGCGGCGCCGGAGCTCTGCCCGGCGGTCAGGGTGAATTCGGCGGTCCGCACGACTCCATCGTGCTGGAAGTCCAGGAACAGGCGGTAGTCGCCCGCGCTCGGGGTGGTGACATAGAAGTCGATGCCCGGACCTGGTGCGGTGACACCGTCACCGGGATGGCCGTCCGGGTGCACGTGCAGGTAGCCGAGGTCGGCGGCCCGCAGGGCCACCAGGTGACCGTACGCGCCGAGGTAGGGCTGCAGATCCGTCACCGGCTGCCCGCCGCGGGCCACCGACAGGGTGACCTTCGACGCCTGACCCGGGGTGAGGGTGCCGTCGAGGGTGACGGTGTACCCGTCGACCACGGTGGCTGCGGCAACCGGGGGCAGGGGCTGCGGATCGTAGGAACCGGCGACCTGCAGGTCGGCGCCCAGGGTCACGCCGTCACCGCCGGCGGGGGTGAAGTCGGCGAACACCCGGTACGCCCCGGCGCGGGTCAGATCGAGCGGAACGGACCAAGTTCCGGCGGCGTCGAGTACTGGGTGCACGTGCTGGTATCCGGTCAGGTCGCGGCGCACCGCGATCAGATGTAGTTGCTTGTCGTGGCTCTCCACGTAGCGGGTGACGGGTGCTCCGTCGGCGCCCAGGATGCGGAACCGCAGTGGCACGTCAGCGCCGGCGGGAATCTGCGCCGTGTCCAGTGCCAGGGTGTATCCGCTGTCGGTGACCATCAGTCCTCCAGGTGTTTGTTCGGCGACCGGTGCGCCCGTAATCGAACCGGGTCCGGCGTCGTGGGTTGAGGTGTCGTGTGTGTCGGCCGGTGCGGGCACCTCGGGGCCGAAGGCGGCCCCGGCCCCGAGGGCGAGTGCGAAGACCGCGGCCAGGCCGACGGTGAATCCGGCGAACTTCGACGATGCGTTCATCGTGGGAATCTCCTGTCCGGGTCTGGGTGTCGGCCGGTCAGCCGGCGAGCTGGTAGCCGGCCTCGTCGACTGCCCGGGCGAGCGATGCCTTCTCGATCGGGGAGTCGGAGTCGATTACGACCCGGCCGCTGGCGAGGTCGACGTCTACGGCGGTCACGCCGGGGATGTTGCCGATCTCTTCGCGGACCGAGGAAACGCAGTGCCCGCAGGTCATTCCGGTGACGGTGACGGTGGTGGTGCTCATCGATGTCCTTCTTTCTTCGATTCGTTCGCCAGGTGCGATCGGGGTGCCGCGACCCATCTACAGATTTACCATACCCCCCTATGGTATGCAAGGCGGTAAGGGTCAGGACCTGTGCTCACCGGATCTATACCCCCAGGGCGTGTTTTCGAGATGTCGGTCGTGAGGCCGTGGGGATCTGGGAGGTGCTCACTTTCGGCGACTTGGTAAGAATCACTCCTTGCGCTCAGAACCATACCCCCCTAAGGTATCTGTAGTCACAGAGGAGTAGCGCGGAATCCAGGAGGACAGCGATGTGCGCAGAAGGTGGCAACCAAACCGAAAGATTCAGCTCTTCAGAGTTATTCGCGATCAATCGGGGGCTGGGGCTTCGATGTTGCGGGTAGGTCGACCCCCGCGCTCGTCATCGTTCATCTCAC
Source organism: Rhodococcus sp. NPDC019647 (assembly GCF_044389235.1). Taxonomy (NCBI): domain Bacteria; kingdom Bacillati; phylum Actinomycetota; class Actinomycetes; order Mycobacteriales; family Nocardiaceae; genus Rhodococcus; species Rhodococcus sp. NPDC019647. The sequence continues at coordinate 211,819 of NZ_JBIRXS010000010.1, read as the reverse complement.
AAATACCCCGTACCGGTAAGGAATAATTGTCATGTCTACGCAGGCTTCATCCACACGCAAGTGGTGGGCGCTGGCGTTGATCGCCGCAGCCCAATTCATGGTCATCATGGACACTTCCATCATCGGCATCGCGCTACCGGAAATGCAGACCGACCTCGGTTTCTCCCAGGAGAACCTGACCTGGGTGTTCAACGCCTACGTCATCGCCTTCGGTGGACTGCTCCTGCTCGGCGGACGCCTGTCCGACCTGTGGGGCGCCAAACGCATCTTCGCCTCCGGCTGGGTGGTTCTGCTCGCCGGATCGATCACCGCCGGCGCCGCCGGGAACGTCGGCACCGAACTGGCCGGACGCGCCATCCAGGGCGCCGGGGCCGCATTGATCGCACCCTCGGCACTGACGCTGCTGATGATGCTGTTCGGTTCCAACCAACAGGAATTGACCAAGGCCCTCGCCGTCTACGGTGCCGCCGCACCCGCCGGCGGTACCGCCGGTGTGTTCCTCGGCGGAATGATCACCGAATATCTCAGCTGGCCGTGGGTTTTCTACATCAACATTCCCATCGCCCTGATCGCCCTCGCCGCGACACCGCTGCTGATGCCCAACGCCCCCGCCCGATCCGGTTCGATCGACATTCTCGGCGCACTGACCGTCACCGCCGGACTGGCGCTCGCCGTCTACTCCATCGTCCGGGCTCCCGAGGTCGGCTGGGGCTCCGGTCAAACCTGGGGATACCTCGCCGCGTCCGCGGCGCTGCTGGCCGCGTTCGTGCTGATCCAGTCCCGGCGCCGTGACCCCCTCATGCGCTTGGGAATCTTCGCCGCCCCCAACCTCGCCGCCGCGAACATCGCCCAGTTGCTGCTCGGTGCGGCATGGATCCCGATGTGGTTCTTCCTGAACCTGTACCTGCAGCAGGTGTTGGGGTACAGCGCCTTTCCCGCCGGCGCAGCACTCCTTCCGATGACGACACTGATCATGCTCGGCATGATCGTCATCGCGCCGCGGGCTATGCAGCGGTTCGGGGCGAAACCGATGATCGTGACCGGTTTGATCGTTCTTGCGATCGGGCTGGGGTGGATGGCACTGGTCCGGCCGACCGGTAATTTCTGGGTCGACGTGCTTCCGGCTTCCCTCGTTGCCGCAGCGGGTATGTCGCTCGCCTTCATTCCCTCCCTCGGCACGGCGATCTCCGCCGCACGGCCCGAAGAGGGCGGATTGGCGTCGGGCATTGTCAACGTCAGCTACCAGGTCGGCTCAGCACTCGGCCTGGCAACCATGACCGCGGTCGCCGCCTCGTTCGGCGCCAACCAGATCGGTAACCTCCCGGAGTTGACGAACGGATTCTCAGCCGCGTTCCTCGGCGCCGCCGTCATCGCCCTGGCCGGGGCGGGCGTCACCGCGGTGTCGATGCGCACACCGACGACGCAACCGGACCTCACCCCGGAGGCGGCGCTGAACTGACGGCCGCAACCGCTCTGGTGGGATTCGGGCACCGTCCGAATCCCACCGGCGACGTCTCGTGGATCGGTCTGCGGTCGATCTGGCGTAGTCATCGGGTGCACCGATCCCGCCGGGGATCGGTGCATCGGTCACATGCCCGACATCGGCGAGGACATATCCGGCATGGGGGACAGCGACTGCAGCAGCGCCGGGTGGACGAGGACGGCGACCCCGAGCAGGGCGACCGCGGTCCCGACCACCCGGGTGAGCGCGACCGAATGGCGGGAGTTCTTTTCGGCCAGGAAGATTACGGCGATTGCCGCCATCCAGGTCAGGTTCATCAACCCGACGACGAGAAGGACCGCCATCAACGCCCAGCAGCAGCCGAGACAATAGAGCCCATGCGAGGCACCCGCGCGGAAGGTGCCCCGCAGACCGGTTCCGAAGTCGTGGGTGGCGAGGAAGGTCAGCGGGGTGCGGCAGGCCCGTAGGCACGCCTGCTTCCACCGGGTGAACTGGTACCCGCCGGCGATGACCAGCACACCACCGGCTGCGACCTCGACCCACGTCGAGCCGTGCGAGATCCGGCGGAAGCCGAGCAGCACCGCCAGCGGAACGACCCCGACAGCCGACCACACCGCCAGGTAGCCCGCAGCGAAGGTGACCGTCGGGGCGAGTCCGCGGGCCTGCCGGCGCATGACCAGGCGGTGCAGCAAGACGATCGGGGCGATCGTCGGAAACATCATCGCCACCATCATCGTTGTCCACATGGCGAGAAAGACGGCGGCCCCCATGTCGAAGGGCATGGCCGTACCGACCCACGCGAAACCTTGAACCATCGACTCCATGCCGCCCGCAGTACGGATGGTGCGCCACCACGCCACCCCGGCAAGGGCGAGCAGAATCCCCACCGTGGCGAGCGTCGCACGGCGTTCGAGAGCGCTGTAGGCCATCCGGGGAGTGTCCATCCTCGGGGGCTGATTCATCGGCACTCCTCCGTCGCACCCCACCCCTTAGCCCGGGCGAGCTGGGCCGCACCACCGCCGTCGTATCGCGGTGCACTGCCGCGAGTCAGAACTCGCCGGCCGCTCAGGCGGGCGCCATCCGGTTCTCGCTGGACCACTCGACGCGCGAGTAGTACGCGTTGTTGCCCGGATGCTCGAATGCCACTCCGTCGGCGTCGAGCCGCAGCACCGAGGTAGTGCCGATCTGACCGTCCTGGAAGATGAACCCATCCTTGAGCACCATGTGCGGTTCGTGCTTCTCCCCGGTCACCGGGTTTGTGAAGCTCTGCATCTGAACGACCAATTTGTCGCCGACCTGGACTCGGGAATCGGTGTCCCGGTCGTCGATCTCGATCGTCTCGAAGAACGGACCATGAATCTCGCTGACGGTCGCGGCGAGGATCTCCCAGGGCAAACCGGGATCCTCGGCGGTGAGAATCGGCAGCAGGGCCTGTCGCTGCTCGGGGGTCGCGTCGATGAACAGGGCCATTGTTCCGTTGCCTTCGTGGATGGCGCCGGGCCATTTCACCGCGCTCGCGACCTTCGCCCCGGCCAGATCGACGCCGTCGCGTTCACCTCCGGTGACCTCGAATCCGACCACACCGTCACAGTTTCCGTGGGTGGGAAAGCCGCTCATGTTGCACGGGCACCCCAGGTCGCAGTTGCAGGCCTCGTAGTAGTTCGCCGAGATTCGCCAGGCCATGTCTCTCACTCCTCGTCGCTGAATCGTTTCGGTAGGTCATCATGCGCAGCCCCCGTGGGTGCCCCCGCAATTCATCCGTTCAGCGCACAGCCGACAGCCCCAAGTCGAGCCGGTATCTACCTATGTTCCCACTTCGCTACCACGCGAACAACGATCCGGGACGCGGGCGCGGATAACGTCCACGTACGCGGACAGGGACGGCCTCAGAGGTCGAGGAAGCGGCGGATTTCCGGGACGACGGCGGCGGCGAAGCCGTCCGCAACGCGTCGAACGACACGGTCCGCGCGAGGGTCGCATACGGGATGGTCGCGCTCATGCGTTCGGCGAGTGCGGCCGGGTGACGCTCATCGGCGCCGGGGACGATGAGCACCGGAGCCTCGATCACACCGAATTCGTCGAGCGTGCGAACGAGCGGTTACGGCCAATGGCGGCCGCTGCGGTGACGCTCCCCGGGTCGGCGCGCGGTATCGCAGAGCGCACCAGGTCCCGATCAACGGTTGCACGACCGGACCGTTCCCGCACTCGGCGGCGAACAGGAGGGTCCCAGAGCCAGGAACGTGGAACCCGGGCGTTCCCGGCGACCGCATCGAACGAAACTGGTTGTCCTGCAATTCCTATTGGGCGCAGCGTGGTAACGGCACGGCGGCATCGGTGGGAACTGACTACCGCCGGGGCGGGTTCTAGCCGGTTCCCCAGGTGGCCGAGACGCCGCGGTCGCGCAGCCATTGGCTCGGGTTGAGCCGGTTGCCGCCTGCGTCCAACACCTCGAAGTGCAGGTGCGGACCGGTCGACTGACCACGGTTGCCGACGGTGGCGATCTGCTGGCCCGCCGCGACCCGCTGTCCGACGTTGACGATGAACTCGTTGATGTGGCCGTAGACGGTGACGGCGCCGTCGTCGTGGCGCACCCGCACCCACAACCCGAACCCGGAGGCCGGGCCCGCGGAGATGACCTCACCGTCGGCTGCGGACTGGATCGGGGTGCCGATCGGGGCCGCGATGTCGATGCCGCCGTGGTGCGCGCCCCAGCGGGGGCCGTAGCCGGAGGACAGCGTGCCGGATACCGGCTGCACGGTGCGGGCCTTGAGCGGAGCGGGGGTGCCCGGGTTGACCGGCCGGAGCACGCCGGGCGAGGGCGGGGCGGCCGGGATGTCGGGCAGCTCGATCGCGGGTAGGTGAATACCGGCGGGGAGCAGGCCCGGCGGGATCTCGAGCGGGCGGGCGGCCGCGGACGCGGCGCCGAACTGCGCGCCGCCGATCAGAATGGCGCCGGTCGCAGCGGCGACAGTCGCGATCTTCAGGCGGCCGGTGATGGAATGAGAACGATGTGCCGTCCTGCGGTGCTTCGCCACGGTGTCTTACCTCGTCTTTGTTTGGCTAGGCGCGCGCTCCTGGGATTCGCGGCCTCGGACCCCCGTCGAGAAGGAAAGTAACAAAACGGTATCGACTGCGCCATCGTGACCCAATCGATACTCAAATATGATCTTGCTTGAAAACGTCCACGTCAGCGGCCTGAAGTGACCAGCACCGCTAGATAACGACAGCGGGATTGTCGTCCCCGCATACCTCGTTGAGCAGGGCCGCGTAAGACGAAGGAAACCAGTACTGACCTGGGTATTTGCGGTTGACGAGCGGTGTGGGGGACCGGCGCGACGACATTCCGCGACCGGCGCCCGGACTGCGTCATGGCGCAGCGCAAGCGGACACGCCGCCAGGAACTACAAATGTGACGAACGCCACATGGGTTCAAGGGTGGGGCGCGTAAATCAACTGTCGCGGTTCGTGGTGTTCACCGAGGTGACGCCCCTGCGACGCAGCGATTCCAGGCAGGCCAGCGTCGGCGACGATGGGGACAACTCGAAGCCGGGCACGTCGCCGACGGCGCACGACACGGAGTCGGTCGGGCTAGCGGTCGGTCCCGGTGGCCACGGGCCGGTCGGGGTCGTCCGACCACTGCGACCACGACCCCGGATACAGCGCCGCATCCACACCGGCGAGGGCCAGCGCCGCGATCTGATGGGCCGCGTTCACCCCGGAACCGCAGTAGACGCCCACACGTGCGCCTTGTTCCGCTCCCACTGCGGCGAATCGATCTCGCAGCACGTCGACCGGTGCGAACCGGCCGTCGGCAGTCAGATTCTGCGCGGTGGGAACGCTGATCGCGCCGGGGATGTGACCGGCTCGTGGGTCGATGGGTTCGGTTTCGCCGGTGTAGCGTTCGGCCGCCCGGGCGTCGAGTAGCACTCCGTCGACGGCGAGTGCGGCGGCTTCGTCGGCGGTCAACGTCGGGAGATGGCCCGCCTCGAGGACCACGTCACCGGGTGCGTCCGGATGTTCGTCGCCGGAACGGGTGGGATTGCCGGACTCCGTCCATGCGCGGAGGCCGCCGTCGAGTAACGCGACCTCGGTGAGACCGGCCCATCGGAGGAGCCACCACGCGCGGGCTGCAGCGAGGTTGCCCGTGTCGTCGTACACGACGACGGAACTCCCGGTGCCGATGCCCCATCGGCGTGCCGCGTCCTGAAGCGCGCCGACCGAGGGGAGTGGGTGGCGACCGTCAGCCGGTGTCGCGGGGCCGGCGAGTTCACTGTCGAGGTCGACGAACACGGCGCCGGGCACGTGCGCTTCGAGGTAGTGCCGACGGCGTTCGGTGTCACCGAGTGCCCATCGAACGTCGAGGAGCACCGGCGGCGCGTCACCGATCAACGCCTTGTTCAGTTTGTGCACGGTCACCACAGGTTGCATCACATGTGCCCTTCCGATCGGTCCACCTTCACTGCATACACCTGACAGGCACGTCGCAGGCGGTGTGCAGGAATCACGATCGAAGCACTCGACCGCCGGCCGGACGTCGACCGCAGTGGTGCGGCGGGAAAGCAGGCCGGCTTGGAGGCGATCTGTTCGGGGGGATCCACCCACGACTGGTGCGGCGTCCGATCAGACATGAATTCGTGCGGCGCCGCCGAACCCTCTTTCCCTATTTCACGTTCGGTCCCAATTTCAGCTCCCGGGCGGCAATCGCGGGCGGATCGGCTAGGGCGACGTAGAGTCGACAATAGAGGTGTCGCCATGCGCCTTCGGTTCGTTCCTCGCGGTTGAAGCGCCCCTGGGGCCGGGAACGCGGCGAGCGCCCCGCGCTCAAATATTTCGAAGGGTGCAGCACATGAGTTCCCTCGACCACGAAGACCTCGGTCGATTGATGGCCGACGTCGCCCGAGACTGGGCTGTTTCGTCCGATCTCGACTCCACCCTGCGCGGCATCACCGACACCGCGATTTCGATGATTCCCGGCGCCGACAGCGCCGACATCCTGATGATCGCCGCGGGCAAAAGATTCGAATCGCACGCCGCGACCTCCGATCTACCTGAACAGATGGATGCCCTGCAGCAGCGTCTCGGTGAAGGCCCGTGTGTCGATGCCGCCCTTGACGCCCGGGTGACCCGCAGCAATGACCTCACCGAGGAACGCCGGTGGCCACGGTTCACCCGGCACGCACTCGACGCCGGGGTGCGCAGCACCCTGTCCTTCCAGCTCTACACCGGTAACCACACCTCCGGCGCCCTCAACCTGTTCGCCAAGAACCGGCACGCCTTCGACGAGGAATCGGTGCTGATCGGAGAAGTCCTCGCAGCTCATGCGGCTATCGCGATCGCCGCGGCCCGCACAGCAGAGCAATTGCTGTCGGCCGTCGCCAGTAGAGACATGATCGGGCAGGCCAAGGGCATGCTCATGGAACGGTTCGGAGTCGACGCCGCCCAGGCGTTCGCGATGCTGACGAAACTCTCCCAGGACTCGAACACACCACTGGCAGACGTGGCGATGAAAATCGTCGACCTCGGCCCCGACCGGCGCTGACAGGACCAGTCGACGCTGCGGTCTCCCGGGCGTGCTCGACGAGACTCCGCGCCACGCCCTGCGTCGATCACTGACCCCACCGCCGCGGACCGATACCGTCGGATGCACTGATTCCGTCGAGGTGGAGGTAGTCGTGGTGCGTCACGTGCGACGGTGGGGTGCGGTGTACGTGTTGGTGGTGCTGTTCCTGGGCTCGTGGCTCGCCCAGTTCGTCACCCAGATGATCAGTTTTCGCAACGAGCAGCAATCACATGGCCAGCCGTTCAGCTCGGCAGACTATTGGCCCGAATTCTTCGCGGCGACCTTCGAGAACTGGCAGAGCGAATGGTTGCAACTGGTGTTCCAGGCGATCCTGTTGATGGGTGCCCGGCACTGGATCTTCAAGGTCGAGGCCGAAGACATGGAACGCATCGAACGCAAGATCGACCGGATCCAAGATCACCTCGGACTCCCCACACCACCACCGAGTAACGACGGTCGCGCATAACGGACAGCCGAATGACGAGATGGCGGTGGGCGGCCCTCATCCTGGTCGTTTTCTTCGCGGTCGTTGCCTGCGACACGGGGACGTCCGAACGAACCGTCACGTCGACGGCCCGGGTGCAGGCCACCGCGGACGGGCTGACGCTCGACGGCTCCCCGTGGTGGCCGGCCGGCCTGAACGCGTATCAACTGGCTACCGATTGGTCGGTCAATCGTGGGTGCGGCGCCGAGGTCGACCTCGACTCGTTCTTCGCGGGCTTGCCCGAGGGCTCGCTCACCCGATTCAACGCCTTCCAATGGCTCGCGATCGACAAGAAGACCGGGGCACTCGACTTCACCGGAATCGACGCCGTGTTCCGGGCCGCCGAAGCACACCGACAACTGCTGATTCCGGTTCTCGCCGCCCAGGACGGCGCATGCGGTGACGAAATCTTCAAGACCAGCAACTGGTATGTCGGCGACTGGAAGACCGTCGCGCCGGGCTCGGTGCTGAGTTACCAGGACTGGGTGACGACGGCTGTCCGCCGATGGCGGGACTCACCCTCGCTGGCGATGTGGGAACTGATCGGTGAGCCGGAACCACTGCTGCCCGACCGCACCTGCACCCCGCAGGCGGTGAGCATGTTGCGCGCGTTCGTCGACGAGGTCGGCGGCAGTGTCCGCGCGCTCGACGGCGAGCACCCGATCACCCTCGGGACGATCGGCGGTGGCCAATGTGGCACGGCTGGTGAAGATTACGCGTATGTCGGCGCCTCGGACGCACTCGATGTTCTGCAATACCACGACTACGGCGCCGACGGAGTGCCGCTGCCGGGTGACCGCTACAACGGCCTTGCGGTGCATCTTCAGCAGGCACGCGGTCTCGGCAAGCCACTTCTCGTTGCGGAGATCGGTCAGAGCGCGGGGGGCGGTTGCGGTTCCGTCGGGGATCGAGCCGGTGACGTCGCGAACAAGCTGGACGGGCAGCGCGAGGCCGGAACTGCCGGAGCGTTGTTGTGGGCGTTCGTCCCCGACCCCCGCCCCGCCGAATGCACCTACGACATCGGTCCCGACGACCCGCTCCGGCAGGTGCTCCGCGAGCGCAACGGCACCCGCTGACCCGACTACAGCACCCGGTACAGCCGCCACGTCGGTTGATCTTGCCCGTCGTTGGGCACCTCGAGTTCGAGGGTGGCGATGTCTGCGCCGGTCTCGTACAGCGTCGGGTAGCGACGGTTGACGGCATCCGATTCGCCGCGACCGCTGTTGGGTACCGCGAGGAGGAATTGCACACCATGCTCGGCGGGGCGGTTCAGCACCGAGGTGAAGTCCTGATCGGACGGGATCACGAAGGTGCGGGGACGTTCGGTGGCGGTGTACACCGCGAAGCCGTAGACCGTATCCATCAGGACCGAGCCCTCGGGCAGCGCCAGAGCATCGAGGTACCGGGCCAGTTCACGCTCCGTGGTGAAGGAGGCCAGGATCCGCTGTTCGGTCGCCCGGCGGTCCGAGGTGTCGGTGCTCGACGGGAACACGACGGACCGCAGCGCGTACTGCTGACTCGACAGCGTGGGTGAGAGCATCGACGCCCCGGTGACCGCGGGCGTGAGGACGACGAGTGCGGCGGCGAGGGCGGCCGGAACGGCTGGGGCGCCGGCGAACCGGGTTCGGGCGAAACCGGATGGGCCGCGGCGTCGTTCGATCAGCGGGTCCCCGGCGGGGACCAGTTGCAGCGCGAGCACGGCCATCAACGGCAACGCGCACAGGTAGAAGCGGAGGAAGGGGAAGGTCATACCCCGTGCGTAGCTGTAGGTGGCGAAGCCGAGGACCGACGCCAGGACCACCACCGCCGCCAGCACTTCGAGATCGCGACGACGCCACGCAAGGGCGGCCGCGATCGGGAGGAGTAGCGGAAGGGCGGGCCCGAGCACGAGACTCTCGGCGGCCGAGAAGAGCACGGCGTACACGGTGTCGGTGGAGCCGCCGCCGCTCTGAGCAAGAATGTTCGCGTTGCCGTACGTGGACGAGAACTGCTGCAACGCCTGGCCGGTGATCAACCAGCTGACGGTGGCCCAGACGAAGAAGGCCATGGCGGTGGGCAACCCGACGAGAACGGCGTCGAGAAGGGCGGGTCGCACCTGTGCGTGGCGGTCGGCCCACCCGCGGCGCAACACGGTGACGGCGAAGACGAAAACAGTGACAGCCAGCCCGGCGGCCAAGGCGTCGTATCGTGCGAGGTAAGCGAGGCCCAACGCAAACCCTGCGGCAAGAAGATCGTGGATGTCGTCGGTGGTGCACCAGCGAATGAGCCGCCGGGTGGCCCAGCACATCATGGCCAGGAACGGTGCCTCGCTCATCCCGTTGCCACCGTAGAAAACGATCATCGGGTTGAGCGCGAATACGGCGGTGACGGTCCAGATCAGCCAGATCGGGCAGCCGCGGTCCGCACCGATCTTGTAGATCTGCACTACCGCGCCGGCCATGAACGGCGCCGACATCAGCACCCCCGTCACCGCCCACGAGGTGAGGTCCGGCCACCAGTGGCTGAGCAGGACGGTGGGCAACTGCGCGAGTGCGGTGAGTGGAGTGAACACGAATCCGATGGCCGCCAGATGCGGGTCGCGGCTGAACCACACGCTGCGCGCGGCCGACACCCGGCTGAGCGCATCACCGAGTACGAAGCCCTGCCCCACGGTGAGATACAGGCCGACACCGAGATAGAGGGCGGTGCACCCCCAGAACAACCAGCGCGTCGGCCTCAAGAAGCGTCCCCCGCCCCGGGTCCCGTCGAACCGGGTGTGTTCGGCGCACTGAGACCGTGGAACGTCTTCTCCCAGTACGACGGGTTGCGCACCAACTGGTAGGTGCCCTTGAGGGCGGCGACGCTCATCATCACCCAGTACAGCGGTGTGGTGAGTGCGGCCACGAGTAACGCTGAATTGTGCGTCTCGCGGCAGGCGATCAGATTCATGTACAGCACCGCCGCATTGCCGAAGACGAGCGAAATCAGCGCCGGAAAATACACGTAGGCGGGGAAGATCTGCTGAATCACGGACGGCTGCCCCAGGATCCACGCGAGACTGGTCAACCAGAACACCATGTTGAGGCAGGCGATGAGCGGAGTGCCCGCCATCAGGGTGGTGAACCGGAAGAACCCGACCGGGCCGAGTCCGCGCCACAACCCGATCGGACGGCGCATGTGAACCAGCCAGGTCTGCAGATACCCCTTGTACCAGCGGGACCGCTGCCGAACCCAGTTGATGGCGTCGCTGTTGGCCTCTTCGAGAGTGGTGGAATCCAGTACGGCGGTGCGATAGCCCGATTCGGCGATGCGCACACCGAGGTCGGCGTCTTCGGTGACGTTGAACGGGTCCCAGGAGCCGATCTCGTCGAGCACGCTGCGGCGCAGATGATTCGACGTCCCCCCGAGCGGAATGGGTGCGTTGCTGCGCATCAGTCCGGGGAGGATGAACCCGAACCACAGGGCGTAGTCCGCGGTGAACCAGGCGGTGAGCAGGTTCTGGGTTCCGTTGTGGAACGCCAGTTTGGCCTGCACGCAGGCGGTGTCGTCGGGCAGTCGGTCGAAGGCGACGACCACTCGCCGCAGTTGCAGCGGGTCGGGGTGGTCCTCGGCGTCGAAGATCGTGATGATCTCGCCGGTGGAGAAGTGCAGTCCATAGTTGCACGCCTTCGGTTTGGTTCGCGGGTCGGCCGGCGGCACGAGGAGGATCGTGACTACATCGCCGACGCCCGCTGCTCGGGCCGCTTCGATGGTGACGTCGTCGTCCTCCTCGAGCAGCAACAGAACCTGGAGTTTGTCGGCGGGATACTTCAGCGCAGCCATCGCCCCGATGAGGTCGGCCACCACTTCCGGTTCGTCGTACGCCGGCACCAGAATCGTGTAGAACGGCAGTTGCTCGTCCGGGACGGCGAGCGCTTCGTCGTCGCTGACGGTGACGATGGTGCTGCCGTCGAGCCCACGGCTGAACAGCAGCAGGCGATCGATCATCGTCCCTACATAGCCGAGGGTGCACAGCAGGGTGAGAACGATCAGCGTGGGTGTCAGAAAGAACGCGGCAGACAGGATCGTCAGGGCCGCAAGCGCCAGCAGCGTGTTGCGCTGCCACGGGTAGAACGCAACCGACGCCGAGGAGAGTGGATGCTTTTCCCGCAGCCCGTTCACGGCATCGTGCAGGGCCGCCGCCCGAAACTCGGCGTCGGAGTGCACGTTGTTGTCGAGAGCGTAGGCATTTTCCCGGGTCACCATTGCTGCTCCTTCACGATTTCCCGCGCCAAGGTCACCAGCATGTCGCGGTCCTTGTATTCCGGCTCGGTGTCGGACACCGCGTTCTGTCCGCGGAGCAGCACGGCCAGCGTATTGGCACCGTTGGTGGCCATGGACGGCGCCGGTTCGGGGAACTGCGCGTCGGGCTCGTGGTTGTCGACGCTGACGAGCGTGATGCGCTGGGTCAGCTCCGGGCTCCGCACCCACACGAAATTGAGGTTGCTCCAGGTGAGCAGAAGGTCGTCGTCGACGATGGTGTACATCTCCGCCACGACACCCCGCCCGATGTCGATCGCGACCTTGGGGCTGACCCGCGCGTTTTCGAGTTCGTACATGGTTTGGCTGGGATACACCTCCAGCGTGCTGGGCCGGCGGACCGAGAGCACGTCGACCTGCACGGTGCGGTTGCGGTTCTGGGTATCCCACGCGGGGTTCGGCTCGGTGGTGCGGATGGTCTGGCGGGTGAGTTCCGAAGTGACACCGAAGTATCGACGCGGCCACGAATATTCGGTCACCGCATGTTGCTCCCATCCACCGGGGACGAGAATCCCCGTGGCGGCGGACGGCGGTGGGCCGGGGGAGACGGGGGTGAGGTTCTGGTCCGGGAGCGGCGGCATGAACATCACCAGCGCCACGGCGAAGACGGCGACCGTCGTCAACCCGCTCGTCGGTGTCGTGGGACGCCGCACCGGCCGGTCGAGCGGTGTCATCGGGCCACCGCGCCGCGTGTACACGTAGAACGCGATCCCGACGAGAATGGCACTGCCCAGGGCCGGACCGAGCTGGACGACGAACAGCGGTGCGGTCGGGAAGCGCTGCACCGTGAGGTAGAGGGCGATCGTGCCGAGGAGAACGGAGGCGGCGAAGCCGGTGACCGCCCGCCGGTTGCTGCGGTTGACCGCGATGGCCGCGGCCCCGGACGCGAGAACCACCATGATGATCCCGAACGCGAATCGGTTGCCCCCGAGTAGGACCCCGAGAGTGCGGTAGGGGAGGGGGAACAGCCCGATCCCCAGTAACCACACGGGCCAGAAGCGGCTGACCGACCGCAGTCCGAATACCAGGACCGCGGCACTGAACAGGAACACCCACGCCGCCACCACGTCGAGGTGCATCAATTGGTAGTTCTCCGCGTACCGGGGCATCAGCAGCATGCGAATACCGAGCGACACGAGCAGACCGATGCCGCCCACGATCTTGTCGGTCTGACGGTCGTGGATCGGCAACTCTTTGTTCCGTCGTAACGAAATTCCGATGGCCGCGGTGATGCAGAGAAAGGGCACGACGAAGACATAACCGATGGCCGTGCCCTCGGCCGCGCTGAACCAGACGTCTTGCCAGGTCTTCCAGAATCCGAGGACGGTGGCCGCTCCGATCAGGATCCAGCGGACGGCCAGGCGCCAGGATGCGTCGAACGCGGGATGTCGAGTAACCATGGTGCAGTCGTCACCGCGGAGCGGTGCGCGAGCGACGTGACCGCAGGAGCGCCACCACGGCGACCACGACGCCTACCAGAAACAGCACGCCGCCTACCGCAAGTACCCACACCAGCGCCGCGGATATCCCCGAAGAGGTGGAACTGCTGCTGTCTGGCACGGCCAGTTCGACGGGTTCCCGGTCGGCGGCGGTGAACAGGACGTCGCCGTCGAGGCCGGCCCACCGGTCAGGTGAGCTACGCAGCCACTCGAGCGTGCGGTCGAGTTCCCCCGGCACACCCGTGGAGCCGGCGACGACCAGTTGCCGTTTCCCGTCGAACGATGTTTGCAGCGAAGCGAAGTCGATCGGTGCCCCCAGGGTGACCGCCGCGGATTCGTCGGTCGACGGGTCCGTGAGCTCGAGCGTGGTGTCGTCGGTGCGTTCGAGTGGCAGCGGCACACTGTCGGGCAGAGCGCCGTCGGCCGCGATGAGTATGGCGGGCTTACCGGACTCGATTGCCTCGTCCAGGGACACCCAGTGGGGGTCGAGTTGGATGGTGGTCAGCGACTGCAGTCCTGTGACGACGGCTACCGCGCGGGCAGTGTCGTCGAACCCACCGACCGTGCCTGCGACGTCGACGCCCGGCAGCAACGACTGCGGCAGGGACTGGAAGCCTGTCGGGTTCGGCGTTTTCGACGGTTCGCTGGTGACCTCGCTGTCGGGGTCGATGGTGAGAGTGACGGGTTGCTCTGTGCCGCAGTGGTTGGTGGCACCGGTGGTGTTCAAGACGACGGTGAGGGTGGTGACCCGGCGCAGGGCGTCGTCGGGGACGTCGATCCAGCGGTCGATGACTCCACTGGGTTCGGCCGCCCAGCTGTCGAGCGTGTACTCGCCTGCGGTCACCGAGAGGAGCCCGCTTCGGTCCTCGGGCAGTGGGGTGTACGAGCCTTGCAGGTTGACCCGCAACGATCCCGACGCCCGGCCGAGTCGGCTCTGATCCACGCCCACGGCCACCTCTGCCCGCCCGCTGGAGGTGGCGACGAGGTTCGTTTGGCCGAGATTCCGCAAGGTGGTGGAGGTGGGAGCAAGTATCGGCGGACGATCCATCGACCCGGCGATGGCGCGGGCGTCGACGGCCACCGCAGCGACCTTGCTGGTGACCAGTCGAACCTGATCCTGCAGGGTGGCGTTGTCTCCGTTGAGGCGTAAGGCCGAACCGCCTCCGGGCAGGGGAACCAATTCTGTTGCGGGCTCGCCGCTCTCCCGGATGATCACCGACCGCTCGAACGGGCCGCCGGAGGCAGGCAGCAATGGCAGGCCCTCCGGTAGTTTTCGGACGTCGACGCGCACGGGCTGGGCGCCGTAGTACGCGACCACCGCCCCGGCGAGGTCGAGGGCGGCGGCGCTCTCGGTTTCGGTGGGGTCGCCAGGAATGTAGAGGACGAGCTGCTGCAGAACCGGCGGCAGGAAGTCGGCCACCACAGCCGGATCTGCGGGTGCGCCGCTGTAGCGGACCGTGACGTCCCGCAGGGTGAGGCCGCGGCTCGCCCACGCCTCGGGGCAGAAGTTGTCGATCGGGATGAGCGTGCTGCGCACGGTGACCGCCACCGCCTGATCCGTGATCTCGGCGCCGGTGAGCGGAATCGATATAGGCGCGGTGGCAGCGGGAGCACCGGGAAGATCCACCCGGGCCAGCGAACGGTCCGCCGATTCGACGTCGATCCAGGCACGTCCCACGTTGCCCGGAAGATCGGCCACCGCCTCGAGTGACGTGGGGGTGAGACCCTGTGGGACGGGCACCGTGACGGTGACCTCGTCCTGATTGCCCTGGAACGGAACGACATCACCGAAACCGAGTGCGCGGGAACCGAGGGTCACCGAATCGGCGGGTGCCGGCTGGTTCACCGGGTCCTGCGCGTATGCAACCGGCATCGGCAGGAGGACGAGTCCGCACGCGGCCAGTACGGCAACGAGTCGGGCAACACGCGGTCGTGCGGGCACTGCGACGGGCATCGGCGACTCTTTCGGTGCAGGACGAATCAGTAGGTAGGGCATACGGTACAAATGGGACGTCCGTGCAGGACGCTACCCTGTGACCTCATACCCTGACCTACCGAACCTGAACCACCACCTCGCCGAACGTTGTTCCACCGGGGCGGAGTGTGAGCCTCCGAGGGCCGTTACCCGCGATGAACGGGCGCACGACCGTACGGTTGCCGAACGGCGGGGCTGCTCGGTGCGGCGGGGATCGGTTTGGTGACCGGGGAGGCGTCCAACGTGAATGTGCTTCCGTAGTGCGCCAACTCGAGCGGCTCGCCGGAGATCAGCCGGTACGTCGCCACCAGCTGATGGACGTCGACGTGAATTTTGCTGCCGCGCACGGTCATGCGGAACGATAGTCGCGTCAACTGCGGCGGGAGCCGGGGTGCGAATGTCACGTCACCGTCGTGGTCCCGCATGCCGCCGAATCCGGCGACACAGGCCGTCCAGGTGCCGGCCAACGAGGCGATGTGGAGTCCGTTCTCCACGTTGGCGTGGAGGTCGTGGAGATCGGTGAGTGCGGCCTCGGCCAGGTAGTCGTAGGCGAGTTGCAGGTGCCCGACCTCCGCGGCCATCACCGCCTGGACGCACGCCGACAGGGACGAGTCGCGGACGGTGAGCGCCTCGTAGTAGGCGAAATTGGCGATCTTCTGCTCGGTGGTGAAGGCATCACCCCGCAAATACATCGCCAGGACCAGGTCTGCCTGTTTGACCACCTGTTTGCGGTACAGGTCGAAGTACGGGTAGTTCAGGAGCAGGGGATAGTGCTCGGGCGGAGTGCCCTCGAAATCCCACTCGTCGTGATGGGTGAAGCCCTCGGACTGCTGATGCACGCCCAGTGCGGCGTCGTACGGAATGCGCATGTGCTCGGCCGAGTCCCGCCACCGTGCCGCTTCCTCGTCGTCGACGCCGAGCTCGCGCGCCTTTGCAGGTCGTCGCTCACACGCGGTGGCCGCGTCGCGCAGGTTCTTCTGCGCCATGAGATTGGTGAACACGTTGTTGTCGGCGATGGCCGTGTATTCGTCGGGCCCGGTGACACCGTCGATGCGGAATTCGCCGCGTGAATTGTGGTGGCCCAGGGTGGCCCACAACCGTGCCGTCTCGACCAGCAGTTCGAGCCCGCATTCGTCCTCGAACTCGGCGTCGTGGGTGGCGGCCAGATACCGCGACGTCGCCACCGCCACATCGGCGCCCACATGGAACGCTGCGGTTCCGGCGGGCCAGTAGCCGGAACACTCGTCGCCGGTGATCGACCGCCACGGGAAGACGGCACCGCCCTGGCCGAGTTGCAGGGCCCGCCGCTTCGCCTTGTCCAGGGTGGAATGGCGCCAGCGCAGGGCGTCGCGGGCCGAGTCGGGCACGGTGTAGGTGAGCAGCGGCAGCACGAACGTCTCGGTGTCCCAGAACGCGTGCCCGTCATAGCCGGGACCGGTCAGGCCCTTCGCCGGAATGGCGCGCGACTCACCGCGTGCGCCGGCCTGGAGCACGTGGAAGAGGGCGAAGCGCACCGCCTGCTGGAGTTCCGCGTCACCGTCGATCTCCACATCCGCGGTTTCCCAGAAGTCGTCGAGGTATTCGCGTTGGCGGCGCAGCAGCTCGTCCCACCCGGTTTCGAGGGCGCCGGCGAGGGCACCCTCGACCTGCCCGCGCAATGCGGGTGTGGACCGCCGGGCTGACCAGCCGTAGGCCAGATACTTGGTGACCCGTAGTCGTTGTCCGCTCGGCACATCGGCGGCGACGGTGAGGCGGGCGAGGTCTTTCTCGGTCTCGATGCCGCAGCGGGCACCTGCCGGGAGGTCGATCTCGTGGTCCATGCCTGCGGCCATGCGCAGTCCCGAACTTCGGGTGTGGTGGGCGAGTACGGCTCGGAAGTCGTGGGCGGCGGCGAAATCGGAGATCAGCGGGTTGTCCAGGGCTGCGGCGACTCTCGGGTCGTCCGTCCGGGCCGGGATCGGCTCGTTCGCCAGGAGGTCCGATTGCATGACGAGTTCGATGTCCCCGTCGAGTGGTTCCACCTCGTAGTGGATGGCGGCGATCGCACGGGAGGTGAACGACACCAGCCGCTCCGAATGGATACGCACTCGTCGGCCGGTCGGGGAGGTCCATTCGGTGGTGCGGCGCAGTGTGCCGGACCGGAAGTCGAGCACCCGCTCGTGGTGTGTGGCACGGCCGTACCGCATGTCCAGTGGTTCGTCCTGTACCAGCAACCGGATGATGCTGCCGTCGGTGACGTTGACTACCGTCTGGCCGTCTTCGGGATAGCCGTAACCGGCCTCGGCGTAGGGCAGCGGGCGTTGCTCGTAGAAACCGTTCAGGTAGGTGCCGGGCAGGCCTCGTGGTTCACCCTCCTCGAAGGTGCCCCGAATACCGATGTGTCCGTTGGAGAGAGCGAAGGTCGACTCGGTGGCGTGGAGTGCCTGCAGGTCCAGTCCGCGCCAGCGCAGCTGCCACGGCGAGATCTCGTAGCCCTTGTCGTCTGCCATGCTCACCTTTCCAGCAGTTCGGCCAGGTCGTTGACCACTACGTCGGCGCCGTGCTCGCGGAGGGCTTCGGCTTGATCGTTGCGGTTCACGCCGACAACGAATCCGAACTCACCGGCGCGTCCCGCTTCCACCCCGGACAGGGCGTCCTCGAACACGGCCGCCTGATCGGGATGCACGTTGAGGGCGCGCGCTGCGGCGAGGAAGGAATCCGGTGCAGGCTTGCCGCGGAGTTCCTGATCGCGGATCACCACGCCGTCGATGCGCACGTGCACATATCGGCTGAGATCGGCGGCGTCGAGGACTTGCTTTCCGTTCGCCGACGACGTGACCACCGCGATCTTCAAGCCGGCGTCGTACGCGGACTTGATGTATCGCACCGAACCGGGGTAGGGGCTGACCCCCTCCTCGTCGATCACCCGCAGAAGGCGGACGTTCTTGGTGTTGCCGACACCGTTCACCGTCTCGGCGCCCGCCGGATCGTCGGGGAGTCCCTCCGGCAGCGTGATCGCGCGGGAGGCGAGGAAGGTGCGCACCCCGTCGGCGCGGGGCCGGCCGTCGACATAGTCGTAGTAGTCCTGGTCGGTGAACGGCCGGAAATTCGGGCCCTCGCGATGCTTCAGAAACTCGTCGAACGTGCGTTTCCAGGCTTTGCGGTGCAGCACCGCCGTGCCGGTCAGCACGCCGTCGAGATCGAACAAGCAGGCCGAGATCGCATCAGGCAGTCCCATCACCTTCTCGACGGTACCGCCGTCGTCGGTGGTTTCGCCGAGGCGCGCGCGGGTGTCGGCGGATCGGAATCGGGTCGGTCTCGATTTCGGCCGAAACCGGACAAACCATACCGTTCGGACTGTAGGTTCCGCCGTGACCGGTAAATAGATGTGCAAACGAAGGAGTTGTCCTTGAAACGCTTGGTGGTAACCGCGGCAAGTTGCGCACTCCTCACCTTGTCGGCGTGCGGATCCGACACCGAACCGACACCGACCTCCGAAACCTCCAGTTCCACCACCAAGGCCACGACGACCTCGGCCACCTCGACGACGAAGACCTCGGAGTCGGTCCCGCCCGCCGTGCCGCCCGGGTCGAACGACGGTGGCGGCGGTGCGCCTGGCGCAGGGTCGGGCGGCGGTGGCGGGCAAGCCCCCGCCGCCGGTCAGCCGGCGCCCGTGAATCCACCGCCCGCAGTCGTCGCGCCGCCGCCGGCGCCGGTGATCCCGCCACCGCCCGTCGTGCCGCCGCCGGTGGTGCCGCCGCCCGCGGAGGGCGAGGATCCGCCGCCGGTCGAGGGTGAGGACCCGCCGGTGGAGGGTGAAGATCCTCCGGTCGAGGGTGAGGACCCGCCGGTGGAGGGCGAGGATCCTCCGGTCGAGGGTGAAGACCCGCCTGCCGAGGGCGGTAACTGAGGCGCCTCTTCGACGACGCACCCTTCCCACGGATACGCATGAATCATGCCGTGTCTGGGAAGGGTGCGTCAGAGTCTTTACGAACCGTTGACGTCGTCTTCCGCACCAGAGAGCCCTGGCAGCCCTACTTTGCCTCCAGGTCTTCCCTAAGCGGCACCGGCAGCTGCTGGCCGAGGCGCAGCCGGAGTCGTGATCTTCTGATTGACCAGCATGTTGAGTGAGACACCCTGCTCCTCGGCTTCGATCGCCAGGGTCCGGTGCACCTGCGGGGACGTGCGGACCATGAACTTGCCGCTGTAGGGCCGATCCGCAATCGGGACTGGTGGTTGCTCGCCGGTCAGCGTCATGTCCTCGAGCACTTCACGGACGACGCCGATGACACCGTCGAGTGCTTCGGCCTGTGTTTCCGCCAGCCAGGACAACGACGGGAATTCGACGACGGCCCCGACGAATTCGCCGTCGTCCTCCGACCAGGTCACCCGATAGGTGTAGTGCGATGCGTCAGGCATTCTCGGCCTCCTTCGTGAGCTTGTCGTATGCGGTGACGACCTGGCCGACCTGATAAGCCGGTGTCGCAGCAGAAGTTGAACAGCTCGGTATACGTCACGCTCTGCGGACCTCATCCTCGCGATCAACTTCGCTTGTTTCGACCCCGATAGTATCGCCAGCGATACCACTCAGGTAGGTGCGCGTACTGCTCATTGCTCGTGGCGGAACCGTGATCATGCGACGCGCCGATGTGCGCTCGAACGTACCTTCGCGCCCACCTCGGGTCGGCCGATCGGGGGACAGAAAGTTCCACCCGAATGGCGCCCGATCGGTGGACAGACTCCGACCGGCAACGGCGGGAGAGTTGTGCCATGCGCTAGCGCGCATCGGATCACTCATCCTCGTGGACAGGAACACCCGTCATGGCACCCATTTCCGACATCCGGGCGGCGCGGTGCCGTCGATCGCGGCGCGTGCTGTTCGTCGGCAATCCCACTCGACATTCGGACGTGTCGCAGTGGGCGATGGTCCGGCAGTGGGTCGTTCTTCAGGGACTCGAACCGATCCGGTCTTTCGGCGACGACGTGCTCTGCGTAATCGTGACCGAGGACGTGCTCGACGGCCGGTGCTCGTCGGCGGAGTCGCTCGTCGTGCGGCAGGCCCGGGACAACGCTGTGCCCTGCATCAGCGTCCACGACACCACCACGATCTGGCATACGACGGCCCGGGTGCGAGCCCGTATGTCACTCTCGAACGGGATGCCGCGGGAAGGTGCGTGAAACCGGGTGTATTTCCTGTTCACGGCGGTTTTGGAAGGTTTCGGCGCGGGCACTCCCACGGTGGGGAACCGTTTCGTTCTTGGAGGTGAATGAGTCATGTCGACGACATCCGGAATGTCGATCGAGAGACACCCCGACATTGCTGCATTGCGCGATCGCTACGACAGAGTCGCGGAGAGGCCCGTCACGCAGGTGGCCGAGGGTCTGATGTTCATTGCGGCGCTGTATGTGGCGGCGTCGCCGTGGATCGTGGGCTTCGGCGATCAAATGGGGCTGGCGATGTGCAACCTGATCGCGGGCATCGCTGTTGCCCTGCTCGCGGTGGGATTCACATCGGCTTACGGCCGCACCCACGGGATGACCTTCGTCGCGCCGTTGCTGGGTCTGTGGATGATCGTCAGCCCGTGGCTGGTGGCCGACGTCAGCACGACCACAGGCATGATCTGGTCGAACGTGATCGGTGGCGCCATCGTGTGCCTGCTCGGTCTCGGTGTCACAGCGATGGGGATGCGCGAAGACCGCGGAGACCGCATGAAGTAACTGGTCGACTACGTACGAAAGGAAATCCGGAGACAGCGCCCGCCCACTAACGGCGGGCGCTGCCGCCTGTGTGCGGGCTTTCTCAGAGCCGCCGGCGGAGGAGGCTTCGCGGCAGTGGGGGATTCTCAGCGGTTGAGGAACGCGTCGTGGTCCGCGTGGGCGCGTTTGATGAGCTCCATCAGCGCGGTCTCCTCGCGCACCATCTTCTTGAACTTGGGGTCGAGGCTCTTGAGCTGCTGCTCCTCCTTGACCAGCTTGCTGTAGATCCGTTCGCGCTCGTCGGCATCTGCCGTGTAGTCGAGATCGACGTAGTTCGTCGCATGGCGGCGGGCGCCCGCGATCGCCGACTGGGCCCTGCCCTTTTGACTCGACAGGGAGGCGATGACGGTAATGACCAGGACCCCGATGATCACACCGAGGGACACCGTGGTGCTCACTTCCACCACGTCGACGGGCTCGCCGTCGTTGACGAACGGCAGGTTGTTCTCGTGCAGCGCGTGCAGGATCAGCTTGACGCCGATGAAGCCCAGGATTGCCGCAAGCCCGAACGAGAGGTAGATGAGACGGTCCAGCAGCCCGTCGAGCAGGAAGTACAGCTGCCGAAGACCCATCAGGGAGAACACGGTGGCCGTGAAGACGATATAGACGTTCTGGGTGAGGCCGAAGATCGCTGGGATGGAGTCGAGGGCGAACAAGATATCGGTGCCACCGATGGCGACCATCACCAACAGCATCGGCGTCATGGCCCGCTTGCCGTTCTCGATGGTGAACAGCTTGTCGCCGTCGTAGTGCTCGGTGGTGTGCATGAACTTCTTCGCGATCCGGATGATGAAGTTGTCGGCCGAGTGGGACTCTTCGGACTCGGGGCGAAGCATGTTGCCGGCGGTGATGAGCAGGATGAGGCCGAAGAAGTAGAACACCCAGGCGAATGAGTTGATCAGCGCGGCACCGAGGAATATGAACGCGGTGCGAGCGAAGATCGAGAACACGATGCCGAACAGCAGCACCTTCTGCTGGTCTTCTCGTGGCACCCGGAAGCTGGACATGATGATGAGGAAGACGAACAGGTTGTCGACGGAAAGCGCCTTCTCCGTCACGTAACCGGCGAAGTACTCCGACCCCATGGTGGCGCCACCGAAGATCAGGACAACCACGCCGAACAGGAGCGCGAGGCCCACGTAGATCGACGACCAGATCGCCGCTTCCCGGAGGGTCGGAACGTGGGCATGGCGGACGTGGAAGAAGTAGTCGAACGCGAGCAGAGCGACGATCACGACGATCGTCAGGCCCCAGGCAAGCGGAGTTACATGCATCGTCTCTGCCTTCCAGCCGGGAACGCGGTTGCTGTCGTCAGCCTAACCGCGGACTACCCGGTCGGCAGGGACGTTCGTCAGGCGACCTTGCCGTCGGGTGGTTCGGTCTCGAGGCCGTCACCGGACGTCGGCTCCTCGCAGACCGGAACGGCACCTAATCCAAATTATGCCCCGGCTTTCGCGGACACCGGGATCACGTACAACCCTGATGATTCGGTCGCAACGGTGACGGAGAACGGGGTCACCACGTCGTACACGTACAACCCGCACGGCACCGTGGCCACGGACACCCGAGCTGGCGTGACCCGTACGTACACGTAGACCGATGGAAACCTGACCGGAATCGAGGCCGTCTGATAGATCCCGTAACCCTCGGCATGGCCAAGGCCGACGCCAAGCGGAAGTACGCACCCGTCTCGGTGATCCGTGAGATCCCGCTGGTCCGCTCGATCGTGGCCGAGCTGGTCGACGGGAACGTGTGGGCCACCGATGCGCGCAGCGGCCGACGCAATCAGATCACTGACGGGCTGACGATCACCGCTGGACCCACGGTCGCCGGTGAGGGAATCGTTTTCACCTCGACCGAAGACGGGCCCCAGTGGGTTCACATTTCCGGTGGCGACGCCCGTGACGCCGCAGCGGACTACACAGCGATGGCAGGGTTCGGCTCATCCACCATGAACGGCCTGCACTCCCGACTGGGCGCAGTGGCGTCGGCATACGGCGCATTCTTCTGACAGGGCGGCGGGTCCGGCCAGCTGATCCAGCACATCGCCGCCCGCATCGGATCGCGGCCCGCACAACTCAACGCCTTCACCATCGCCGCCGGCACCACGCCGGTCACCGTCACCTGCCCGAATCTCCCGGCCGCAGCGAACGGTGCATTCTCGTTCCTCTGCACGGTCAACGGAATCGAGGGCACACTCGCGAAGGCGAGCGGTGGGTCCGCTCCGGTGACGTTCACGCGCACCGTTGCCGGTTCCGCCACCGCAGTCCCCGCGCTCACACCCGCGCTGCCCGTGTTCGACCGCGACTACCGCCAGGGTGTCTGCGTCATCAACCTCGGCAAGAACGACGCCACCGGACAGACTGGCGCGCTGAGCATGGATGAGGTCATCGAGATCGCGGACGCCGCGCACGACTACCTCGGCCCGTTGTCCCGCCCAATCCTCGTGCTGGGTCACTTCGTGGATACGAACACCCCCGTGGTGTCGGCGGTCCGCGACAACGTGCGGCTCCTCAACGACCACTTCTCGCACCGGTACGGCGGCCGGTTCCTCGACGTCGGGGCATACCTCACCTCGGCGCAGGTGTGGGTCAATTCCGGAATCACACCAACGTCGACGGACCTTGCTCAGCAGGCGATCGGCAACAAGCCGCCCAACCTCTCATCCGACGACCTGCACCTGAACGGTGCCGGCAACGATGTGGTCCGCACGCTGATCAAGTCCAAGCTCGATGAGCTGGCGTGGTTCCCGCCGCAGTCCGTCGAGCTGGTGGCCGACGACTTTAACCGCGCCAACGGGGCACCCGGCTTCACCAGTGTCGGCAACCGGGCGTGGGCGGACATCTCCGGGAACTGGGCCATCGCCTCTAACCAGCTGCCGGCATCCGCCCTCACCGGAACGTCACCGTTGCTCGTGGAGACCAGCGCATCCGACGAGACGATCGGGGCGACCCTCGCCGCGGTTGGTTCCACGGCGGCGACAGCGCAAGGTGGGCTAATCGTCCGTGGTTCGGATGCGAGTAGCTACTTCTGGTTGACCACCCGGGTGAGCGGTTCGACCGCCGGTTACCGCTTCTACCGCCTCCAGGCTGGCACGGCCACCGCCGTGGGCACGCAGACAGCTACCACCCCGGTGGCAGGTGCCCGCCTCAAGATCGTCGCGGACGGGCCGCTGCTGATCGGCTACGCCGATGGTGTCGAGGTCGTTGGGGTCACCGATGCCACGTTCAACGAGACGGCAACGCTGGCCGAAATCCTAGGCGCAACAGGGGACTGGCGTCCCGGTGGGACGACTTCGCTCGGGCCGCTTAGCTCACCTGCGAGGGCACTCGGATTTGTTCGGGTGCCCTCGCCTTCTCGGTGGCACGGGTTGCCACCCCCAGCCCGACCAGGAGCAATGCCAGGTAGGAGATCGGCAGGGTATCTATGACCGACCCGGTAATCCCCATCGCCAGCAGGCCCACCGCGGAAACGACGGCGACCTGCCCCTGCGCGTCCTTCAACGTGAGCCGCCGCAGCACTGCGACTGCCAGGAATAGGACCAGACCGAGACCGATCAGACCTCCCTCGACAGCGAACTTCAACAGCAGGTTGTGCGGGGTGACGTGCTGTGCGGAGATCCCGAAAAAGCTGCCCAGGGTGTCACCCGCTGACCCGGATCCCCAGCCGTAGAACGGCGACGACAACACCAGATCTCGACCCTCCAGCCATTCCGGGATGCGGTTCTGGAACCGACCGTCGGTGGAGTATCCCGAGATGGAGTCGACGGTCGTGGTCAAATTCCCGCTGCTGTAGGTCATCACCGCGAACGCCGAGACACAACCCACCGCCAGGAGATACAGCCGCTTGGTTCGCACTGCGCCCGACGCTGATGCGAAGACCGCAACAGCGAGTACCAGCGCGATCGCCACGTACGCGCTGCGCACATAGGTGAAATACGTTGCGAGGACGCCGATGGCCAGGGCCAGGAGCGCTGTCCTTGGATGCTGCTTGCGGCGGATCAGCGCCCACCCGATCAGCAGGATGCCAGCGGCGGCCACGTGGAACGGCCCGGAGAATAATCCCTGTAGCCGTTCCTCACCGCGGTACAGAGCGGTGTACTTGTCCGCCGCCCTCGGCACCAGCTCGGCGATCTCCGGGATGAAGAAGTACCCGACGAGAGAGATTGCAGCAGCCAATGCCACGAGCCTCACGACGAGGACTTCCACCTTTGGCACCAGCGCGGGCTTGATAGCGCAGCCCAGGACGATCCCGCCCAGCGCGAGCACCGTTTTCCGGAAGCCCAGCATGCCGACATCAAAGCTCGGAATGTTCGGATGGAAGATGAGCAGAGCCCAGTAGGCGGTGACCAGTCCGCACGCGAGCACCACGATCCCGGCCCGGCGTTCATCCTTCGGTGTCAGCAGCCACATGATGTAGCCGATTACCAGCCCGACGATCTGAAGATACAGGCCGATGCTGCCCGGGACGATCGAGCTGAAGGTGAACACGGTCAAGAACAGAATCAGCGGACGCGGTAACGCCGTAGCCGGCCACGGCGCAACGAACCACACCAGGATCGCGAGCGCACCGAGGATGACGAATGCGCCGGTAGTCGAGTTCAGCAACGCCAGAGTTTGGCTGCCCATGCGAGATCTTCCTGCCGAAGGGGATTAACACTCACTCACATAGGAGCGTCTTCTTGAGCCAGCCGGGCGTGCTCGTTGCTGCAGAACACCGCCCCGGGTGGCCGATAGCCCTGGTGCGCGGGCACGACGATCGGGCATTGCTCCCCGTCGAGGTCGGCGTATTGGCACTGGTGTTGCACATCTTCGGTGACCCGCTCGTACTGATCGTCGGGGGTGGTCAGCGCAGCAAGAAACTTTTTGAGAATTCCGGGCATGTGAAGCATCATCCCGTACCGCCCGGTCTGCGCAAATCGGTCGCCCGAATGACGCATCGTTTCGTCCGAGTCGCAAGTGGTGAAGCGGCCTGTATTCTCCCTCGGGACCGGAGGGGAATCGCATGGGATCGATCAGCACGTCGTTCAATCGACGAAAAAACAGCTTGAACTTCATTCGACTGGTGTTCGCGCTTGCCGTGATCGTCTCGCACACCTGGCCGCTGACTGGCGCCGGACCTGAGCCGATGCTCGGCGACATGACACTTGGCCATTGTTCTGTCGCAGGGTTCTTCGCGATCTCTGGATACCTCATCACGGCCAGTCGCATGAATGACGATTCCACGCTGCGATACCTATGGCGAAGAGTGCTTCGGATCTACCCGGCGTATTGGGTTTGCATTGCCCTCGTGGGCTTGGTCGCCGCACCAGCGGTTTGGTACGTGAGTGGCCACGGGGGGCTCGGCGTCTACACCCGCACGGACGGTGGGTTGGCGTACATCGTTAAGAACGCCACGCTCTTCCGGGGGCAGGCGGACGTTGCGGGAACAACCATCGACGGGTTCCCGCATGCTGGCGAGTGGAACGGGTCGTTGTGGTCGCTGCCCTTCGAGTTCGCCTGCTACGTCATCGTCGCGGTGCTGGGTGTCACAGCAGGGCTACGGAAGACGAAGGTGCCCCTGTATGTCACCGCGGTGGCACTACTGATCCTGAACATCATCTACCAGTACGGGCCTCTGGAGATCGACAGCTACTACATCTCGCGCTTCCTGACGTTCGGATTGTTCTTCTTCGGCGGTGCCGTGCTGTGGGCTTTGTCGGACCGGCTGCCACTGACGTGGATTCTCGCGGCAGCCTCTGCGGTCGCGATGGTTGTGTTTGCCTGGTTGGGAGTGACTGAGATTCTCTCGGCGCTCCCGCTCGCTTACCTCTGCATCTGGCTCGGCGACGTGCTGCCGCTCGACTCGGTCGGATCGGTCAACGATATTTCTTACGGCGTCTACCTCTACGCATTTCCCATCCAACAGCTCTTGGTCTTCGCTGGGCTGCGATATGGCGGACCGTGGTTCTTCGCGTTCATAGCCGCGCTGTCCTCTGTTGTCGTTGCGTACGCGAGCTGCAAGTTAATCGAGCAACCCGCGCTCCGGTTGAAATCATGGACACCGACACGCCGTCCGCGGAACCCGCAGCCTGGGGAGACTCCGGTTGGGGCAGGTGAGGTATTCACCCGCCCATAAACCCACACAGTGCCCCGCACGACGGAAGTCCGAGCTTCGCAGAGTAGGGGCTTTCGTCCTGTATGGACCACGGAACAATCTGGAGTCGAGGTTGTCACCGAGCGGATCCGCGTATCGGATAGACCGGATCGGAGCCCCGGTCATATCGAAAGCGACCGCACCCTTCACGCCTGAATGAGTTGGACATCGTCGCGCCGTTTGCTCTCCGGGAAGACGGTCCGCAATCGTGGTGTCACGGCCAGCCTCTGGCTTGCCGCTGTAGTCGTTGCGTCTTGCGGATGGCACCTGCACCGGACCGGTCGACGGGCGTCACCAATTTGACCACAGGGTGACGCTGGCTCGGTGACAGGTTACGGGCCAATGCTCGCCGTGCATAGAATCGTTCAAAGTGCGCGGCGAATGCTACACGGAAGTTCAGACATCGGATTGACGCTCCGGGAACGGGATCGAGAGGCTCGTTGACATCTAAAGACTCCGATATCGATCAAGTGTTCGCGATCGACACCTACCCGTCACCGAGTTGCTCATGTAGTGAAACGTCCGATCTGCCACATGTGTGATTACTGCCAGGTCGACCGCGGCCTTCCGGCAGGTAGTTCCCGTAGCTAGCGGCGAATCCCGGCTCGAGCCGTCGGTCGATACCTCGTATGCAAGAAAATACCGAAGGTCTAAATAATGACTCTTTGTCCGCCGCCCAATCAGGATTGCGGCCCGCCGAAGCCGAATCTGACTACCTTTCCGGCAGTTTCTCCGTTCACCGGCACGTATTCACAGACCAATTTCGGTGTCGAAGGTCCCCGGGGTCTGATGAAATGCCACGTGTTCTACTGCGGCACTTGGCCGTTGCGGTTGCGATGTTCGGCTGGTCGTGTAGAAAGAACGAGTGCCCGACAGGGTGCAGATCGAGAGTTCCCCGCCAACCGCCTCGACAGGAGCGCAAATGTCTTCAGCTTTCGGCAGCCTCACGGAATTGATCGCCTTCATCTCGCAGTTCCTCACTTTCGGGTCAGAGGTTGGATCCAGCGGCGAATAAGTCGGACTCTTCTGAACTGGGGCTCACGGTGTGAGCCCCAGTTCGGGCTTTCTGGCGGCACGCGGGTTGCGGCTAGTTATCGCGCGCTGAGCTGCGGGCCAGAACTCCAGGCCTGCCGTCATCAGCCCGTCTAGCCCGATGATGATCACTGCCGCGTCGACACTGGTACGTCCCTCCTTGGCCCAGTACACGTCTTCCAAATCGAGTAGCAATGCCAGTTCGTCGACAATGAGCGCGAGTCCGGCGCCGTACGACAGGGGAACGGTCGGATGCCGTCGCTGCTTCTCGGAGCCGCGTACCGCGACGGCCCCCACACCCGCCAGTGCGCAGATCCCGAGGTTGTAATGGTGAAAATGGCGGCCACCGAGTGTCATCCCGCCGCTGCTGGGCCCATGCCCGTCCTTGATCCAATGGGTCAACGCACGTACCCCACCGAAGGTCAGGGTGAACGCGGTCCACGCCACGACGGCGGACTGCTCGCTGGAGTCGAGGTTGTTCCGCCACGCGATCCGTACCCGCTGTAGTCGGGTCCGATTCGGAGCAGTTCTGTCAGGACGATTTTCGCTCACGAAGTTGATCGTGCCACCGGCCTGCAGAGAGCACCCTTCGTTCGGCTCCGTCAATTTTCGTATGACACCACTACTCGCGGTTTGTAACAAAATGAGACCTAACTAGGTAGTAAGTCTCGTTTTGGCAAATAAACAGACCGGACGTATGTTTATCGGCATACTGGACGGCATGTGGTGGGTCATAGGAATAGTCGTGATATGGGGACTCGGGGCGATACCGCTTGCCGTTCTGTTCGGTTCGGCGGCGCGACTGAAGGATGAGCGTGAGTTGCCCCGAGACGATCGAGTGGCATGGTGGTCGTCGGTTGATTCGACGACAAGCCGTGCACTCCAGCATGGGGCTTGATTCCGGTTAACGCACGCCGTCAACGACGACGTATGTGTTGGCGGCATACCCAGCCCTCTGCTGCGCCGTGGAGCTTGCTCGTCGAAAGGAACCTCACCATGACTACTGTTTCCCGGATAGAGGTGGCACGGGCTCGACGATCCCGTCTTGTTCTGTTCGTCGGTAACCCGACAAGTTATCTCGAAGTTACCCAGTGGGCGAAGCTACGGCAGTGGGTTACGGCCCACGGTTTGAAACCGATACGGGAACTCAACGGTGACGTCCTCTGTGTAATCGCGACGGTCGACGTCATGGATGGTGTCGGGCCTGCGAAGGATTCCGCGATGATGCAACGTGCGCAAGACGCCGGCGTTCCCTGTGTCGGCGTCCATGAGACCAGCCGCATCTGGGAGCTCACCGCTCGCGCGCGAGCGCGCATCGACCAACCCCTTCGTGACGGCCCGCTCGCCCGTCACGAAGGGGCTTAGAAACCCAACGACGGGTGTTCCCAGCTTGACCGGCCTGGCTCGTGAGAAGCACGTGGCCTCATGCCACCGTCTGGTCTGGCGGATCGTGTTGGTGGTCATCCTTCAGCGGGGCCGGCTGCTCCCGCACATCCTTTAGCCGGGCCGCTCGGCCGAGCATTATCGCGAGCGGTACCGACAAAACCACCCACAGCAGCACCGCAGCCCCTACAATCCACCACCACACCCTTCGAGTATGCCCGGGGTTGGATGCTTGTTAAAGACCTCGCGCCTGTGCATATCCTGTGGAAACTCTAACTCGACGGACGGGCGGAGCCTGTACCCGGCTGTCTGCGACGTCGACACCCGGTCGTCCTCAGGGCTCCGCTGGCCTCGAGCGAGGCCGGCCGTAACCCACGGGTGGCGCGCCAGTCCGCTCGATCCAATCTGCCGCTTCTGTTCCTCGTCGATCGCAAAACAAAATGAGAACCTGTTGACGGTCGCAGAACGTGAAGACGGATACGGTTTCGAACGCTCAACGCGGCCGTGAACTATCTGAGACGCGAAAACACAGACATAGACGCCGGATTGGCGGCCGCATCCCGTTCACCGTCCGCAAGCGCTGCTGTGTTCCATTGTCCGCGTGTACAAAGGAAGGGCGGACTAAGCTCAATCCCGGCTACATGTGCCGTGCTCCGTCGACGGGTATCTCTTCCACGTTCTTGGACGATGGTCCAGAATCGCTCAATATGTCTGGAGTCAAGGGCCTTTAGACCCTTACTCGCGAGTAGGCGGAACGTAGCGAGCACGAAAGTTCCCTTGCCGCTTGTGATTCGCCTCACAATCCAGGCCGATGCAGCGCGGTTCTGACGCGGCACGCGATAACCAAATCGAGTTGACCAGCACTTTTCTGCCGGATTGCACTGCCGGGCCGATCTGGGTGCAGTCCGCGCTCGATAGGTAACGGACGGCCCTTGGGTGCGATCATTTAGACGGCAGCAATCCGGGGGGACGGTTTCTCTTTTTCCGTCACACATCACAAGTCATACGGGCTGCCAACGCGCGTAACGGCTTCAGGTGGAAGGTGTGTGATGGTTACGGCATTCAATGTGCCCCTCAGCCCCGCAGTGGGTGTGGAGGGTTCGGCGACTGTGCCAGGGGCCGGAAGGTTCGGCAGTCGCAGGGACTGGCAGGCAGCATACATTCGACGACTGAGGATTTCGGACACCCTGATCGTGATCGCGGCCGTCGCGATTGCGCAGTGGGTTCGGTTCGGAGACCGTGAGGTTCTGGCGTCGTCGAGCTCGATCCCGGATCTCAGCTACTCGTTCATCTCCGCGGCACTGATCATCATGTGGCT
This sequence comes from Rhodococcus sp. NPDC019647, assembly GCF_044389235.1. Taxonomy (NCBI): domain Bacteria; kingdom Bacillati; phylum Actinomycetota; class Actinomycetes; order Mycobacteriales; family Nocardiaceae; genus Rhodococcus; species Rhodococcus sp. NPDC019647. The sequence continues at coordinate 181,017 of NZ_JBIRXS010000010.1, read as the reverse complement.
CGCCACCTTGGTGATCTTCCGGACCCGCACAATTCGTGTGATCGGGAGTGGCCCGGAAGAGTACCGACGAATTTTCTCCTCGACGATTCGTCTCTTCGGTTTGATCGCGATCGTGTCCCTCCTGTTCCGAGTCGACTTGGCGCGTCTGTACCTCGCCATCGCCTTTCCGGTCGGATTGGCGGCGCTTGTCATCAGCCGGTGGTGCTGGCGACGTGTAATCGCGCGCAAGCGGGCGCAGGGCGAGTTTCAAACCTCCGTGCTGGTGGTTGGCGGCGAGCGAGCGGTTCGAAGCCTCGCGGAGTCGTTCTCGCGTGGTACCGCCGATGGATACCGTGTTGTAGGTGTCTGCACGCCCGGCCGTGGGGTCGAGTGTGGGCAGAGCATTGTGGTCGGTGAACGGGAAATCCCGGTGCTCGGGGACGAACGGCACGTATTGAGCGCACTGAAGCTCTGCGGCGCGGACACCGTGGCAGTGACGGCCACCGAACATCTTGGTCATGATGGGATGCGCGCGCTGGCCTGGGCGCTGGAGCCTCACCATGTCGATTTGGTGGTGGCCCCCGGGATGATGGATGTTGCCGGTCCGCGTCTGTCGATGCGGCCGGTGGCCGGCCTTCCCCTGATACATGTGGAGAAGCCTCAGTACCACGGCGCCCAGAAGTTCATGAAGACCGGATTCGACTTTGTCTTCGCGATCTTGGCGCTGATCGCCATCAGCCCGCTGATGCTCGCCGTTGCGGTTGCGATCAAACTGACGAGCAAGGGTCCCGTGTTCTACAAGTCTGAGCGAATGGGGTTGGACGGTAGACCGTTCCCGATGTTCAAGTTCCGAAGCATGGTGGTGGACGCCGACAAACAGGTTGCTTCACTGATGAAGTCGAACGAGGGCGCCGGCGTTCTCTTCAAGATGCGCGAGGATCCGAGGGTCACTAAGGTCGGTCGGATCATGCGAAAGTTCAGCATTGATGAACTTCCGCAATTCATCAACGTTCTACGCCGTGAAATGAGTGTGGTAGGCCCCCGTCCACCCCTCCGCCGAGAGGTGGAGGCATACGACGGAACGGTTCGGCGCCGGCTACTGGTTAAACCCGGAATCACAGGGTTGTGGCAGGTGAGTGGTCGGTCGGACCTGTCGTGGGAAGAGACCGTGCGGCTGGACCTTTCGTATGTCGAGAACTGGTCGATGACTGGGGACGTGTTGATCATCGGCAAGACGCTCAAGGCGGTGGTTGCCGGTGATGGCGCATACTGACTCTGGCCTCACACGCGGAGCGATGGGCTCCTTACCTCGTAAAAGAAAGCAGATCCCGAGTGGTGCCGACATCAACACGGCGGTGATTGGTCTCCCGCCCGGCTTTGTGCGCGGAAGCACCCGAAAAATAGCCGTTGGGGAATGATTGCCGTGGCAACAACAAAGACAGTTGATTCGAGATCGGGCCTGCAATCCACGGTCATACGACTACTAAGGTTAGCGACGCACAAGACCGTACTGTGTCAGATAGTCGGTGGCCTGAGCGCGATTTCGCTTTTAGTCCTTCTGACGCGCCTTCTTCCCGTGGGTGACTATGCGCAGTATATTGTTGCCACGGCCATTTGGGCAATTGCAAACGCAGCCTTAGGTGTGGGAGTCGGTCTACGCATATCTCATGACGCTGCGAATGGCGCTGGCACATTCGCTTTTACTAATCGCGAACTCGTGCGGCTGACGATTGGCATGCTCATATGTGGCGTACTCTTTCTCGACGTCAGTGGTGACCCGATTCGTAGCGTGTGTGTTGCCGCAACGTTGCTTTCTTTCGTTGCGTGCGAGGCGGCGATCTCGCATGAAGTTGGAGGGAGACGATTTGGGTCATTCTTCATTATTTTTTCCCTCCGCTCGATTCTGCCGGTTGTATTGATTGGCCTGTTCGCGTGTTTCCATGAACCCACTTTTGACGCGGCGGTGGTCTCGATCCTTGTCGGGAACATGGCAGGCATGTGCGTAGTTGCAACGAAATTCCGCTGGAAGCAGGCGGTAGGAAGCTCGGTGTCCTCGGGACCGGTTAGCGCCATTTCGCTCGGGGTCTGGCTTCTTGCGAGCGCCGACAAGATCATTCTGGAGAGAACCTCTGATCTCGTGCTGTTGGGTAGCTACGCTTTGGTATATGGCCTACTTGACCGCGTCTTCCGCGCGCTCCAAAATGCGTACACGGCCAAACATGTCGGTGAGGCGTTTTCTGGCAGTGCAAAGAAAAGCAGCATCGGTTTAGGCGCCGCCAGCTTGGGCCTGGCGCTGGTGCTGGCACCAGTATCGGTCTTCCTTTGCCGCATTATCTCCGGCGGGCGCTACGAGCCAAGCATTATAATGTCCACAATCGTATCTTTGTCACTCGCGATTATGTTTATCAGCGCCCCATACTATCTGTCGATGCTCGCTCTGAAGAGCTACTCGGTTCCAACAGTCGTGATCTATGCTATTGCCGCGGTCAATGTGGTAGGAAACGTAATCCTGACGCCGAATTTTGGGACGATGGCGTCCGCAATACTCACTTTTGCGTCATACATTGCGTGGCTCGTTTTTCTGTTCGCATGGTTTTTTGTTCATTCGTCTAAACGGAGAAACTCCGTTCCATCCGAGAGGGTTCTCGTTGAGTAACGATATCAGCGTGCTCGCATTCCCGATGCACGGCCAACAGAAACTTCTTTCGGAAGGCTACCGTACGCGCGATGGCCATCTTATCGAGTGGTTTGGGCGTCTCACGTCGGAGCATGGATCCGTTGCGGTTTGTTCGCGGCCGGAGCCTCATTACCTACGGCCATTCACTGCGCGAAGTGAGAAGTTCAGTCCTGCTTTCAACACTACTTCATACGACTCATATTCGTGGCGTATCCCGAGACCTTGGGATAGGCGTAAATGGTGGATACAATCCCGGCGGTCGTATAACCTGGTTGAAACTCCGGAGTCCACACCAGCGATAATCTGGAATCCGTTAGTTGCGATGTCTAATGCTGCGGACAGACTTTTCAATGGTGATAGAAGGATTGTGGTTGACCTGTTGGATGATTGGTCAATCCATTATGCCTTTTCGTCCATCAAGGATCAGCTTGAAGTGGCGTACGCCCGATTATTCGGTGTTGCAGATGTCGTCACGGCGAATTCAGAGGGAACGGCAACGCTGGCCAGGCGGTTTGGACGTAATGATGTCAAGTTAATTACGAATGGGTGCGATCCGGATCGGTTCTCCAATCAATCGTTAGCATCGGGTCCGATTACCGTGGGCTACGTAGGCAAGATTGGGAATCGAGTGGACCTTGATCTCGTGTTAGCCGTAGCGGCTGCTTTGCCCGAGGTTGACTTCGTTTTCGCGGGTCCTATCTTGGACGAGCAGTACCGCCGTCCATTGCAGCGAGTTCCGAACATCAAACTTCTCGGCGATATACATTACACCGATGTTCCAGTTCTCTTGCAGTCGTTCGATATCGGCTGGGTCCCGCACAGGGTCGGTGAATTCGAGGTTGGTGGCGACGTTATTAAAACCTACGAATACCGCGCAAGTGGACTTCCTGTGTTGACGACGCCCATCGCTGGAGCCGGCACCAGAGGTCTCTCGTCCGTTCATGTAATTGAAGCCAGTAGTCAAGCATCGTGGATATCACAATTTACGGCGGGTCCAGAAAGAGTCACTCGTCTGCCCGAGAATTTCCCGTTGGAACACACTTGGAAGGGAAAGGCTGAAGAGCTACTGGAGGCTCTGAAAGTCGAAGCGTGCTGACCACATGTTAGGAGAAGGCCGCGTCCTGCAGGAGGGATTGATTTTGATTGATGTAATCATAGTTGCGTACCGCACCGGTGATGTTTTGCCTCGATGTCTCGAGTCGATTCGTGCCGACCCAAGTGTTGGGCACGTCTACATTGTGGATAATTCGCCTGGACATCCTCTTGGAGTTTTGTCGAGTGAAGGCGTAACGATTGTCGAACCCGGGGAGAACCTGGGATTTGGAAACGGCGTAAACGCGGCTGCGCCGCTGGTTTCGACCGAATACGTAGCAGTGGTGAACCCTGATTTAGTCGTGCAGAAAGGAGTGTTTGGTAAGTGTGTCGACTTTTTAGATGAGAATCATGGCGTCGGTCTTCTGTCGCCGCGTGTCTATGTCGACGGATTACTGTTTCGTACCTCAGAGCACGACGCTTCTTTGCCGCGATATCTATCGCACCCGGTCGGGTTAGGTCGTATCTTCGGTGTTGAGCGTCCAACGCGGCATCACTATCGAACGCACGAGACGGATGCAGTGAATGGGGCGTTCATGGTTGCTCGTACGTCCGCACTCGAACAGATCGGGTGGTTCGACAGATCGATCTTTCTGTTTGGCGAAGAGATCGATATGTGCCGGCGGCTTCGTCGTTCCGGTTGGAAAGTTGTCTATCTTGCTGACGGCCGCGTTGACCACTTGGACGGATACTCAGCGGCCCTTGAGGATGACCGAGTCATTCGCCAGCTGAGAAGAAGCGCGCGGGTCGAACAGTTGCGTCGCGCGCGAGGCGTCTGGCAGGCTCGAGTGTATTCCGTATTGTTGGGCCTGCGCCCCTGAAGGGCAACTCGGTGCTCCTTCAGGGCCGGGCCGACCGTTCGTCATGTTGGGAATCGCAGGCGTTTTCGGCGCCGATGCGTTTGGTTTGCTCTATTGCATGCTTGCGTGCAATAAGGTCTGTTCGTATCTGTCGCACACGACGTCCCAGGTAAAGTGCTCAGCCTGCCGTGTTCGAGAATTCGTACTCAACTGTTGCTGCATAACGGAATTGGCAAGGACTGTCTCTAGCGCTGCGGCGATTGCCGTTGGATCGGGCGCAACATACCGTCCCTTTGGACCGAGAACTTCACGATTGAACACGGTATCTCTTGCAATGACGGGTGCTCCGCACGCCATCGCCTGGACGAGGGCGGGGTTCGTGCCTCCCACGCTGTGGCCATGGAAGTAGGCGCCAGCATGCTGCCAGAGCGAGAAAAGGAGGCTGTCGTCGTTTACGTGCCCGAACCAGTGGACTCGTGAGTTCGCTGTGGCGAGAGCTTCGACTCTGTCGTCAAGTTCGCCCCCGTATCCAGAGGAACCAACGATCGCGACGTCCCATCGATCGCTCAGTGTTTCGGCGGCGTCGAGGAATTCGGCCACCGTGTTTTCTGGTACGAAGCGGGCGACCATCAGGGCATAGGAACGATGGCTTAGTTTGTCGAGGGGATTCAAGTTGCCAGGATCGGTACCACCATAGGGAATGTAGATGCCATCTCGCCCGAAGTCGTTTTTCCATCTCCGGCCGATCTCGGAAGAGTCGTATACCAGGTGGTCACCGAATCTGGCGGTCATGTTTGCACCCCCACGGAAGACGGCCTTTGCCGGCCTGCCCCACTTGGCGCGCTCCCACTCGATCCCGTCAACGTTGATGACTGTGGGAATCCCCTTCGCTTTTAGCGCGGGCAACCAGTATCCATTCGCAACGTTCATGACTAGAGCGACATCTGGAGCGTGGCGGAAGGCATGAGCTGTTGATGTTAGACCGTACGACAGAGTGCTCAGCGACTTACTCTCAATGCCCTTCGTTACGACCGTTCGTACCCTCGGATCAAGGTTTGGGTCTTCTGGCGTCGTTGATCCATGGCGACCGTAGACGGTGACATCCCATCCTCTGTTCGTCAGGTACGGAGCCAACTGTCGAAGTAGCGTTTCGAAGCCGCCGTAGTAGCTGGGATAGCCACGAGTTCCAATAATCGCAACTGATTTGCGCACGGGGCTTGTCCTTTGGTCGATTGGGCAATGTACGTCGCTTTCACACGCACTCCGCGTCTCAAGGCGTTGGCGGATCGATTGGGATTCTATGACGTGAGGCGCCATGTGCGCGACCAGCTCTGCCCGGAGGCCGATGCGCGGACCGTGAGTTTATGACGTAAGATTCTTGTTGCCACCGGATTTGTCTCTACCGGTTTCGCAGCGTTTGGCTCGGACAGCGCCAGCCGAACTGACTATCGAGGGGACCCATGCGGATTGTCGTTACCGGTGGTGCCGGTTTCATCGGATCGAATTTTGTCACTGCAACCGTTCGCGATCGCCCGGATGTGGAGGTCACTGTCCTTGACGCGCTTACCTACGCAGGGTCGCGAAAGTCGCTCTCCGTCGTGGAGGATCGTATCCGCTTCGTCCAGGGAGACATTGCCAACGCAGCTCTTGTAGACCAGCTCGTCGCTGGATCGGATATGGTCGTGAACTTCGCTGCCGAATCCCACAACGACAATTCGCTTGTTGACCCTTGGCCGTTCGTCCAAACGAACATTGTCGGTACGTACACACTCCTCCAGTCAGTACGTCGACACGGTGTTCGTTACCATCACGTATCGACGGACGAGGTATACGGAGACCTCGAGTTGGACGATCCTAAAAAGTTCACTGAACAGACGCCGTACAACCCTTCGAGCCCATACTCGTCTACGAAAGCCGCCTCGGACATGCTCGTGCGTGCGTGGATCCGATCGTTCGGTGTTCAAGCGACATTGTCGAACTGCTCTAACAACTATGGACCGCGCCAACACATTGAGAAGTTCATTCCCCGGCAGATCACCAACATTCTCACCGGCGTGCGCCCGAAGCTGTATGGCGGCGGAACGAACGTCCGCGACTGGATACACGTCGACGACCACAACGCGGCAGTTTGGCGGATCATCGAATCGGGTCAGATCGGGCGGACCTATCTTATCGGTGCCAACGGTGAGCTCGACAACCTGTCTGTCATTCGCATAATCCTAGAATTGATGGGCAGAGACCCAGAAGACTTCGATCATGTGGCCGACCGAGTCGGTCACGACGTGCGATACGCCATCGACTCGTCCTCACTTAGTGGCGAACTTGGCTGGTACCCGCGCTATACGAACTTCCGCGAGGGGCTTCAAGCGACCATCGACTGGTACCAAGACAACCGTGGATGGTGGGAAAACGATAAGGACGCTGTTGAGGCGCGGTACCAAGCGCAGGGGGCATGACTATGGAAACACGTGACCTGAAGGTAGCTGGGGCTTGGGAAGGCACACCAAAGAAGATCGGCGATGACCGTGGGCTTTTTCTTGAGTGGTTCAAAGAACCTACATTCGTAAGGGCAGCTGGGCACACGTTGAACCTCGCACAGGCCAACTGCTCCGTCTCTGCCGCGGGCGTATTGCGGGGCATCCACTTCGCGGACGTTCCGCCCGGTCAAGCGAAGTACGTCACATGCGTAAAGGGGGCGGTTCTGGATGTAGTCGTCGATATCCGCGTCGGCTCGCCAACATTCGGAACGTGGGACTCAGTGCTACTAGACGACAAGGATCGCCGCGCTATCTACTTGCCTGAGGGTCTCGGCCACGCGTTTCTCTCGTTAGAAGACGATTCGACGGTCGTGTACCTCTGCTCATCCGGCTATGCGCCCGAACGTGAGCATGGAATCAATCCCCTCGATCCGGAAATTGGAATTGAGTGGCCGACGACCTCGCGGGCGGGATCGGCCCTCAAGTTCACTCTTTCAGAGAAGGATTCATCGGCGCCGTCTCTGTCCGAGGCAAGGGATAGCGGGCAGTTACCCAGGTACGGCGAAGTGAGGGAGTGGATCGACGGAGTCACCCGTAGGAAAAAATCCGTCTCTATGTCTGGTGTGAAGGAGTTCGGGGTATGAGGGGAATTATCCTCGCCGGCGGTTCCGGTACTCGGTTGCACCCGATTACAATCGGCATCAGCAAGCAGCTCGTACCCGTCTACGACAAGCCGATGATCTACTACCCGCTCTCCACGCTAATGCTCGCGGGGATCCGTGACATCCTGGTGATTACCACTCCGCACGACGCCGAACAATTTAAGCGCCTACTCGGTGACGGTTCAAAGTATGGAGTCGACCTCACATACATCGCACAGAAGGAGCCGAACGGACTCGCGCAGGCATTCGTGCTTGGCGCTGACCACATCGGCAACGACTCCGTCGCGCTGGTTCTCGGCGACAACATCTTCTACGGTGCCGGCCTCGGGCATCAGCTAGCAAGGTTCGATCACCTGGACGGTGGGGCAATTTTCGCCTATTGGGTTGCGGATCCATCCGCCTATGGAGTGGTGGAGTTTGACGACCGTGGCCGAGCACTCTCGCTCGAGGAGAAGCCCTCAACACCAAAGTCCAACTTCGCGGTGCCCGGTTTGTATTTCTACGATAATGATGTTGTGGAGATCGCAAAGCATCTCCGTCCCTCGGACCGCGGTGAGTACGAGATCACTGATGTGAACCGCGCGTACCTTGAGCAAGAACGCCTCCGGGTAGAGGTTCTCCCGAGGGGAACCGCCTGGCTCGACACCGGGACGTTCGACTCGCTGCTTGAGGCGTCGAACTATGTCCGCACCATCGAGCAACGGCAGGGTCTCAAGATCGGCGCGCCCGAAGAAGTTGCCTGGCGACAGGGTTTCATTTCCGACGACGAGTTGCGATCGCGAGCAGAGCCACTGGCCAAATCCGGTTACGGGCGCTACCTGTTGGAGTTGCTCGAGCAGAGGTAGAGCGAGACTTCCCGCCTGACGAGAGTTCGGAGCCGCTATGTCGATCACGACGATCGACGATCACAACTGAAAGAGCACAATGACCACTCGTATCGCTGTCTTTGGGACCGGCTACCTAGGGGCCACGCATGCTGCTTGCATGGCGGAACTCGGGCACGACGTCCTTGGTGTGGACGTCGATTCTGCAAAACTAGCCAAGCTAGAAGTCGGAGAACTGCCATTCTATGAGCCGGGTCTCGAGGAAGTGTTGCAACGCAATATTGCTGCAGGTCGACTGCGTTTCACTTCTTCTTATGACGAGGCAGCGAATTTTGCGGACGTCCACTTTCTTGGTGTCGGAACCCCGCAGAAGAAAGGCGAGTTCGCCGCCGACCTGAAATACGTCGACGCCGTTATCGCCGGTTTGGCGCCATTAATCACCTCCCCCGCAGTGATCTTCGGCAAGTCGACCGTTCCTGTGGGTACCGCCAATCGGTTGGGTGAATTGGCGCGGAAGCTGTCGCCAGCGGGGAACGACCTAGAGGTGGCCTGGAATCCGGAGTTTCTCCGAGAGGGATTCGCGGTTCAGGACACTCTGCATCCTGACCGCCTAGTCCTGGGAGTCGACCGCGATCGTCCGGGACGCGCCGAGGATGTTGCGCGCGAGGTCTACTCAACACTTCTTGACGAAGATATTCCTTTTATCGTCACGGACCTGGCGACGGCTGAACTCGTCAAGACGTCAGCGAATGCTTTCTTGGCGACGAAGATTTCCTTCATTAACGCAATTTCCGAGGTCTGTGAGGCGGCGGGCGCAGACGTCACGGTGTTGGCGGACGCGATCGGCCATGATGCGCGGATCGGTCGCCGATTTCTGAATGCCGGGGTCGGATTCGGAGGGGGCTGCCTGCCCAAAGACATCCGGGCCTTTATGGCACGTGCGGGAGAACTCGGTGCAGATCAGGCCCTCACGTTCCTACGCGAAGTCGACAACATCAATATGAGGCGTCGCACCCGTATGGTCGAACTGGCCCGCGAAGCCTGCGGGTCATTGCTTGGAGCACGTGTCGCAGTGCTCGGAGCTGCGTTCAAACCCGACTCAGATGACGTGCGCGACTCGCCAGCCCTTAACGTCGCTGGACAGATTCAACTTCAAGGCGCTGCAGTCACTGTGTACGACCCCCGAGCGATGGAAAATTCTCAAGCATTGTTTCCGACACTCAGTTACGCGAAGACCGCGTTGGACGCCTGCGAGGGCGCGGATGTGATTCTTGTTCTGACGGAGTGGCCTGAGTTCAAGAAATTGCAGCCGGGGGACCTCGACGCGGTGGTGCGCAAGCGCGTACTCATCGACGGACGAAACTGCCTTGATCCACAGCAATGGCGGGACGAGGGATGGTCGTACCGCGGATTGGGACGTCCGTAGCGTGGAGTGCAGCGGTATGTCGGCAGTGTGACTTGTGTGGCCGATCCGCGCGATGGTGTGGAGTAGGTAAAGTTGTTGCAGCGGTTCATTTTTGTATTGGTCGCCGCGGTTCATATGTTCGGGCTCGCCGTTGCTGGTCTCGGTGGGATGGGCTATTTCGTCTACTCCAAGTCTCGCATCGACCCCGTGAAACCGGTCGATGCGATTATCGTGCTCGGTGGCGAGCACGATGGGCGCGAGGAATACGCGATGGAGCTCGCAAGAAGTGGTGTGTCAAGAACCGTGGTGCTGTCGAATGCCTACGGGGCCAGGAACCAGAGGATGGCAGTATTCTGCGCTACTAAGGACACTCGATTCACCATTAGTTGTATCCCACCGGTTCCCGAAACCACACGAGGGGAAGCGCAATTCACCCGCCAACTCGCCGAACAGCATGGGTGGAACAGCGTCCTGGTAGTCAGTTGGCAATACCACCTACCGCGAGCGCGATACATCTTCTCTCAGTGTTTCGATGGGGAGATAATTATGCGTCCCGTCCCGCGCGCGTACAATTTGAGTCTGGCCGAATGGGAATACGTATATCTCTATCAAACAGTCGGATTCGCCAAGGCCTTCGTACAGGGTTCGTGCTAGTGGGTCTGACCCGGGAGCTTCTCGAATGCGATGCTGCTGACGTCCGCCAGAATGTAACCCAGAATCGCCATCGATACACCCGCCAGAACTGTCCACGCCGCCAGTATCGCCTTGCGACGCCACGGCTGTTGCGGAACCCGGTCCACCACTGCCGCGACCACAGCGGTGAAGGGTACGACGGAACCAAGAAGACCAACGCCCACCAAGGCGTAACCATCACCATGACGCCCGGAAGCAACGACGATGCCCAAGACAGCGCAAACACACATGGCTAGTGCCACGGTGAGACGACGTACTCCTACGGCCGGGCCGCCCACGGTAATGGCGAGATAATACAGCGCCGCTCCCAAGGCGCCACCCACGGCTACCCACCATCCGAAGTGAGCCGAAGTCGAAACGTTCACCGGGACAGCCGCCCTACGCGCGCACCCACCATTGCCGCAGCCAGCGCGGCCAAGGGTGTGACCAGGAGATACGCCACGCCCACACGGGGAGACGTGAGCGTGACGCCTTGCACCGCGAAGAAGCTGAATGTGGTGAAGCCGCTCATGACACCGAAAAGCAGGAAGGGGCGAATCAGCGCAATGGTGCCGTGCGCGCTGGCCGGAATGACGACGAACAGCAATCCGAAGATGAAGCAACCCATCACGTTGATCGCGAAGGTGGTGCACGGAAACTCGTCGATATCATCAGGCCACCAGCGCCACAACTGATAACGCGCAGCGGCGCCCACCGCGCCACCCACCATGACGGCGAGCAGTGTGGCGGGCCGCAGCTTCGTATCGATCGCTCAACCCCCGCAGACGGGAACGTTGACGGTCACGGTCGGATCATCCACCAAAGGCTGGACAGGCACGCGCGCCTCACCGGGCACGGTCGGTTCCGTCAGCTCGTACTTCACCTCGGTCGTGGCGCCCAAACGGATCGGGACGAGGGTGTCGAATACCGGATGCCCCAGCTCCTTACCGGTGAGGAACATCGTCGGCTTCCCGTCGATGGTCACATTCCGGAGCTGCGCGCCCTGGGTGGCGAGAAGCGACAACGCAGACACATTCGTGCCCTTGGGCACGTTGAGGGTGTTGATGAAGGTGCCCGCCACATAGTCGGGAAAATCCGCAGAAGGCACGGTGTTGGTCAATCGCACCGTCACCGTGGACCGTCGCGTGTCACCCTCACAGCTCTCAGCCGTGTAGTCGATCTCGCGCGTCAGGTAGTAGTCGAGCTTGCCGCCAGCCTGGTTGTTGATCACCACGCCGGCGAAAGGGGCAGGGTCTTCGGGAACCGTGTGCCCGAGCGGGGTGTCCGCCAGAACAGCCTGCTCGTCCGCGTGCGCACTCCACACTGCGATGCGTCGCTCACTCACACCGCGGCCCAGTGCGTCGAGCAGTTTCTGCGGTGATGTGATCTTCCCGGTCATCTTGTCAATCACACGCGCGGCGACCGTCTGCAGATACTGCTTACGGGCGTTGTTGTCGTTTGCGAAGCGGACATAGGAGGTGGATTCGGTGAGTTCGACGACGTTGTCGGCGCTGATCACCTCGCCGTCCGGCATGGTGACAGGTCCGATGGCGCCGAGAACATAGCTCAGGGCTACCGGGTCGGTGGCAATGGCACCGTCTACCTGCTCACCCGAATCCTGCGCCCAAAGCGACTTCCAGATCTGCGCGGCGTACGGGAAGTGCGAGCTGAGATTGCTGTTGCGCGAATCTGTGGTGGGGCGGCTGCGGCCGTACTGGGCGGCGAACTCCGGACCGAGATCGAGCGGTTGACTGTTCATGGGCAGGTCGGAGTTGCGGCCCAGGCTATCTACCCGCGCCACCCCGTCATTCGCGCGAACGACGCCGTATCCACCCAGCAGGCCACCGGTACCGCGAGCCTCAGCGTTGGTCTGAAATGCCATGAAATAGCTGCGGGGGCCGTCGGCACCGAGCATGCCCGGTGCGATCTCGGCGGCAATTGCGGTGTTACCAAGAAGTTTCGCTAATTCTTCGGTTTGTACCTGAAGTTGGGTTCTGGCATCGATAACAGCGTCGAGGTACGCAGGCTCGGAGATATTCTGTGCCTCGATATCCAATTGCTCAGCGGCAGCAGCTGTCTCGCCCAGTACGGAGGCGGCATCCCGGAGTGGCTGCAGGTTTACCTTCCCGCCGGCGGCGATCAACTCATTCGGGGCCAATGAGGTTCCTGCGGCTACCGCCGGTGTGAGTACCTCTGACGTGAGACCCCTTACGACGGCCGAGATTTGCTGCGACGTTTCGAACGGGCTTCCCAGCCACGGTACGGCCGCCGCGATGCTCCACGGGATCGAGTGGGTGTTGTCGAAAGCGCGGGACGCGTACTTGTCCGCATCTGCCGACGAACGCTCTGCGTCAACTGGATTACCGTCCAGTAGGGCGTCTTTCGCGAGCTGCGCGTGCTGCCGAGCCTCGGTCAGATTTGCCTGTGCCTCGCGGGCGGTGTAGCCGAGCCAGGCCCCGAAAGCCACCACGACCAGGGCCGCAACCGAGCCGCCAGCGATAATTCGGCGCCGTCGTTTGTAGGCTTTGCTGCGCACCGTGGTGCGCTTACGTACACGCCTGGGGGTGTCTGCTGGGCGAGTCGCGTCCTGGGGGTCAGGAATCTCGTCTCCCGATGTGCCCGTGACGTTGTCATCCATGCAGATCGGCTCCTGTCTAGTCGGTGGGCTGAGCGTAGCGTGAAGTGCGATACTCGTCCGACCTCAGGTAGAGGACGGCTCTTCGGCAAAGTATTGTGCCCCTAATAGAACCCGCACTTCTTCCGATAACGGGAAGGCGTGCCACGGGAGCCGGTGGCGAAAGAAATAGATGGGGTTCGGTGACGGGGTGACGGCTCGATGCGGTGCATCGCTGATGAGGGGGTGGCGCTCGTGAGTGCCTTCCCTCTTTCGCGTGCCCAGCAGGGGCTCTGGTTCGCCCAGCAACTCGACCCGGACGTCCCCTTGAACGTGGCGCTGTATGTCGAGGTCCGTGGGCCGGTGGACGTCGATGCATTGACCGACGCGACCACCCGTTCGGCGCGTGAGCTTCAGTCTCCGTTCGTCCACGTCGTCGAGCGTGACGGTGTGCCCTCGCAATCGTTCGATCCATTCGACCCGAACGCCCTCAGCTATCTCGACCTGCGGGGATTCGCGGACCCCGAGGCCGAGGCCAGGCGGTGGATGACCGAGCGATACAGCCGCCGGCTCGACCCGACCGCGGATTTGATGATCGCGTCGACACTCCTGCACCTCGGTGAAAATCACTTTTACTGGAACACGTTCGCGCATCACCTGATCGTTGACGGCTACGGCGCGATGACTGTGGTCGAGCGCATTGCGGAGCTGTACACCCACGCACTGCGCGGGACGCAACCACCGGAACCGCGGGCGCTGGGTGTGCGCGACATATTCGACGCCGAAATTGCGTACGAAGGTTCGAGCAGGGCAGCCGTCGACCGGGAACACTGGGCAAAGCGGCTGACCGCGCTGCCCGCGCCGTCGCGGCTGACTCGTCGTGAAGCTCCGCCCGCCGCCGTCTCCCGGATCGCCAGCCGTTCCCTCACGCGCGAATCAACCGAACTGATGGACGAACTCGCGCGCCGATCCAACTCGTCCGAAGTGCCGATCGTGGTCGCCGCCTTCGCGGCATATTTGGCCCGGATGACCGGCAACACCGACATCGTGCTGAGCCTTCCGGTGTCCGGGCGCACCACCGCGGCCATGCGCCGATCGGCGGGCATGGTGTCCAACCTCGTCCCGGTGCGCGTAGCAATCGGTGCAGAAGATGACACCGAGAATGTGGTGCGCCGGGTGCAGCTCGAACTCACCGGAGCATTGCGTCACCAGCGGTATCGATACGAAGACATGCTGCGCGACCTGGGGCTCGAGTTCCAGTCGCGTGCTGCGTTCGGGCCGGTGGTCAACATCATGGCATTCCTGCACGACGTCACCCTCGGTGACGAGGCAGGCGAGATGCACCTCCTTTCCGCTGGACCGGTCGATGATCTCGCCGTCGACATCTACCCCGGAGTCGGCGGCGGCCCACCGCGCGTCTGCTTCGAGGCCAACCCCGCCCTGTACGAACAGGACGAGGTGGAAAGGCTTCTCGAGCGATTCGTGGCCTACCTCACCGACTTCGTCGGAGCCGGGGCCGATCGCCCAGTCGCCGACCTCGAGGTTCTCGACGCAGCAGAGCGCGGAGTCCTCGTGCCGGCCTCGGGGCCCAGCGCCGCCGAACCGACGACCCTCGCCGCCCTGCTGACCGTGCCGGAGCACGCGACCAACCCCGCAATCCGCTGCGGCGAAACAGATGTGACATATCTCACACTCGATGAGTCGTCGAACAGGCTGGGGCGCAGGCTGATCGAACGAGGCGTCGGGCCCGAAGATCGAGTAGCGGTGATCGCGTCCCGTTCCGTCGAATCGATCGTCGGGTTATGGGCCGTCGCGAAGGCGGGCGCGGCTTTCGTCCCCGTCGACCCCGGCTATCCGGCCGATCGGGTTGCGCACATGCTGGCCGACAGCGCGGTCACCCTCGCGCTCGCCGTGGGTCCCGACGTCGTACCGGACGGCGTCGAGTGGATGTCCCTACTTGACGGTGACGGCTCCGCCGCGCCGATCACGGACACGGACCGCGTACGTCCGCTGCGCGTCGATCACCCGGCATACGTGATCTATACGTCCGGGTCGACCGGAACGCCCAAGGGTGTGGTGGTCACTCATCGCGGACTGTCGAGCCATGCGGCCGCACTGCGCAGGCATTATCGGGTAACTCCGGAATCGCGGGTACTCGCATTCGCGTCGCCGAGTTTCGACGCGTCCATTCACGAAATGCTGTCGGCCTTCACCGCCGGCGCCACCCTGGTGATCGCCCCGGTAGACGTGTACGGCGGCGACGAGCTGACCGCACTGCTGCGCCGGGAGCGAATCACGCACTGGACGGTGACCCCCGCCGTACCGGCCGTGACAGACCCCGACGGGCTCGACGAGTTGCAGGTCGTGGCCGTAGCCGGCGATGTGTGCCCGCCTGAAGTGCTCACGCGATGGGCGCCGGGCCGGACACTGCTCAATCTTTACGGGCCCACCGAGGCCACCGTGTGGTCCACGTCGACGGCGCCGCTCGCACCCACCGACGCCGTCACGATCGGTGCCCCCATCGACGGTGTTTCCGCGTTGGTGCTCGACTCCAGGTTGCGGCCGTTACCCGTCGGCGCAGTAGGGGAGTTGTACCTGTCCGGGCCCGGGGTCGCGCGCGGATACCTGGGACAACCGGGGCGCAGCGCCACCCGATTCGTCGCCAATCCCTACGGAGACGGGCGCCTGTATTGCACTGGCGACCTGGTGCGCTGGACCCCCGACCTGACGCTCGAGTTCATCGGTCGCGCCGACGACCAGGTGAAAATTCGCGGTCACCGAGTGGAGCCCGGCGAGGTCGACGCCGTGCTGCGGACGTATCCCGGAATGGATCTGTCGGTGACTGTTGCCGCCGCGGGTGTGAGCGGCCCGCAGTTGGCGACCTATGTGCACGGGCGGAACCTCGAGCCCGCGCGGATGCGCGACTATCTCGCGCAACGGTTGCCGGACCACCTCGTTCCGTCGATCACCGTGCTCGATTCGGTGCCGCTGACACCGGCGGGCAAGGTGGACAAGGCAGCACTACCCGCCCCGTCACCGCGCGGCACCGGTGATCGCGCACCGCGGTCACTGATCGAGGAACTTCTCGTCGGAGCATTCGCCTCGGAAACGGGACTGGCCACCGTCGGAATCGATGCCGACTTCTTCGCACTGGGTGGAAACTCGCTGGGCGCAGCACGTCTCGCCTCGCGGTCCAGCGCGGTGCTGGGCCGCCGTGTCACGGTGCGCGACATCTTCGACCACCCGACTGCAGAAGCCCTGGCCGCTCACCTCGGCGCGCCCGACACCGAGTCGCGACCACCGCTGGTGCCGCGGACCGTGGACACAGCGGCGCCGCTGTCAGCGGAACAGCGGCGGCTGTGGCTGGTGAATCAGCGGAACCCCGAGCGCGACCCGTACGTGGTGACGTTCTCGGTCGACCTCTCCGGCGATCTGGATGTCGCTGCATTTCGTACCGCGATCGACGATGTGGTGCAGCGGCATCCGGCGCTGCGAACCGTCTTTCCCGATGACGGAGCCGGTCCACGACAGGTGGTGCGCAGCGCGGACGTCGAGCTGGCAGATACAGAAACTGCCGCCGTGTTCGACCTCACGCGAGAGATGCCGATCCGGATGGGGCTGCGCCGAGTAGCCCCCGATCAGTACACGATGTCGGTAGTGGTGCATCACATCGCAATCGACGGACTGTCCCTTCCCCTCTTCGTCCGGGATGTCTCGGCCGCGTACGCCGACCGTCGTCGAGGGCAAGCGCCGGTGTGGGAGGCGTTGCCGCTGCAGTACACCGACTACGCGTGGTGGCAGGAAGACATTCTCGGTGATTCGGACGACCCCGCCAGCCTCGTCCGCCGCCAACTCGGCTACTGGGCAGACACTTTGCGCGGGCTGCCCGAGGTGCTTCCGCTGCCCCTGGATCGTCCCCGGCCACCGTCCGCACAAATTCTCACCGCCGGATGCGCCGAGTTCCGGGTCGACCCCGAGCTGCACCGGCGTCTGCTCACCCTCGCGCGCGACCACGACGTCACGGCGTTCATGGTGCTGCACGCCGCGCTCGCCGTACTGCTGCGCGGACTGACCGGAACCGAGGACATCGCGGTCGGCACCGCCACCGGCGGACGCCCCGACCCCGCGCTCGACGGGATCGTTGGCATGTTCGTGGGCACGGTGGTACTGCGCACCCCGGTAGCGGCAGGCGCGACGTTCACCGACCTGTTGCGCACCGTCCGCCGCGCCGACCTCGAAGCCTTCACCAATGCCGACGTGTCGTTCGACTCGGTGGTGCAGGAGGTGCTCTCCACCCGGACCACGGACGCGCATCCGCTGTTCCAAGTGATGCTGGCCTACCAGAATTCGATCGGCCCGGAGATCCAGCTCGACGGGGTCACGGCCCGTGTGCGGGAACAGGAACCGCACGTCCGCGCCTTCGATCTCGACATCACCGTGGACGAACTCCCGGCAGGCGACGGAGATCCGGGTGGTCTGCGCGGTGTCATGACGTACCCGCGTGAACTGTTCGACGACGAGACCGTGAACCGGTGGGCGGGACAACTCGAGACGGTCCTGGCCGCCGTCGCGAGCGACCCGACCCGTCCGGTCGGCGACATCGACCTGCTCGGTCCGGTCGACCGGGCGGCGCTCGTGCCGGCGTCCGGCGGTGCCTCGGTTCCCGCGCGAACCTTGCCGCAACTTCTGCACGACGGGCTCAACCCCGACGGCGTCGCACTGCGTTTCGACGGCAACGATTTTACCTACCCGGAACTCGAGCAGCGTTCGAACCGGTTGGCCCACAGACTGATTGCACGTGGCATCGGGCCGGAAGATCTGGTGGCGGTGATGGTGCCCCGGTCGGTGGAGTCGGTCGTGGCCATGTGGGCCGTCGCGAAATCCGGTGCCGCCTTGGTGCCGATAGACCCCGGCTACCCAGCCCAGCGCATCACGCACATGCTCCGCGACTCCGGCGTCGACGTGGCGCTCGCTCGGGATGCATCGATGGTTCCCGACGGAATCGACTGGATCGGCACGGCAGATCTCACGGGCGAGAGCGCCGCGATCGACGACCGGCACCGCACCCGCGCGTTGCACCTCGACCATCCCGCCTACGTCGTCTACACCTCCGGCTCCACCGGAATGCCGAAGGGCGTCACGGTAACCCACCGCGGACTCGCCGCCCTCGTGGCGGCAAACGCCGAGTACCGCAACCTCGGACGCGACTCCCGGGTGGCGCACGTCGCCTCACCGTCCTTCGACGTCTCCGTCGGAGAACTACTCCTGGCCTTCACGGCCGGCGCCACCGTGGTGATCGCGCCTCCGGACACCTACGGTGACGACCTCACCGAACTGTTCCGCCGCGAACGCGTCACCCACTTCCTCACCACCCCCACGGTGCCGCGCCTGATGAACCCGGAGAGCCTCGACGACCTCCGCGTCCTCGAGGTCTGCGGCGAGCCGTGCCCACCCGAACTGGTGACCAGATGGGCACCGGGCCGGGTACTCCTCAACAGCTACGGCCCCACCGAAACCACCGTCGTCTGCACCAGCGCAGAACCGCTCCACGTCGGCGATCGCATCACCATCGGCACGCCCTACGCGGGAACCTCGGCCGTGGTGCTCGACGAGCGACTGAGGCCGGTACCCGTCGGCGCCGTCGGTGAGCTGTATCTTTCGGGTGATTGCCTCGCCCGCGGCTACCACCGCAAATACGCCTTGACCGCAAGCCGATTCGTAGCAAGCGCATACGGAAGCCTGGGCTCCCGGATGTACCGCACCGGGGACATGGTCCGGTGGACCAGCGACCATCGGCTGGAATTCGCGGGCCGTACCGACGACCAGGTGAAGATCCGTGGATTCCGGGTGGAACTCGGCGAAGTAGACGCCGCGCTCGCGTCTGCACCCGGAGTCGACACCGCGGCAACGGTGGTACGTGCCTCGGCCGCAGGTGAACCGGTGCTCGCGTCCTACGTTCACGGCGCGGAACTCGATGCGCAGGCCCTGGTGGAGTTCCTGCGCGAACGCTTGCCGGGCTACATGGTGCCCGCGTCGGTGACCGTGCTCGACGAGGTGCCACTGACCAGCAGCGGGAAGCTTGACCGGAAGGCTCTGCCCGCACCCACACTCGCGCCGGTTCCCGTCCGGGCCCCACGCGGGCAACTGGAAGAGCTCGTCGCCGGGGTGGTGGCCGACGTGCTGGGTCTGCCCTCGATCGATGCCGACGCCGATTTCTTCGCCCTCGGCGGAAGCTCGCTCACCGCGACCCGATTGGTGTCGCGACTGAGGGCGGCGTTGAACCGCCGGATCAGCGTGCGCGATGTGTTCGACGCACCGACCGTCGCCGAACTTGCGGTCCGGCTGGAGGACGCGCGCACCACCGCTGCTCTGCCGCCCCTCGTCGACGGACCTCCCACCGGACACCGAGGTGCCTCGCCTCTCGCGCCCGCGCAGGAGAGGCTGTGGTTGCACGAGCAAATGAACCCCGGCTCAGCCGACTACGTGGTTCCCTTCGCGATCGACCTCGACGGACCGGTCGATGTGGATGCTCTCGCCGCAGCCGTACGCGACGTGGTCGGACGGCACGAGCCGCTGCATTCGGTGTTCGAGGAGACGGCAGCCGGTGTTGTGCAGGTGGCGCGGCCGGTCGAGCTGGACCTGTCGCCGATCGCCGTTGCCCCCGGCATGCTCGACGACGCACTCGCGGCCCTGGGCAGCCGCGGATTCGACCTCACCCGCGAAGTGCCCGTACGGATCCGGATCTTCGAACGTGCACCCGAGCGCTACACCGTCGCCGTCGCCGCGCACCACATCGTGGTGGACGGACTGTCGTTCGGCCCGCTGACCCGAGACATCATGACGGCGTATGCGGCGCGCTGTGCACGACGGGAACCGGGGTGGCCGGAACTGCCGGTGGGCTACGGGCGGTTCGCGCAGTGGCAGCGATCGGTGTCTGCCACCACGGCGCCGGCGGACGTCGCGTACTGGTCCGAGCGACTGCAGGGAACTCCCGAGCTGCTCGAGCTGCCGACCGACCGCCCGCGGATGCCGGCGACCACGCGGACTGCCGGACGGGTGGCGTTCACGGTGGACGCCGCGTTGCACGGCGCCGTGGACGCCGTGGCCCGTAGCTGCGGGGTCACTCCCTTCATGGTGATGCACAGCGCGTTGGCGCTGACTCTTGCAGTGCTCAGCGGAAACGACGACATCGCCGTCGGCACCCCGACCTCCGGACGACCGGACCCGGCGCTCGACGACCTGGTGGGGATGTTCGCCGGAACGGTAGTGCTGCGCACTCGCGTCGATCACCGACAGACGTTCAGCGAATTCCTGGCGGCCGTTCGAAACACGGACCTCGAGGCGTTCGCCCACGCCGACCTGCCGTTCGATCAGGTGGTGGACGCCGTCGCCCCCGTGCGGTCGGCAACCCACCACCCCCTGTTCCAGGTGATGCTCGCGTACCAGAACTTCGGCGAAACCGAGTTGCAGCTCGACGACATCGTCGTCCGCCGTCGCAACATCGAGAGCGCCGTCAGCCGGTACGACCTCGAACTGTCCCTCCGCGAAATGCGCGCCGACGACGGGGCAGCCGCCGGACTCGACGGTGACCTCGTGTACCCGGCGGAACTGTTCGACTCCTCCAGCATCGTCCGGTGGTCGGAGCTGCTGCACCACAACCTGTCCACGGTGGTAGCGGATCCGTCCCGGACACTGGGCGACCTCGAATGGGTGACACCCACCGAGGCGGCCGCCCTGGTTCCGTCCCGTGGCCCGAAAGCCCCAGCACCACAGACGCTCCCGGAACTGTTGGCGCCTGACCGGACCGGGGTCGCTGTCCGATGCGGAAACGAAGAACTGACCTACCGCGAGCTGGATGCCCGGTCCAACTGGTGGGCCCGCCGCCTGATCGCCGGCGGTGTCGGGCCCGGTGACCGGGTCGCGATCATGATGCCGCGCTCGCTCGACTCGGTGATCGCGGTGTGGGCGATCGCGCGCAGCGGTGCCGCATTCGTGCCCCTCGACGTCGATCAGCCGGCCGAACGCACAGCACGGATTCTTGCCGACGCGGGCGTCACCACGGCGCTGACACTCGACGCCTCGCTGGTGCCCGGCGGTATCACTCCGCTGGTCCTGTCTGGGACCGGCGCGGATTCGATTCCGGTGTCCGACGACGAGCGGGTTCGGCCGCTGTCCGTGGATCATCCCGCCTACGTGATCTACACCTCCGGCTCGACCGGCACACCCAAGGGCGTCGTCGTCACCCATCGCGGCCTGTCCGGTCACGCCGCCGCCCTGCACCGCTTCTACGGGGCCACCCCGCAGTCGCGGGTGCTGCACGCAGCGTCCCCGATGTTCGATGCGTCGATCCACGAGATGCTCCTGGCGTTCGCCACCGGCGCCGTGCTGGTGATCGCCCCACCCGGCGTCTTCGGCGGAGACGAACTGCGCGAGCTTCTGCTGCGCGAGCGGATCAGCCATTGGACCTCGACCCCGGCAGTGCCGGCGACGATCGACCCGAGCGGACTCGATGCCCTCGAGGTTCTTGCGCTGGCAGGGGACGTGTGCCCGCCCGAACTGGTGTCCCGGTGGGCAACCGGGCGCAGGGTACTGAATCTCTACGGCCCCACGGAAACGACGATCTGGGCGACGGCGGCGGACCTCTCGGGCTCGCGCATCACGATCGGCGACCCCGTCGACGGCATGTCGGCGGTGGTCTTGGATCCGCGACTTCGACCGGTTCCCGTCGGGGTAGTGGGGGAGCTGTACCTCTCGGGCCCCGGCCTGGCTCAGGGATATGTCGGCAGGCCGGGTACAACCGCGGGCACCTTCGTGGCCGACCCTTACGGCGGCGGACGCATGTACCGGACCGGTGACCTGGTGCGTTGGAACCGATTCGGCGAGCTCGAGTTCGTCGGGCGCGCCGACAGTCAGGTGAAGATTCGTGGGTTCCGTGTGGAACCCGGCGAAGTCGATGCGGTGCTGGTTTCGGCGCCAGGAGTTCATTCGGCGGTGACGGTGACACGCCGAGGCGAACTGGCGTCGTACGTCAGCGGCAGCGCCGTGGAGCCGGCGGCATTGCGCGCCTTCGTCGCCGAGCGACTGCCGCGCTACCTGGTGCCCGCATCGATCAGCGTGCTCGACCGGTTGCCGTTGACGGTGAGCGGAAAGGTCGACCGGTCCGCGCTTCCCGACCCGGAACTGCCGACGTCGTCGACGCGTCCACCGCAGACCCCGCTCGAACAGATGGTGGCCGATGCGGTTGCCGAGGTGCTCGGTGTGCCCGAGGTGGGAGCCGACACCGACTTCTTCGCGCTGGGCGGCAACTCGTTGTCCGCTACCCGGGTGGTGTCGCGGCTGTCGTCGGTGACGGGAGTGCGCGTCGGGGTGCGTCATTTGTTCGACCAGCCGACCGTCGCCGGCCTCGCCGCGCTGATCGCCGAGGGCGGGGACGCGCGGCCGCCGCTCGTGGCCCGCGACACCGACGGTCCGGCACCGGCCGCCTTCGCGCAGCAACGGTTGTGGCTGCTGGGCCAGCTCACGCCGGGGTCTGCCGCGTACAACGTGCCGTTCGCTGTCGACCTCGACGGTGCACTCGATGTCGACGCACTACGTTGGGCGCTCACCGATGTCGTCGAGCGGCACGCCACGCTGCGCACCGTGTTCACGGTCACCGAGACCGGCGTAGTCCAGACGGTCGGCCCGCCCGAGGTGGAGCTGACACCTGTCTGCATCGCAGAAGAAGCCGTGGACGACGCCATCGCCTCCCTCGCCGCGGAGGGCTTCGACCTCGCGGTCGAGCGGCCCGTGCACCTGGCCCTGTTCGAAAGGGCTCCGGAGCGCTACACCCTTGCCGTCGTGCTGCACCACGTAGCCGTCGACGGGTTGTCGTTCGGCCCACTGGTCCGGGACCTCACCACCGCGTACGCGGCCCGGCTCGACAGGCAGGCGCCCCGCTGGCCGGCGTTGCCCGTGCAGTACACCGACTACGCGCGATGGCAACGTGAGGTGCTCGGCGACCCCGCCGATCCCGCCAGCCTCGCGCACCGCGAGCTCGAGTACTGGGCCGGGGCGTTGCAGGACATGCCCACGCTTCTGCCGCTGCCCACCGACCGGACACGTCCCGGCACCCCGCAGGGGACCGCCGGGATCGCCCCGTTCGCTGTGCCTGCCGAACTGCACCGGGCGCTCGAAGACCTGGCGCACCAACAGAACTCCACCCTCTTCATGGTGATGCATGCGGCGCTGGCCGTGTTGCTGTCCAAGCTGACCGGGGCGGATGACTTCGCTGTGGGAACCCCCACGTCGGGTCGCACCGACCCCGCGCTGGACGACGTCGTCGGAATGTTCGTCGGCACCGTCGCCTTGCGCAGCCGGGTGGATGCGCGCTCGACGTTCGCGCAACTGCTGGCGTCCGTCCGGGAGACCGACATCGCCGCGTTCGCGCACTCCGAGGTGCCGTTCGACCTCGTGGTCGACGCCCTCGCACCCGCACGATCAGCGGGTCACCACCCGTTGTTCCAGGTGATGCTGGCGTTCGAGAACTTCGGAGACGGCGGCGCAGACCGGCTGCCCGAACTACCCGGCCTCGTCGTCCGGGGCCGCGAGGCAGGCACCGGTATCAGCCGCTTCGACCTCGAGGTGTCGTTGCGCGACCGGCGCACACCCGACGGAAGTCCCGCCGGTCTCGACGGCGTGTTCACCTTCCCCACCGAACTGTTCGATCAGCACACCGTCGAGCAGTGGGTGCAGCGACTGCTGCGGATCCTGCGTGCGGTCACCGACCGACCCCACGCCGATGTTGGCGCCATCGACGTGCTGACCGCGGACGAGCAGAGGGCCCTCGTCGCAGGCGCTCCGGGCGTCGCACCGACGGTGCAGTCGCTTGCGGAACTCTTCGCGCAGCGCGTCGCCGAGAACCCGAACGCCGTCGCCGTCACCGACGGTGAGACCACCCTGACCTACGGGGATCTGGACCGGCGGTCCGCCGAACTGGCCGCAGCGCTGTCGGAGGCCGGGGTGGGCCCCGAAGACGTCGTCGCCGTTGCGCTGTCGCGGTCGGTGGAACTCATCGCGGCGCTGCTTGCGGTGGTCCGCGCAGGCGGGGTGTACCTCCCCGTCGACGTCGACTACCCGGCCGAACGCGTGCGCTACCTCCTCTCGGACGCATCACCCACCGTGCTGCTGACCTCCGCCCCAGACGCCGCGAATCTGCCCGAGGTGCCCTGCCCGGTTCTACTCCTCGAGGCTGCGCCTGTGAGCGGTTCGCGAGTGCAGGGACTCCTCAACCACTCACAGGCGCAGGGCGCCTACCTGATCTACACCTCCGGCTCCACCGGCGAGCCCAAGGGTGTGCTGGTGTCCCACGCCAATGTGCTGTGGCTGCTGGCGAATACGTGCCGAGTATTCGACTTCGGCGCGGATGACGTGTGGACCATGTTCCATTCCCACGCCTTCGACTTCTCGGTGTGGGAGATGTGGGGAGCGCTCACCACAGGCGGGCGGCTGGTGCTGGTGGATCACGACGTGGCCCGTTCGCCGCGCGACTTCGCGGAACTGTTGAGCCGCGAGGTAGTGACGGTGCTCAATCAGACGCCGTCCGCGTTCGGTCAGCTGGCCGACCACGACGTGACCGACACTCTGCGGCTGCTGATCTTCGGTGGTGAGGCGCTCGACCTCGCGCCGGTGTCGCCGTGGCTCGCTCGGCACCCGTCGGTTCGCGCCGTCAACATGTTCGGGATCACCGAAACCACCGTGCACGTCACCCACACCGATCTCGGTGTCGGCGACGGTAGGGCTTCGCTCGGCCCTGCCATCCCGGGAATGCGAACGTACGTATTGGACACCTCGCTGCGGCCCGTGCCACCGGGAACCGTCGGCGAACTGTACGTCGCGGGCCCGCAGGTGTCCCGCGGCTATCTCGGCCGGCCGGGCCTGACCGCCCAGCGATTCGTCGCCGACCCCTTCACGCCCGGTGCCGGCATGTACCGCACGGGAGACCTCGCCCGCCGGCGTGCCGACGGAGAACTTGACTACCTCGGCCGGGCCGACGCGCAGGTGGAGTTCCACGGCTACCGCATCGAACCCGGCGAGGTCGAGGCGGCGCTGCTGCGTCACGCCGACGTCGACGGTGCGGTAGTTGTGTTGCGCTCCGCGAGCATCGGCGAACAACTGGTGGCGTACGTGGTGGCCGACGCGGAGCCGGCCGCACTCACGCGGCACCTACGCGCACTCCTGCCCGAGTACATGGTGCCCGGAGCGATCATTCCGGTGCCGTCGATCCCCTTGACGCACAACGGCAAAGTCGACCGGCGCGCACTGCCCGAACCGGACGTGACCGCCGACGAGTGGCAGGCGCCGCACGGCCCGATCGAGGAAGTGGTCGCCGGAGTCTTCGCCGAACTGCTCGGCTCGCCCGAGGTGGACATCCGCCGCAGCCTGTTCGAACTGGGCGGCAACTCGCTGATCGCCACCCGGGTCGCGACTCGGGTGAGTGCCGTCTTCGACACGGACATCACTGTGCGCGACCTCTTCGAGGCACCCTCCGTGGCCGAGCTGGCAGCCCGAGTGGAGGACCGCGCGCACATCGGGCGTCGGCGACCCGCTCTGCTGCCGGATCGGTGGCACGGCCGGGTGCCGCTCTCGCCCGCACAGCAGCGGATGTGGGTGCTCAACCAATTCGACACCGACGCAGCCGGATACAACATTCCGATCCTCCTCCGCCTCGACGGCGAACTGGACACCACAGCCTTTGCGGCCGCGGCCCGCGACCTACTGGAGCGGCACCGGACCCTGCGCACGGTGTACCCGTCCGACGCCGAGGGGGTGCACCAGGTGCTGCTCGCGGCCGACGCGGTACCCCTCGACCTAGCTCCGGTCGCCATTCCCGCCGACGCGCTCGACGCCCACGTGCGGGCACTCGTCGACACCGGATTCGACGTCGCCGCCGCACCGCCCGTTCGCGGGCGTGTGTATCGCGTCGGTGCCGATTCGCACGTGCTGGCGCTGGTTGTCCATCACATCGCCGCCGACGCCTGGTCGCTCGGCACGCTGATCCGCGACACCGCCGTCGCCTACCGTGCGCGGCTCGAGGCTCGCAGCCCGGAATGGCCGCCGCTGCCGGTGCAGTACAGCGACTACAGCGTGTGGCAGCGCACCATGCTGAACGACTCCGGCCGGGAGTACTGGCTCGAGACGCTGGCCGACCTGCCGGAACAGGTGACCCTGCCCCTCGACCACTTACGTCCCGCGGCACCCTCGGGCCGTGGAGCCGTCCACACAGTGGAGCTGGACGAGTCCCTGCACGACGGCATCGCCGCCCTGGCACGTACCGGACGGGCCACCACGTTCATGGTGTTGCATGCCGCGCTGGCCGTCCTGCTCTCGCGGTACAGCGGCAGCCGGGACGTCCCGATCGGCACCGCGGTTGCCGGGCGCACCGACCCGCAACTCGACGACGTCGTCGGCATGTTCGCCGGAACGCTGGTGCTGCGCACCCAGATCGATCCCTCCGCCAGCTTCGCCGAGGTGCTGGCCCACGTTCACACCCAGGACGTCGCCGCGTATACACACGCCGACATGCCGTTCGAGACCCTGGTGGAACTGCTCAATCCCGCCCGCTCGACGTCGCACCATCCGCTGTTCCAAGTGGCGCTGTCGATGCAGCGGCATCGCCCGGGACACTTCACCTTGCCCGGCCTCGAGGTCACACCGATGACGCCGACGGCGCATCCCGCGAACTTCGACCTCCAGCTCACCGCCACCGAGGCAGCGCCGGGTGCGCGCATGCACCTCGAATTCGGGTACGACGCAGCGCTGTTCGACCGCTCGACGATTCTCGGTTTCGCCGACCAGCTCGTCCGGTTACTCGGGTCGGTCACCGCAGACCCCGATCAGCGGGTCGGCGACGTGGACCTGTCGAGTCCCGCCGAACGCGCAGCCCTCGCCCCCGCCCGTGGCCCCGCCGCACCCGCACCGGTCCCGCTGCACCACATCCTCACCCGCGGGGCCGTGCTGGCTCCCTGCGCAGTCGCGGTGCAGGACGGCCAGACCGCCGTCACCTACCGGCAGCTCGACCTGCAGTCGGAGGGGTTGGCGCGGGAACTGCACGCACTGGGCGCCCGTCCCGGCACGACGGTGGCGTGGTCCGTGCCGCGGTCGGCGGAGTCCGTGGTGGGGTTGTGGGCGATCGCGAAAACCGGTGCGGCGCCCGTACTCGTCGATCCTGAACTGCCGAGCGCGCGAATACACGCGATGCTCGCCGCGGCGGGCACCACTCTCGGCGTGGGCTCGGTGACCCTCGGCGGGGACATCACCTGGGTGGAACCCCACACGCACGCGGACACGTCGGCGGGTGCAATGGTCCGCCCCCGCGTCCACCCGGACCAGCCCGCCTACGTGGTGTTCACCTCCGGCACCACGGGTGCTCCCAAGGCAGTGGTGGTGACGCACGGCGGCCTTGCCGCACTCGACATGGACGTCGCCCAGCGCTATGCCGCCGGCCCCGGGTCCCGGATGCTGCACCGTGCGGCCGCCGGCTTCGACATGGCGTTGCTCGAGATCCTCGTCGCGGGTGCGTCGGCGGCCACCCTGGTCGTCGCCTCCGCCACGGAGTTCGCAGGCCCCGCCCTGGGCGATCTGCTGGAACGGGAGCGGATCACACACGCCTGCATCACCCCGACGGCGCTGGCCACGATCGGTTCGCGCGAGTTGCCGCACCTGCGGATGATCATGCTGGGCGGGGAACGTCTGGGCACCGCCCTGGTAGATCGGTGGGCGCCCGGCCGCCGAATGGTCAACGGTTACGGACCGGCCGAGGCGACCATGTACGCGATCGCCACCGGCCCCCTCCGTCGGGGCGAGTCCGTGCCGATCGGTGAACCCGTGCCGGGCTTCCAGGTTGTCGTGCTCGACGAGCGGTTGCGTCCGGTGCCGGTGGGGATGCCCGGCGAGCTCTACCTCGAGGGCCCGGGCCTCGCCCGCGGCTATGCCGGGCAACCGGGGCTCACGGCCGAGAGGTTCGTGGCCTCCGCCGACGGCCGGCGCCGGTACCGCACCGGTGACCTCGTGCGGTGGAAGGCGGCCGGTGACCGCCATGTACTCGAATTCCTCGGCCGGAACGACGCTCAGATCAAGGTGCGCGGCGTGCGCATCGAACCCGGCGAGATCGACACCGCCATCGCCGGGCTCGTCGACGTGGACTTCGCCGCCACCGTCGTGCGCACCACACCCAACGGCCACGACGTGCTGACGTCGTACGTCTTGCCGCGCGCTGAGCTGGATACCGTGGCCCTGCGTCGCCGCCTCGCCGAAGTGTTGCCGTCGTATCTGGTTCCGGCCTCTGTCGTGGTACTCGACTCGCCGCCTCCGCTGATCAACGGCAAGCTGAACGTCCGCGCGCTCCCCGTCCCAGACCTCGGTACCGGTGAGCTCGAGCCGCCGAACACCGACACTGAGCGGACGGTCGCCGACGTGTTCGCAGACGTTCTCGGGATCGAGGAGGCGGGCAGGGCAACGCACTTCTTCGACACCGGCGGAAATTCCCTGCTGGCAACACAATTGACTGCTCGGCTGACCGACGCGGTCGGCGTCCCGGTTCCGCTGCGCACCCTCTTCGCCCATCCCACCGTCGCGGAGCTCGCCGGGGCCCTCGACACAACGGTGCCCGCGGCGGGCCTGTGCCCCGCACTGGGAGCCCGGCCGCGACCGGACCGGATCCCGCTGTCCCGGAGTCAATACCGCATGTGGGTGTGGAATCGACGCAACCCGGAATCTGCCACTTACAACCTCCCTGCCACGGTGCGGCTCGAAGGTGACCTGCACGTGACGGCGCTCGCCACCGCACTCGGTGACGTGGTTGCCCGCCATGAGGTGCTGCGAACCCGGTATCCGTCGGAGCCCGGGGAGTCGCCCCGGCAGGACATCACGCGTGGTGTGGCACTGGACCTCACACCTCGCGACGTGGACGCCTCCGATGTGGCCGACGCGGTCACGCGACTCGCGCGCGCACCATTCGACCTCACCGCCCAGCCACCACTGCGGGTGCAACTGCTGCGAGTAGCACCCGACGTCCACGTGCTGCTGATCGTCCTTCACCACATTGCCGCCGACGGCTGGTCACTTTCGCCGCTGGTGGCCGACGTGCTCGCGGCCTATGCGGCTCGCCGCGCGGGTATTGCACCGGAGTGGGAGCCGCCGGCCGTGCAGTACGCCGACTATGCGCTCTGGGAGGAAGAGCTGCTGAGCAGTGCGTATGCGGCCCGCGGCGTCGAGCACTGGCGGGTCGCATTGGCAGGTGCGGAATCGGTCGCGCCGTTCCCGGTTGACAGGCCCCGCACGAGCGCGTCCACGAACACGGCCGGGCTGGTGCGGTTCTCCGTCCCGGCTCCGGTGCAGCAGGCGGTCCACCGGCTGGCGCACGAACACCGGGCCACTCCGTTCATGGTGCTGCACGCCGCGCTGGCCGTGCTGCTCGCCAGATTCGGCGACCAGCGTGACATCACCATCGCCACCGCTGTCGCCGGCCGCGGGGACCCGGCGCTGGACGCGGCGGTGGGGATGTTCGTGAATACCCTCGCCCTGCGCGCGCAGGTGGAGCCGGACATGCCGTTCACAGGTCTCCTGGCCCAGGTACGGGACTTCGACGTGGAGGCCTTCGACACCGCCGAGGTTCCGTTCGAGGTGATCGCCGACCTTCTCGGTGGCCGTGTTCCGCAGGTCGCGCTGGCACTGGAGAACCTGCGGCCCCCCACCGTGCGGGTGTCCGGCCTCGACGTGCAGGCGCAGGAAGCTGATACCGGGACAGTCAAATTCGATCTCCACGTCACCCTCACCGAGCAGTGGGACGGCGCCGACCCCGCCGGTATGACGGGCGCCGTGGCGTACGCACAGGATCTGTTCGACCACGCCACCGTTCAGTCGCTGGCCGAAGAACTTGTCCGGGTGCTCGAAGCTGTCGCCGACGATCCCGAGGTGGCCACCGGCGACATCGCGCTCACCGGCGCGGAACGGCTCGGTGGTGGGCCCGCCGCGGAGGAACGTACGCTCGCCGAAATTTTGACCTCGACCGCTGCCGCGTACCCCGACAGCCCTGCGGTCACCGACGGCACTCGGACGTTGACGTATCGCGAACTCGACCGGCAGTCGGACGCGCGCGCCCGCGAACTGGTTGCGGAGGGCTTCGGCCCCGGGTGGATGCTGCCGATCGACCTGCCGCGATCCGTCGACTTCATCACCGAGTTATGGGCCGTCACCAAGACGGGCGCCGCCTACGTGCCCAGCCCGAACCGGGCAATCGCCGCCACCGCGACCTACCGGGACTCCGCACGGGGACTGGCCTACGTCATCTACACCTCCGGGTCCACGGGATCCCCGAAAGGCGTGGCCGTCACCCACAGCGGGCTCGCAACACTGGCCGCCGAAGTCGTGCAGCGCTACCGGGTGACGCCCGACTCGCGTGTACTGCACGGATACAATCCCGCGTTCGATGCGGCGCTCCTCGAGATGCTGCTGGCGTTCGGGTCGGGCGCGTGCCTGGTGTGCGCCCCGCCCGACGTGTACGCAGGCCCCGAGTTGCAGCGCTTCCTGTCGGACCAGCACGTGACCCACTACCTCTCCACGCCCGCAGTCCTCGCGACCCTCGATCCCGACGGGCTCGACTTGCTGCGCGTGGTAGCGGTGGGTGGTGAAGCGCTGCGCACCGAATCGGCCGAAATGTGGAGTGCCGGGCGACTGATGCTCAACGCCTACGGGCCGACCGAATCCACCGTGGTGGCCACGCTCGCCGAGGTGGACGGGAACGTGACGATCGGCGCACCCATTGCCGGCACCACGGCGACCGTGCTCGATCCCCGCCTGCAGCCGGTACCGGTGGGCGGCATCGGCGAGCTGTATCTGTCGGGTCTCGGTCTGGCCCGGGGATACCTGGACGAGCCCGGCCTGACGGCGGCGAGCTTCGTTGCCGCCGAAGGTGGCTCGCGCAGCTACCGCACCGGCGACCTGGTGCATCGCCGCGCAGACGGCACCCTGTCCTTCGTCGGCCGCGTGGACCGGCAGGTGAAGGTGCGGGGCATGCGGATCGAACCCGCCGAGGTCGAGGCCGGGCTGCTCCGACTCACCGGAGTCGAGCAGGCCGCAGTGCTTCTGCGTGACGGCGAACTGACCGCCTTCGTCACCGGCACCGACCTGGACCCGGCGTCGTTGACGGAGCGCCTGGCCGAACAACTGCCTGCGTACCTCGTGCCATCGAGAGTGGTGGTGCTCGAGTCCCTACCGCTGACCGCCAACGGCAAACTGGACGTGCGCGCGCTGCAGCTACCTGCCACGCAGCCGGTGGATGTGCTGCCGCCGCGAACAATCACCGAAGAGTTGGTGGCAGGTGTCTTCGCCGACGTCCTCGGTGTCGACCTGCCCGGTGCGAACCACAATTTCTTCGACCTCGGTGGTGACTCGCTCTCCGCCACCGCGGTGGCCGGCCGGCTCTCCACGGCGTTCGGGGTGAGCGTGGCATGGCGGGCGTTGTTTGAGAACCCGACCGCCGCCGGACTCGCGCACTGGCTGGACCACACGCGATCGATCGGAGCCGCTCAGCGCCCGGCACTCGTGCGCCGGGACCCGAACACCCGAGTTCCCCTCTCCCCGCAGCAGCAACGCATGTGGCTCCTCAACAAGGTGGATCCCGACGCTTCCGTCCATCACATGATGTTCGGTACCCGGCTGGACGCCGACGTGGACCCGGCCCCTCTCCAGGCGGCGATCGCCGATGTGGTGGAGCGGCATACGGTGCTGCGCACCGTCTTCCCCGCCGACGCGGACGGCCCGCACCAGGTGATCGTTCCCACCGCTCAGGTCCTCGACAGCCTCGTGCAGGAGGGCGACGCAAACCTCCAAAATTTCGGCAGACAACGATTCGACCTCGAACACGAACCACCCCTGCGCGTGCGGATGTGGGCCGAACCTGCCGGTGGCCACACGGTCGCCGCGACAGTGCACCACATCGCACTCGACGGCGGCTCGATGGAGCCGTTGCTCGCCGACCTCGCGGAGGCCTACCAGGCGCGCGCGGAAGATGCAACACCGCAGTGGAATCCGCTTCCCGTCGACTACGGTGACTACACCCTGTGGCTGCGCGAGTTCCTCGGAAACGCCGCCGACCCCGGCAGTGTCGCGCACACTCAACTCGACTACTGGGGACGTGTTCTCGACGGCGTCGACGCACCGCTGTCGCTGCCGACGGACCGCCCGCGGCCGCGCCACCCCAGCCGCAACGGTTCCCGCGTTGACTGGGTCGTCGACGAGGAACTACGCGCTCGGCTGCATGCCCTGGCTCGTGTCCACGGCGTCACCGTCTTCATGGTGTTGCATGCCGCGCTCGCCCTAGTGCTCGCGCGGGAGAGCGGCCACCCCGATGTCGTGGTGGGCACCGCCGTCGGTGGGCGACCCGACCCCCTGCTGGACCGGCTGGTGGGCATGTTCGTCGGCACCGTGGCGCTGCGCACCGAGGTGCCGGCCGCCCTGTCGTTCGCGGAACTGCTCGACCGGGTACGCACGGTGGACCTGGAGGCCTTCGCGCACGCGGACGTCCCGTTCGACGACGTCGTCGCGCGGGTGGCACCGCAGCGTTCACCTGCCCACAACCCGCTGTTCCAGGTGGTCCTCAACTATCGGCGGGTGCCGTCGCAGCCCGTAAGCCTGCCCGGCGCCGCACCGGTCGACGTCGACGAACCGCGAATCGAATTCGATCTCGTGTGGGACGTCGTCGACACCGAGGAGGCGCTCACACTCCGTCTGGTGTACGCCACGGACCTGTTCGACGAGGCGAGCGCCCGCGGGCTCGCCGGACGCTACGGGCGCCTACTCGATGCCGTCGCCGACAACCCGTTCATTCCGGTCGGCGACCTCCCGGTCCTCACCGAACCCGAGTACGACGAGCTCGTCCGCGGGCCGTTGCGCACACCGTCGCCCCGCACGCTCGCCGACGTGTTCGAAGCCCAGGTGCGGGCGACCCCGGACGCGGTCGCGGTGGTGGACGGCGACCTGCAGTGGACCTACGCGGAACTCGACGCGGAAGCAGAACGCTGGGCAGGACAACTGATCGACCGGGGCGTCGGACCCGAAGACGTCGTGGTGATCGCGACACCTCGCGGCCGGTACTGGGTGCTGGCCGTGTGGGCCGTGACGAAGTCCGGTGCGGCGTGGCTGTCGGTGGACCCGGCGCATCCCGAGGAACGCGTCGCCTGGATGATCACCGATTCGGCCGCGGTGCTCGGCGTGACGGTCGGCGACCTCGCTTCTACGCTGACCGGCTCCGTGGACTGGCTCGACCTGTCCGATGCGCAGTGGAACGAGCAGACACCGGCCCGAGGGGATCGCAGGATCCGTCGACGCGGATACGCGCAGGTGACGGAACCCGATCACGCGGCCTACCTCATCTACACCTCCGGATCCACCGGGCAACCGAAAGGTGTCGTGGTGCCGCATCGGGGTCTGGTGAACGTGGTGGCCGCACAGCCTCCGGTTCTCGGCGCCGAATCGGACACCCGCGTGCTGCAACTCGCCTCACCCACTTTCGATGCCTCGCTGTTCGAAATGCTCTACGCTCTGACCTCCGGCGGAACTCTGGTAATGTCCTCGGAATTCGGTTACGCCGGAGACGAACTGGCGAAGACGGTCGTCGACGCACGGATCACGCACCTCATTGCGACGCCCAGTGTGCTGGCCACCCTCGATGCCGAGACGCTGTCGCCGCGTACCGTCGTGGCCGTCGGCGAAGCACTGCCGACCGAACTCGCCGCGCGGTGGTCCCGGCGGCACCGACTCTTCAACGCCTACGGGCCCACCGAATTCACCATCCTCGGGTCACTCGCCGGACCACTGGGCCCGGGCCGCGTGAACATCGGCACCGTGATCGACGGCGGTGCCGCCCTCGTGCTGGACGCGCGTCTGCATCCGGTCGCGAACGGTGTGGTGGGGGAGCTGTACCTGGCCGGCACCAGCGTCGCACGGGGTTACGTGGGCCGTACCGAACTCACCGCAACCCGATTCGTGGCCCATCCCTATGGCAAACCCGGCGAACGGATGTACCGCACGGGTGACCTGGTGCGGCGCACCGCAGATGGCGAACTGGAATACCTGGGCCGCGGCGACGCACAGGTGCAGATTGCCGGGATCCGGGTGGAACCCGCCGAAGTGGATTCGGCGTTGCTCCGTCACCCCGATGTCCAGTCCGCCGTCACCGTGCCCCACACCACGGGTGACGGCGCCACGGTCCTGGTCTCCTACGTCAGCGGCGACCCCGACCTCACCTCGGCTGCGGTGCGCGCCCACGCGCGTCGCCTGCTGCCCCGGCACCTCGTCCCCTCCGCCGTCACCGTCCTGGACCGGTTGCCGGTGATGCCGTCGGGCAAGGTGGACCGGAACGGCCTCCCCACACCGGTATTCGACACCGAAGTGGCCGTCCTCCCGGCCGGACGAGTCGAGCAGGAGGTGGCCGACGCGATGGCCGCTGCGCTCGGCGTCGACACCGTGCCCGCCGACGAGGACTTCTTCACCCTGGGCGGAACGTCGATGGGTGCGGCAACGGTGGCCGGTGAACTGCGGCGCCGCCTCGGCCGGGAGGTGCCGATCCAGTGGGTCTTCACCGACCCCACCGTGCAGCAACTCGCCGCCCGGATCGAGGCCGGTCCTGAACTGTCCGAAAGTGTGCTCGACACCGTGGTGCGGCTGGGCGGAACGGGGGAGGGCCCACCCCTCTTCTGCGTCCATCCGGCCAGCGGAACGTCCTGGTGCTACGCAGGACTCGCGGACTACCTCGGCGACCGGCCCCTCTACGGTGTCCAGGCCACGGGGGCCGCCGCCGTCCCCGACAGCGTCGCGGAGCTTGCCGCCTCCTATGTCGAGGCCGTCCGGGCCGTGCAACCCCGCGGTCCCTACCACTTGCTGGGCTGGTCGCTGGGCGGCATCATCGCTCACGAGATGGCTGTCCAGCTGAGTGACAACCACGAGAGTGTCGCGACACTAGCGATGCTCGACACCTTGCCGCCGGAATTCCACGAACGGGACGACATCCGCGGCGAGCAGCCGTCGATCGGTGACGCGCTGGCCGAACTCGGTGTCCCGGCAGACCGGTTGCCGGACGGCGGGATCGACTACGACGACGCGGCGCGAGTACTGGGCGACGAGCATCCGGGCCTGAGCTTCCTCACCGCCGACGCCCTCCGCCGACTCGGGAACGCAATCGGCCGACTCGGCCTCCTGAATGCCCGGCATCAACCGCGCCGCTACGACGGAGAGATCCAGTTCTTCACCGCGGCAGCAGACCTCGAACTTCATGCGCGTCCCCCACAGATGTGGCGGGGCCGGCTCGGCGAGAACGTCATCGAGTTCGACGTCGACGCCACCCACGCCGCCCTGGCGGACAAGGAACCGCTCGCCGAGATCGGCCGAGTGTTACGGGATCGGGGGAACACAGTGGCCCCTGGAACCTGAGCAAGCAGAGGCCCGCATCCTTCGAGACGAGGAGGTCGATCGGGTCAGGACACACGAATGACAACGCGATCACGGCGCTCGGCGCGTGAACTCGATGGGAGACTCGAACATGGAAATCCAGGACTACCTGCGCATTCTGCAGGCACGATGGAAAATCATCGCCATCACCACGGTGGTGGCGATCCTCGGGGCGCTCGGTGCCTCACTGCTCACCACGCCCGTGTATGAAGCCTCCACCCGGTTGTTCGTCTCCACCTCGGCGGGCTCGTCGGTCAATGAGCTGTACCAGGGAAACCTGTACTCGCAGCAACGCGTGGCGTCCTACACCAAATTACTGACCGGTCAGACTCTCGCGCAGCGCACCATCGAGAAGCTGGGTCTCACCGAGACACCGGCCGAGCTCGCCAATCAGGTCAAGGCCACCTCCGCACCCGACACCGTCCTCGTCGACCTGAAGGTGCAGGACCCCTCACCCGAGCGTGCCCGCGACATCGCCAACGCGATGTCCGACGAATTCGTGGTCATGGTCCGTGAACTCGAAACACCCGAACGAGGCGGCGCACCGGCCGCACGCGTTGTCGTCGAACAGCAGGCGCAGACGCCGTCGACGCCCGTCTCCCCGAAGACACTGCGTAATCTCGCGCTCGGAGCCGCAGTCGGCCTCCTGCTGGGCATCGCCCTCGCCGTACTGCGTGATCGCCTCGACAACACGGTGAAAGACCGTCGTACGGTGGAAGAGCTGGCCGGCTCCGCGATGATCGGCACCATCCCGTTCGACAAAGATCGGCAGACCCAGCAGGCCATCAATTTCGCGGAGGGCCACTCGTCGAGCGCGGAGGCATACCGAGAACTTCGTACCAACCTGCAATTCCTCGAGGTCGACAACCCGCCCCGGGTCATCGTGGTCACCAGTTCGCTTCCCACAGAGGGCAAGACGACCACAGCCATCAACATTGCGTTGGTCCTCGCCGAGGGCGGCAAGTCCGTATGCCTTGTCGAAGGCGATCTCCGGAAGCCCCGCGTGTCCAAGTATCTGGGCGTTGTCGGATCCGTCGGTCTCAGTAGCGTGCTGGCGGGACAGGCGACTCTGGACGGGGTGCTCCAGCCGACCTCGTACCAGGGATTGACCGTCCTCGCGTCCGGGCCGATCCCCCCGAACCCGAGCGAGTTGCTCGGAACGGCCACGGCGCGACAGGTTCTCGCCGACCTACGCGAACGTTTCGACTACGTCATCGTCGACGCATCACCGCTCCTCCCGGTGACCGACGCCACCGTTCTCACCGCCATGTCGGACGGCGCGCTCGTAATCGCCCGGCACGGCGAAACCAAGCGCGAGCAGTTGACCCGCGCCGTCGGAAACCTGCACAGCGTGGGCGCCACCATCCTGGGCACGATCATCACGATGACGCCGAGCCGGGGCAAGGGAGTCTACGAATACAAGTACTACTACGAGACGGACAAGTCGCTGCCGCAGATGCAGCGGGCCGAGGCCGCGGTGCAGACTCCACCGCAGCCGGTCCACGCCGCCCCGGCTCCGGCGGCGCCGCCGGCCCGCAACTCCGCGCCGGCCGGAAACGGACACCACTCGGGCTCCGAATATGTGGAAACGCAGGCCCACCAGGTGCTCGAACAAGAACACGACACCGATTGGGTGGAGCGAGTGAATTCGCACGCCTACACCGCGCAGCCCCCCGCTCCGCGGCGCGCTCGGCGATACCGCGAAGACGGGGAGGATGCATCCGGGCCGGACGCTCCGCGTCAGTAGCCCCGGACGTTCTGCGTCAGTAGTTCCGGACGCTGCGCGTCAAGACACCCAGTAGGTCGGCTATCTCGGACCCGACGGTCAGGAATGTTTCCTCGTCCTGACCGATCGGGTCCGAGATGTCTTCAGGTCCGTCGGCGGATCTGTGCTTCGGCCGCGCTGCTGCCAGATCGGCAACGGACTTTGCATCTGCGGCCACGGCAAGTCGTGCGGCCTCCCTCAACGTGAAGGTCTTCTTCAACTGCTCAGGGGCCATCGCCAGCACCTTCTCACGCTGACGCTCGGTCATGGTGAGCACCAGGTCGGCGTCGACCGCCAGGTCCTCGGTGAGTCGCCGAGCCGTGAACCCGCTGGGATCGCCGCCGAGTCCTTCGAGTACCTGGGCCGCGGTCGGCTCCATCGGATGACCCACCATGGCGCGGGTACCTGCACTTTCGGCAGTGAGATCGGTCAGTCCGAGCTCCTCGGCGAATGCCAGGGTGAGGCGCTCGGCCGTAGGAGAACGACAGACGTTTCCGGTGCAGACGAAGAGAACATGCATGGGCGAAGCATAGGGTCTCGGTCTGCACCGCGCGTACACGCACTGTTGGCTTGGAACATCAGTCGGGTAAATGCCCTGCTCACCCGCGCCGGATATCAACGGTGCATGCGCTGCACCGTCTTTGGAACCGGATACCTGGGAGCGACTCATG
The DNA here is from genome assembly GCF_044389235.1 of Rhodococcus sp. NPDC019647. Classification (NCBI taxonomy): domain Bacteria; kingdom Bacillati; phylum Actinomycetota; class Actinomycetes; order Mycobacteriales; family Nocardiaceae; genus Rhodococcus; species Rhodococcus sp. NPDC019647. The sequence goes on along the minus strand of NZ_JBIRXS010000010.1, from coordinate 142,897 downwards.
CCGCCTGCATGGCGGAACTGGGGCACGACGTGCTGGGAGTCGACATCGATCCCGGAAAAGTGGCGAAACTCTCCGCCGGTGAGGTGCCGTTCTACGAGCCGGGCCTCGCCGAGGTTCTCCGCCGCAACATCGAGGCGGGGCGATTACAGTTCACCACCTCCTACACCGAGGCCGCCGCGTTCGCCGACCTCCACTTCCTGGGAGTGGGCACCCCGCAGAAGAAGGGGGAGTACGCCGCCGATCTGCGGCACGTGCACTCGGTGATCGACACCCTGGCGCCCCTCCTCGACCGACCCGCAGTGATCGTCGGCAAGTCGACGGTGCCCGTCGGAACCGCGGCGGAACTGGGCGCGAGGGCGCGGGCGCTGGCACCTGCAGGGGACGCCGTCGAGGTGGCGTGGAACCCCGAGTTCCTGCGGGAAGGGTTCGCCGTCCAGGACACCCTGCACCCCGACCGAATGGTGCTGGGAGTCGACCGGGACCGGCCCGGCAGTGTGGAGACGCAGTTGCGTCAGCTGTACGCCCCACTGTTCGCCGAGGACATTCCCTTCCTGGTCACCGACCTGGCGACCGCCGAACTAGTCAAGGTCTCGGCGAACGCGTTCCTCGCCACCAAGATCTCCTTCATCAACGCCATCTCCGAAGTGTGCGAGGCCACCGGCGCAGACGTCACCCAGCTCGCCGATGCGCTCGGCTACGACGCGCGCATCGGCCGGCGCTTCCTCAACGCCGGACTAGGATTCGGCGGCGGTTGCCTGCCGAAGGACATTCGCGCCTTCATGGCCAGGGCCGGTGAACTCGGCGCCAATCAGGCACTGCATTTTCTTCGCGAGGTCGACAGCATCAACATGCGCAGACGTACGCGGATGGTGGAACTGGCAGCACAGGTGTGCGGTGGCTCGTTGCTGGGCGCCAACGTCGCGGTGCTGGGCGCAGCGTTCAAACCGGAGTCCGACGACGTCCGTGATTCGCCCGCCCTCAATGTCGCGGGGATGATGCAGCTACACGGCGCAGTCGTGAGCGTGTACGACCCCAAGGCACTCGACAACTCGCGGCGCCTCTTCCCGACTCTCAACTACGCCACCTCGGTGGCCGAAGCCTGCGAAAACGCCGATGCGGTACTGGTTCTCACGGAATGGGCCGAATTCGCGGCCCTGAAGCCGGACGATCTCGGCGGAGTGGTCCGAGCCCGCGTGATGGTGGACGGCCGCAACTGCCTCGACGCCCAGCAGTGGCGGGACGCGGGATGGGTGTACCGGGGGCTGGGCAGGGGATAACGTTGATCTCGCCGCTACGGAGGGCGAGGCGATGGCGAAGTTCCGGGTCGGATTCGCAACAGCACTGCTCGGTGCGCTCGTCTGCCTGCTCGGTGCGGTCCCCGTCCACGCGGCCGAAATCCCGACTCGGCCGGGTCCGGCACAGTCCGACGCCGGCGCAGCGATCCGGTACTCGAAAGACAACCCCGGTTCCGCACCGCCCGGCGTCAACGACTTTTCCTGCCGTCCCGGTCCCGAACATCCTGCCCCGGTGGTCCTCGTGCACGGGAGCGACGGCAGCGCATACTCCAACTGGGCGGGCCTGAGCCCGAAACTGAAGGCCGCCGGGTTCTGCCTCTTCGCGCTGAACTACGGCCGCGAGGCCGGAACCGACCACTTCGGGATGCAGCCCATGACGGTCGGCGCACGCGAGCTCGCGGAGTTCGTCGACGACGTGCTGTCCACGACCGGCGCCGACGAGGTCGACATCGTCGGACACTCCCAGGGCGCGACCGTAGCGAGGTACTACATCAAAGAGCTCGGCGGAGCGGCCGAGGTGGATCGGTGGATCGGTCTGGCCTCGCCCTCCTACGGCGGAACCTTCTTCGGCATCGCCACCGCTGTGGTGTCACTGCCGGGGGGCACCCAATTGATCGAAGGGTTCGGCTCGGAGGCGCTGGCCGAACAGGTGGAGGGCTCCGAGTTCCTCACCCGGCTCAACAGTGGCGGTGACACCGTGCCCGGCGTCGAGTACACGACCATCGGGACGCGGTACGACGAGGTGATCCAGCCGTACACCAATGTGGAGTTACGTGACCCCGGCGCGACGAACATCCTCGTCCAGGACTTGTGCCCGCTCGACCAGACCGGGCACTTCAACCTGCCGTACGACTCCTTCACCCAGCAGCTCGTCCTCAACACCCTTGATCCGGCTCATGCGGCCGTGCCCCCGTGCACCGTTGTTCCCCTCGGCACGGGTATCGCCGGGGTGATCATCGCGAGCAACTCCTGAGCAGCCGGCTGTCCGTTCCCTCCCGGGCTGCCCGGTTGCCCCGGTGATGCCTTTCGCTAGACTGCGGGGCAATGGAGTGGGGGATTCCATCACACGGACCCGTGCACAGTCGAGTAAGGCGGCCCATGAGTTCGGTTCTCGGAGTTTCGGTTGGTGCAAGCGCTGTGCGGTTGGCACGACCCGACTCCGTGACCCGCGAGGACTCGGGACGCCGCGTGTTGCCCGACTTCCGTGCCCAGGTGGTTGCCGCAGGGCGGGAACTGCCCGAGGACCTCGCCGCCGAATCGATCGGCGTCGTACTGGCCGGGGGATTCGATAACCGCGAGGTGCATGCCACCGGGGTCGCGTATCGCGACGAGGCGCAGGCAGGCGCCGTGCAGGCAGCGATGGCACGCCAACAGCTCGGGAACTACCAGCTCGTTCCCGAGGCTTCCGCGGCGCTGACAGTGCTCGACGCTGCGGGCGCATTGGGTGACCACTCGACGCTGGTGTTCTACGACCTCGGCAGTTCCGGACTCACCGTCAGCGTCGTCGACCGGGAAACCGGCGCCGTGGTGGAAAGCATCCGCACCGACACTGTGAGCGGTGACCTCTTCGACCGGCTGATCCGCGACAACCAGTTGGTGAACAAGCGCATCTCCACGCCGCACGACGCGGCCGCGAGCCACGCCCTGGACCTCCGTTGCCGGGAGGCCAAGGAACGGCTGTCCGTCGGCGGCGCTGTCGCGGTGCCCGGGGACGGCGGCTTGCTGCTGCTGTCGCGCGATGTGTTCGATTCCCTCATCGGCGTCACCGTCGAGTCCTCTGCCCGCCTGGCTCGGGATGTGATCGCCCGGTCGGGGCGAATCCCCGACGCCGTGGTTCTCACCGGCGGTGGGGCGCGGATCCCGCTGGTGCGCACCGTCCTCGAATCCTGGCTGGCGTTGCCCGTCATCGTGCCCGACCACCCCGAACTCGTCGCAGCACAGGGCGCAGCGCTCCTCGCTCAACAGGGACAGCTGGCGCCCGGGGGAGTCACCGTCCTCCCGCCGCCGGCAGAGACGTTCGGTCCCTACGTCGGCTCCACGGTGAGTCCCTATGCTGCTGTTCCTGCCGGCCCTGCCGTGCCGCCCCTCGAGTACGACGACGCCTCCTTCGCGCGCCAGGCGCCGGGTCCGTCGGGCGGACGCAGCAGCGGGCTCTCGAGTACGCCGTCGTGGTTGAGTGCGGCGGCACCACCACCGAGTCAGCGGGTAGCGAAGGTCCAGATCCGGGGCGCAGCACTGGCCGGTGGGGCATTGGCCGTCATCGCACTGATCGGCCTCGGACTCGGTTACGGCAGCACCCTGCTCAACAGCACGGAGGGCACGTCCCAGCCCGTCACCACTCAGCCGAAAGCGCAGCCCCCCGCGGTGACCGAGATGGCGACTCCGTCACCGACAGCGCCGCCGCCTCCGACCGAAGTCGCCGAGGAGCCCGCGGCAACCGCGTCCCGGATCCAGATTCCGGAGCCGGAGCCCGAACCCCCGCCGCCACCGCCCGTACCGGTGTTCCCGGGGCTTCCGCAGTTCCAGTTGCCACCCCTGCAGCTTCCCCCGCTGCCGAGGGTCCCCGGCACATAACCTCCGCACTTTTCCGTGGTCGCGAGGCACTCTGCGCGCCTACCATGGAATGTGGTTCTCGCACTGTCCGAGTCCGGGCGGCGTCGAACCCAGGTCGCGCAGGAAGGAAGTGTGCAGTGACTGTCACCCCCGCGGGGTCGTACCACACCCCGAATACACGAAACTTCTCGTCCGGTAGCACGCGCGACGGCAGTCTTCCCGTCGCGTACTACAAGCCGATCCTCAGGATGTTTCCGCCCACCAGCGAGACCGCGGAGAAGGTGGCGATGCTCACCGTCTACGGGCTGATGGCCGCGGCCCTCCTGATCATCGCGCTGCAGGTGGCCGGCATCCTCAACTGAAGCCGGCCTCACTTCGAGTGGCGGCCGCCTCGCGAAGGTGCGACGGTGCGGAACTGCGGGTTGCCTCTGCCGCTGTTCCTGTTTCCGCCGCTCCGAGATCCGAGCGGGCGTGCCAGTACCACCGCGATGGCGGTCGTCAACGGCACGGACAGTGCGAGCGCGATACCGCCGACCGCCGAGCGCACGATCTCGATGGACACCGCGTCGCTGAGCAACACGTCCTGGATCGACCGCCCCGCAACACTGAACACCAGTAGCAGGGGAAGCGCACCACCGGCGTAGGCGAGTACCAGCGTGTACACCGTGCTGGCAATGTGGTCGCGGCCCACGCGCATCGCCGAACCGAAGATCTGGCGTCGTGATGCGTCGGGGTCGAGCGAAGCGAGTTCGAACGCCGATGCGGCCTGGGTGATGGTGACGTCGTTGAGCACACCGAGCGAGCCGATGATGAAGCCCGCCAGAAGAAGACCCGTGATGCTGACGTGCTGGATATAGGCCTGGACGTTGGTGTTCTGCTCCTCGGAAAGTCCTGTCAGCTGGGTCATCACGATCGTGACGTAGGAGAGGACCGCCGCGAGGAGCATCGATGCGAGTGTGCCCAGCAGCGCGGAGCTGGTCCGTAGCGATACGCCGTGCGCCAGATACAACACGGCGTACAGGATGATCGCTCCGGACACGAGAGCCACCGGTATCGCCGGCTTGCCGTCCAGCAGGGCGGGAAGCATGAAGAGGACGAGCACCCCGAACGACACCACGATGCCGACCAGCGCCCGAAGTCCCCGCCACCGAGCCACGACGATGACGACGACGGCGAAGGTCAGCGCGATGAGTGTGACCGGCCAGCCGCGGGCGTAATCCTCGAACGAATACTCCGTCGTCCCGTTCACATCGGTCTGCCGGGAGAGGCGAATGCTCTCCCCGACCCTGAGGTCGGGTTGTCCGGGGCCGGGGATGATTTCGAGCAACGTCTGGGTGCCGGCGTTGGGACCGGACTCGATGTCGACGATGCTTCGCTGGCACTCGTACGCGTCCGTCGGAGGGGGCACGGGAGAACCGGTGAACGCGCGCCCCGCGGAGGAACTGCCGCAGGGGCCGATGTTCTGCATGGTCACCGTGCCTGCCTCGGTGACCGCCACGCCGCCCTGTGCGCTCTGGAAAGGGAGATCCACGGCGACGTCCTGCTTACTCGGCCACAGCGCGATCGCACCGATCAGCACGGCGATGCCGATGACGACCAGGAGCCCGATCACCACCTTCGCGGCGACGGGCCCCACCGGAACCGGGCCGCCGCTGTGGCCGTGACCGTGGCCGTGGCCGTGAAAGTCGCTCATCGGCGGTACCGCGTCGGCTGCCGGCTGGATAGTCTCCGCACGCACACAGGGTAGCCGGAGATCATCGCTCTCTTTTGTGGCTGGAGTGACCAGAGATGCATGTGTTGCCGCGATGTCTGGTCGGTATTGCTCTCGTGTCGCCTAGATGTCGCCAGTGTGGTTAGATATCGATGCGTGGTGCGCTGCAGTTATTACGCAGCGAACGCTGAGATCTGCGAAGGAAGGGTTGGAATCCCGAAACGAGGGGTGGGTTCCGGCTGGCCCTGACGAGAGCCTCGACGCCCTGCCGAGAGAAGTGACGGCCTGCCGGGAGAAGTGCCGAGCTGGGTGGCGGGGTACAGGGGGGGTTGACCCCGCCACCGACCTGACGCCCACAGGGGGGGGAGGGGCGACAGGTGCTCGCGGCACTCGAGGTGCCGTCTGCCAATCTACCGACACGGTGGGGGTATTCGTCAACCGGGTACGTTAATTCGCGCACCGTGTCGTGATCTGCCGACCCGACGGCCTAGGATTACAGCCGTTCGGAGGTGTCCCCATGCGTATTTCGCGGCTGCCGCGGTCCAGGAACCATCTTCGCCGGATCGTGGCGCAGATGGACCTTCCCGTGCCCTGGAGCAGGGACGAACTGGTGAACAGCGTGGCGCGGCGCCGCGGACGCCCCATCCTCGTCGTTCCGGTTGCGCACGCGCTCGTCCGCGGCGGTCATTTCGGCCTCTGGCTGGCACGGGCCACCGACGACGTCATCCTCTACGCTGCCGGGACATCGGACGTACACGCCACGCACATCATCTGCCACGAGCTGGCGCACATGGAACTCGGCCACGATCGCACTGCGATCGGTGATACCTCCGTCGACTCGAGAGTCCTCGCCGAGGCGGCGCCGTCCGTGGACACGACGGACGTGGTCAAGGTGTTCGGTCGCTCCAACTATTCGAACGACCAGGAATACGATGCGGAGCTTCTCGCCACGCTCATCATGAGCGGACGGCGATCGACGATGTGCGACACCGGCGGTGACCCGCGGGCCTCGCGGATACTCGGAACGTTCTGAGCTCGTGTACGCGCCTCCCGCCTACGTGACGTTGCCTCTGTTGTCGATTGCCTGGGCGACAACCCTTCTCCGGCTGCTCCTCGTCCGATCGACAGTCGCCGAGCGCAGATTGAATGCGGCGCTCGTCTTCGCGTCGCTGTCGCTCCTCCTCGGGCGTCCGGCGATCCGCGACCTCGTCGACGGCCAATTCGGCCACGGTCTCACGCGAGTCCTCGGCAATGTCTGCATCATGCTGACCGCCGCATCGCTGATCAGCCTGTTCTCCGTGTGGGCACTGGGTTCCGAGAAACTTCCCCGAATGCACGTGTTCGCGTTGTCGGCGGCGCTCGTCGCGGGGGCCATCATGATCGTTCTGAGCGCGCCTGCGCGTTCGCGAGGAGTTTCTCTCGCGGACGAAGGCGGCTGGCGTTTCGCGGCATATTGCCTCACCTATGCGTCACCGATCTTGGCGGCCGCAAGCCTCAATCTCTGGATCTCGATGAAAGCGGTGCGCAGCGCGGTGGCCGGGCGCGAGCGCCGCATCTTCCTGGCCGTCATCGGATTGTCCCTGTTCGAAATGGCCGACATGGCAACCGTCATGGTGACGGGCGTGAGCAAGGCCGTCAGCGACGGCACCACATTCACCGAAACACACTACGACTCGGGAGCATTCATCCGGCTGTTCTCGGTGTCGGCCGGAGCCCTGATCGCGTTGGGACCCGCGCTGCGGGCGGCCGGCCGACGATACCGTTCGTGGCGAGTGTCCAGGCGGCTACTGCCGATGTGGCAAACGCTGACGGAAGCCGTCCCGGAAGTGGTGCTCGAACTACGCCCCAAAGACCGCCGCACCTTGTCGGCCGACGATCGTCTGGACCGAATGGGCGTCGAGATCCGAGACGCAATCCTCATCCTGGACCGGCACGTGGTATTCGAACTTGGCCACCAGGCGGGCAGTGCAGCGCCCCTGGTCGTGGCCACCCGATTACACCTGGCGTGCAGAGCCCGCATCGCCGGCCACTCGGCACACGGCACCGGCGTGCTCGCACACTCGTGGTCGTCCGACATCGGCGGCGAACCGTGGGAGCTGGCGAAGCTGGCCGATCACTGGCACGACGCCGAACAGGTGGCCGCAACACTGTGGGAGCGGCGGCTACCGCAGTTCGGTGGACGCAAGCAGCTCCCGTCCCGGATGACCGTGTGACGACCGCCGGATCCGGCTACGCCGGGCGGTCGGGGGTTCGCCGCAAGTTCTCCAGAACCGGGATCAAGGATTCCATCTCGTCTGCAGTCGGGAGCGCGGCGGCATCGAGCGAGCGCATGGACAGATGCTGCACGCCGGCGTCCCGGACGGCGATCTTGAAGCGCACGAGGGTGTCGTAATCGCCGTACCCGTCGGCGGCAAGGTACTGCTCGGGTGCGGAAAAGTGCTGGGCGACCGCCCGGAGCACCTCTGCCTGGGCCGCGTGCTCCTCGCCGCGCCGCAACGAATCGATCACCGAGGGCTCCACGGTTTTCCCGAGTATGCGGGAAACGCTCGCGGCGACGACCTCTGTCTCGGGCTCCGGGTCGTCGAGTTCATGGGCCAGCGCGAAGAGGCGGTTGACCCGCACCGACAGTGGCACGCCGTTCATGCTGTCACCTCCGTGTCGCCGCTACGTTCCGGGTGGTCGGTGTCTTTCAGTCTCACCGCGTCTTCCCATCGGCGCCAGAAGCGCTCGCGTGTGGCGGCATCCAGGCACTCTTCCCGCCCGTAGAGGAAGCGGCGGTAGAGGGCTTCCTCCCGCTCGTGCGGGTCGTCCGCGGTGGAGGGTTCCTCGAGAAGATGGCCGAAGGCGAACTCGATCAGTGGCTGTCGGGGGCCGGCCGGACCTCCGTTGACCTCGAGCAAACGGGTGACGTAAGCGCCGGTGATCTTCGACACCACCCGGCTCAGGTCGGCAGCGGCGTCGGCCAATCCCGGCACCTCCGGATGAGCCGCACTCAGCTTGGTGATCCGGGTGTGTGGGCCCAGTATCTCGATGATCGTGTCCAGGCTCAGTGGAATCTCGGACGGCCCCAGCGTCAGCGGGCGGGACGGCGCCGACCGCTCATCCGCGTCGAGGGCCTCGAGGGGAGTAGGACTGCCGCCCTCGAGCGTCCTGGCAGCGCTCCCGGGGGCCCAGCGCAGCGCGACATCCAGTTTGCGGAGAGTCTCGATGCTCGGGTCCGGCCCGGTCCCGTTCTCGGCGCGGGTCTGCGCCGCGTCGGACGGGCCACCGGCAGCCGTGACCTGGTCCTGCGTGAGGTTCAGCAAACGCCGTCGCTTGTAGACGAACTGTCCGAAACGCGCGCGGGTGCTGGTGACCATGTATTCCCCCGGAAGACACGCAAGCGACGCGCGTGTCGCTTGCTGTGCCCCGATCCTACTGCTTGTAGCTGGTGAGGAAATTACCGAACCGCTCGATGGCCACAGCGAGATCGCGAGCCCAGGGCAGTGTCACGATCCGCAGATGGTCGTGGTCCGGCCAGTTGAACCCCGTGCCCTGCACCATCAGGATCTTCTCCTGCAGGAGTAGGTCCTGGACCAGCTTCTCGTCGTCATAGATTTCGTACACGTTGGGGTCCAGACGAGGGAACGCGTACAGCGCACCTCGAGGCTTGACGCAGGAGACCCCGGGGATCATGTTGAGCCGCTCCCACGCCACGTCCCGCTGCTCGAGCAGTCGCCCGCCGGGCAGGATCAGATCTTCGATGCTCTGGTGACCGCCGAGCGCCACCTGGATGGCGTGCTGACCCGGAACGTTGGGGCACAGCCGGGTGGACGCCAGCAGGTCAAGCCCCTCGAGGAAGCCGGCAGCATGCGCCTTGGGACCGGTGACGGCGACCCAACCGGAGCGGTATCCCGCCACCCGGTACGCCTTCGACAGGCCGTTGAAGGTCAGGCACAGCAGGTCGGGCGCGAGCGTGGCCAGCGAAATGTGCTTGGCGTCGTCGTAGAGGATCTTGTCGTAGATCTCGTCCGCCAGCAGCAGCAGGTGATGCTTGCGCGCGAGGTCGACCAGTTGCTGCAGCACCTCCATCGAGTACACCGCACCCGTGGGGTTGTTCGGGTTGATGACCAGCAGCGCCTTGGTCTTCTCGGTGATCTTCGACTCGATGTCCGCGATGTCGGGATTCCAGTCGTTGCCCTCGTCGCAGAGGTAGTGGACGGGAGTGCCACCGGCGAGGCTGGTCATGGCCGTCCACAGCGGGTAGTCCGGTGCGGGAATCAGCACCTCGTCACCGTTGTCGAGCAGGGCCTGCATCGTCATGGTGATGAGCTCGGAGACGCCGTTACCCAGGTAGATGTCGTCGACATCGAGCTCGGGAAAGCCGGGGACCAGTTCGTAGCGGGTGACGATCGCCCGACGGGCCGACAGGATGCCCTTCGACTCGGAGTAACCCTGCGCATAGGGGAGCGCCGCGATCATGTCGCGCATGATCACGTCGGGCGCGTCGAAACCGAACGGCGCGGGGTTGCCGATGTTGAGCTTGAGGATCCGGTGGCCCTCCGCCTCGAGCCGGGCGGCGTGGGCGTGTACCGGTCCACGAATCTCGTACAGCACGTTCTGGAGCTTGGTCGACTGCTCCAGCGTGCGTGGCGGTGTGCGGTGATGGCCGTGGTCTGGGTTGCTCACGACCGCCATTCTCCCACCCCTGGGCAACTCGATTTCTACTGGTCGGTACGAGCGCCCTGGTCGGAGGTGGTCGACCCGCGAAAAAGCAGGCACATGTGAGGAAGGTCACCGTACCCTCGACAGCAGGTCGGATTCGGCCGACGCCCACAGTCACCCGGAGGCACGAGAAAGATGTCCGCACCGGAATTCATCCGTCCCGCACCCGTCGACGTCGTGCACCACAGCCACCTCACGGGCGTATTCGAGCCCCAGCGCGAGGAGGTGGACGTGGGCGGCCTCGACGTGATCGGCGAACTGCCCGGCGATCTTCAGGGCGCCTACCTCCGCAACGGACCGAATCCGCGCTTCGACCCGATCGGCAGCTACATCTATCCCCTCGACGGCGACGGCATGGTGCACCGCATCGAAGTGATCGACGGCACTGCCCGATACACCAACCGATTCGTCCGCACGCCGATGGTGGAGGCGGAGGAGAAGGCGGGGCACGTCATCTGGCCGGGCGTCACCGACCTGTACACACCCGGCGTGGAGGAGGTGGGGCCCGAACTCGCCGGCAGACCGCGCGAACTACCGGACATCAACGTGGTGCGGCACGGCGGGCGACTGCTGGCAATGGCAGAGACCAGCCTGCCGTACCGGTTGAATCCCAAGGACCTGAGCACGCTCGGACCGGACAACTGCGACGGCGCGATGTCCGTCGGGAGCACCGCCCACCCCAAGATCGACCCGGTGACCGGCGAGATGGTGCTGTTCAACTACATGCTCGAGGCCCCGTATCTCACCTGGTCGGTGGTGGCCGCGGACGGGTCGGCGGCCCGCCCGCCGACGGCGGTCGACGGCGTGGACACCCCGTTGATGATTCATGACATGGCCCTGACGCGTCGGTACATCGTGTTGATGCTGTGCCCCCTCGTCTTCGACATGGCCGCGGTGCTGACCGGTGGTTCGGTGCTCGACTGGCGGCCCGAGGAGGGAACACGTATCGCGCTGATTCCGCGCGACGGCGGCCGCGTGCGCTGGCTGACGTGCGATGCGTACTGGGTGTGGCACTTCGCCAATGCCTTCGATCTGCCCGACGGGAAGGTGTCCGTCGACTACGTGGAGTGGACGTACCCCGGTGGGTTCGCCAAGGCGCCGGACCCCTCGACCGGGTCACTGGTCCGCGTCGTCATCGACCCCGAGACCGGACACCTGACGAAGGACGTGATGTCCGACCGAGACGTCGAGTTCCCCCGAGTCGACGACCGCGAACTCGCCGCACCGCATCGCGCGATCGCCACCGTCGGCAAGCTCGACGTCAGCCGGGGCAGGCAGGATTCGTTGTGGTTCTTCGACACCGTCCGCGGCACGCAATGTCACTGGGACCCGGGCAGTGTGTCGGTGGGCGAACCGATCTTCATGCCGGGCGCCGAGCACGAATACTGGGGAATGATCGGCACCGACCGGAACGACATGTCGTCGTGGTTCTTCGTGCTTCCCGCCGAAGACCCCGGATCCGGGCCGATGGCCAAGGTGCGGTTGCCTATCCGGGTGCCTGCAGGACTTCACGGGGCGTGGCTGCCTGCGCAGTGAGGTGAGGCGGAATATCCTCGGCCAATGACTTCTGCGCCCTACGGCTCCTGGCCCTCTCCGATCGCGGCGGCGGACCTCGCGTCCAGCGGCCACCACGTGGAGGGCGGCCGGTACGTCGGTGACGACGTGTGGTGGTCGGAGCTGCGCCCCAGCGAAGGTGGGCGTGTGGCCGTGCGCCGCCTCGGCCTGGATGGCGAGCCGGAGGACGTGCTGCCTGCCCCGTGGAACGCGCGGACACGGGTACACGAATACGGCGGTGGCGCCTGGACGGTGACCGACTCCTGCCATCTCGTGTTCGCCGAGTTCGGTGATCAACGGCTCTACCTCCTCGAAGGTGCGACGCCGGTACCCCTGACCCCTGTTCCGCCGCACCCGTGCTCCTTGCGTTACGGCGACCTGTCGGTCGTCGACGGAGCGGTATGGGCGGTGCGGGAAATGCACGACACCGAGGGCGGCGTCACCCGCGACATCTGCGTGGTTCCTCTGGACGGGTCGGGCGCGGACGACCCCGATCGTGTCCGGTCCGTCGTGGCCGGGTCCGACTTCCTCGCGTATCCGCGACTGTCTCCCGACCGACGTCACCTCGCGTGGATCGCGTGGAACCACCCTCAAATGCCCTGGGACGGTACCGAGCTCAGGGTTGTGGACCTTGCCGGTGGCCGCGCGGTCGGCGAGGTGAGGACACTTCTCGGTGGACCCGAGGAATCGGTGCTGCAGCCCGAATGGGCGGGAGTGGACGAGCTCCACGTCGTGAGTGACCGCAGTGGTTGGTGGAACATGTACCGCCTCGGCACCGACGGTGCGGACCCCGTGGCGCTGTGCCCGATGGACGCAGATTTCGGTGGTCCGCTGTGGATGCTGGGCGCGCGCTGGCACACCCGACGTGAAGACGGCACCCTGCTCACCGTCCGTACCTTCGGGACCGACACGCTGGCGGTGCTCGATCCGGACACGGGCTCCCTGGTGGACATCTCCCTCGACGGTCTCACCACGGTCGGCTTGTCCGACCGCAAGGGGAATCGCCTGTTGCTGCTCACGGGGGGCGCGAAAGCTCCGTCGGGCCTACGCGAGCTCGACCTCGACACCGGCGCACTCCGCACCGTCCGCCTGTCCGTCACCGAGCTCCCCGAGGCCGCGTACCTCCCCGAGGCGCAGCAGTTGACCTTCCAGGGTCCCGAGAGGGAGGTGCACGTCATCGCCTACCCGCCACGTCACCCGCTGTACAGCGGCATGGACGGCGAGCTGCCGCCGTACGTGGCGTTCGTTCACGGTGGGCCCACCTCCCGCGTGACACCGACCCTCAATCCGGTGTTCGCGTTCTTCACCAGCCGCGGAATCGGCGTCGTCGATGTGAACTACGGCGGGTCCACCGGATACGGGCGTGAGTACCGGAACCGGCTCCGAGGCCAGTGGGGTGTGGTCGACGTCGAAGACGTGGTCACGGCGGTGACCGGTCTGGCCGACGCCGGACTGGCGGATCCGCGCAGGCTCGCCATCGAGGGCGGTTCCGCGGGCGGCTGGACCGTTCTGGCGGCGCTGACCACCTCCGACGTGTTCGCCTGCGGGGCATCCTATTACGGTGTGGCCGAGCTCGACGGCTTCGTCAAGGAGACACACGACTTCGAGTCCCGGTACATCGACGGGTTGATCGGACCGCTCCCCGAATCGGCAGACCTCTACGCCGAGCGTGCTCCCCTGAACAACGTCGACGGACTCAACTGCCCGGTCCTGCTGCTCCAGGGACTCGACGACCCGATCGTCCCGCCGTCGCAGGCGGAGCGATTCCGGGATGCGCTCGTCGCCAAGGGCATACCCCACGCCTACCTCGCGTACGAGGGCGAGTCGCACGGGTTCCGGAGACTCGCCACGTTGATCAGTTCGCGCAACGCCGAGCTCTCGTTCTACGGGCAGGTGCTCGGATTCGAACCGCCCGACATTCCGCGGCTCGAACTCTGGCGTCCGGACGCGGAGCAGTAAGACCGCGATCGGTCAGACATCGAGCAGGGCGCGCGACGAGGCGGCGGCATAGATCAGCATGAGCACGAACAACATCCAGCCGGCGCCCTGCCAGACGAACCATCTGCCCCCGGCACGCCACACCTGATATGTGCGGACGAAGGCCGTGACACCGCCGAGGAGTAGCACGAGAGGAGGGCCGAAGACAAGAAGGTACTTTTCGTCTCCGGCACACTCCATCATCGAGTCCGTGCAGTCCCCGGATTTTGTCGACATCCACACGAGTGCCACCAACATTGTCAGCAGTGCGGCACCGAGTACCGACAACGTGAACGTGGCGGCACTTCGAAAGGCGCGATCGGTGTCTCGACTTTCGTCCGTCGTCATCGAGCGACCCGATCGACCGGCTCGCTGTGTCCTGCGGCGCCCGCGCAATGGGCGCAACAGAACATCACTTCCTCTACCTCGACGCCGTGACCGATGATCCGGCACCCGCAATGCGAGCATTCGGGTGCCATCGCCGAGATCGCACACTCGAAGCTGTCGAAGGTGGCGGATCGATCACCCCGGGTCACCGTGAATGTTTTGTCATATTCGTTTCCGCAGGTCTCACACGTGGCCATGTCGACTCCTTCCTCGCGGACACGAGAGTCGGTTACCCCCGGTCGCTGACGCGAATCAGGCCGTCACACCGCGAAAGCAGCGCCCCCACCGTTTCCCGGTGGGGGCGCTGGTTGTCGTGCTGAGTGGAGCTAGCTCTTGCGACCCGGTGCCTTGGCTCCGGACTTGAAGCCGAGCCCACCCGGCTTCGCCTTCGGCGGCGCCGGCGTCTGGCCGTTCGATCCGTCACCGTTCGACGCCGAGTCCTGGGCTGTGTCGACGGAATCGACCTTCGTCGCTGTCGTCTTCACGGCTTCAGCCTCGGACGCTGCGGCGATGTCCGCCTCGCCTGCCGGTTGCTGGGGAGCAGCGGCCTGGGGAGCAGCGGCCTTGGGAGCCGCCGCGCGACGGGCGCCCGGTGCCTTGGCGCCGCCCTTGAAACCGAGCCCGCCGGCCTTCGGAGCCGGGGGAGCCTTCGGCGCCTCGCTGACAGGCGCTTCAGAAGCAGGTGCCTCGGCGGTCGAAGGTGCCTCGGGTTCGGCAGCCGGTGCCGGTGCAGAATCGGCCGTCGGAGCGGCGTCGGCCTTGGCGCCGGGCGCCTTCGCCTTGCCCTTCATCTGCAGACCCTTGCCGCCCGGTGCCTTGGCTCCGGAGGCGAGTCCCAGTCCCTTCGGCTTGGGTGCCTCGGACGCGGCAGGTGCCTCGGAGGTCGGGGCTGCCTCGGCGGGAGCGTCGGACGGTGCCGAAGAGCCGGCAGCAGGAGCAGCGGCCTTGGCTCCGGGCGCCTTTCCGGCGCCCTTCATCTGCAGACCCTTGCCACCGGGAGCCTTGGCCCCGCCGGCGAGTCCCAGGCCCTTGGGCTTGGGTGCCTCTGCGGCAGGTGCCTCGGCGCTCTCGGCCGCCGGCGCTGCGGTCTTCTTCGCGCCGGGCGCCTTGGCGCCGCCCGCCATGCCGAGCCCCTTGCCGGGAGCTTTCGCCCCGGGAGCCTTCGCGCCAGGTGCTGTGGCGCCGGGCGCCTTGGCCAGGCCCTTCATTGCCAAGCCCTTACCGGCGGGAGCCTGCTTGGCGGCCGGAGAGTCGGCCGCCTCCTCGATCTCCTGGACCCGCTCCTTCTCGACGACCTCGGCCTTCGCCTCGTCCTTCACCGGCTCCACCGGCTTCTGCGGCTCGGCCGGCTTTTCACGAGGGATCACCTTGATGTTCTCGGCCAGCTTGTCCGCGTCGAGACGCGTGATGGACGACAGCATCAGCTGGGCGACGTCCACGACCTCGACGCCTTCACCCTGACCGGACTCCTGACGCGCGGTGACACCGTCGTTGAGCATGACCCGGCAGAACGGGCATCCGGTTGCGATCTTGGTGGTTGCGGTGCTCAGCGCCTCGTCCACCCGGTCGACGTTGATGCGCTTGCCGATGTTCTCTTCCATCCACATGCGGGCACCACCGGCACCACAGCACATCGAACGCTCGCCGTGCCGCGGCATCTCCTTCAGCTTCGCGCCGGACGCCTCCATGAGTTCACGCGGGGCGTCGTACACCTTGTTGTGACGGCCGAGGAAGCAGGGGTCGTGGTAGGTGACGTCCTCGCCGACCGAGGCGACGGGGATCAGCTTCTTCTGGCGGACCAGGCGGTTGAGCAACTGAGTGTGGTGAACCACCTCGTACTGTCCACCGACCTGCGGGTACTCGTTGCCCAGGGCGTTGAAGCAGTGGGCGCAGGTGACAACGATCTTGCGCTTGTTCTGCTCGACGCCGTCGAACACCGAATTCAGCGTTTCGATGTTCTGCATGGCCAGCTGCTGGAACAGGAACTCGTTGCCCGCACGCCGGGCCGAGTCGCCGGTGCAGGTTTCCTCGGCGCCGAGAACCATGAACTTGACGCCCGCCGTGGCAAGCAATTCGGCAACGGCCTTCGTGGTCTTCTTCGCACGGTCCTCGTAGGCGCCGGCGCAGCCGACCCAGAACAGGTACTCGTAGTCCTCGAAGCTGTCCGCATCCTGGCCGTAGACCGGGATGTCGAAGTCCATCTCGCTGATCCAGTTGAGACGGTCCTTGGCGTTCTGACCCCAGGGATTGCCCTTGTTCTCGAGGTTCTTGAAGAGTCCGGCGAGCTCGGAGGGGAACTCCGACTCGATCAGCACCTGGTAGCGGCGCATGTCGATGATGTGGTCGACGTGCTCGATGTCCACCGGGCACTGCTCGACACACGCACCGCAGTTGGTGCACGACCACAAAACCTCGGAGTCGATGACCGGCGCCAACTCGCCCTCGACGGTTTCGCCGACGAGCTTGCGTTCCGCCTCCCGGCGGGCACTCTCCGGGATGGCGGAGAGCTTCGCCTCGTCCACTCCGCCGTCGCCGTCGACCAGCCCGATCTCGTCGCCGCCCATGTCCTTGCGGCCACCGGCCAGCAGGTACGGGGCCTTCGCCGACCCGTGGTCGCGCAGCGACGTGATGAGGAGCTTCGGCGACAGCGGCTTGCCGGTGTTCCAGGCGGGGCACTGCGACTGGCAGCGGCCGCACTCGGTGCAGGTGCTGAAGTCGAGCCAGCCCTTCCACGAGAAGTCCTCGATGTTGCCGGCGCCGAACGTGTCGTTGTCGGGATCGGCATCCTCCATGTTGATCGGCTTGCCGCCGGACATCATGGGCTTGGCCGCACCGAGGGCGACGCCGCCGTCGTCCTCACGCTTGAAGTAAATGTTGAAGAAGGCCGCGAACCGGTGCCAGGCGACACCCCAGGTGATGTTGCGGCCGACGATGTACAGCCAGACCATGCCCGACATCAGCTTGACGAACGCGAAGACCGCCACCAGGTTGGGGCTAGCGGGCAGCAGCTTTGCCAGGTTCATCGTGAAGAAGTCGGTCCACGCGTTGGCATGCCCGTAGGTGGCGATCTTGCCGGCCTTTACGAAGATCATGCCGAGACCCTCGATGAGGACGACCGCCTCGACGAAGTACGCCGCGCGGAAGTTCGAGCCCGCGAATCGGGACAGCCGCTCCGGCCTGCGCGGGTGGTTGAGCTGCCGGATCACGATCAGGGTGGTGATACCGATGACCGTGCCGAGGCCCAGGACCTCGTCGATGAAGTGGTAGACGGCGGTGTTACCGACGAGCGGCCAGTGGAAAGCCGGGTCGAAGGTCTGGCCGTACGCCTCGAACCAGACGACCGCGCCCAGCATGAACCCGACCATGACCAGCCAGTGGGCCCAGCCGACCGTGCGGAACTTGGCCATGCGGGTGTGGGCGATGAACTCGACGCACATCTGCTTGAAGCGGGGAAGGAAGGGTCGCCAGCGGTCGGGTGCCGGTTGGCCCAGGCGGACGATGCTCACCGTCTTCAGCACGCCACCGATGAAGGCGAACCAACACACGAGGCTCAACAGCACGCCGATGGTGCCCAACGTGATCGTCAGGGCATTCATGTCGCGGCCTTTCGTTTCAGGGCGGCGCGGGGGCCACCACGGGAATGCTCAAGATCGTAACCCGTCGTAAGTTACCCGCCAGTAACTCTAGCATCCTACTGACCGGTAACCAGTGTTTTTCGACGGTCTACCAGCACCGTCGGGGTATCCAATCGGTGTGAGAGGAAGCACCGACCGGACGTAACTGAAAGTCACGTTAGGTGGTCGAAAAGTGACCCCGCTCCCAAGGTCGTCCTAACTTCACTTTTCGGGCGTGCGGAAATGTGGAGTCGGTGGTCCTCCTGCCGGGACATCACCGGGCGGCCGCTGTCACGGAGGCGATGCGATGGCGTTGCAATCGAATAACAATTACTGGAGTCGTGTTTGGTTTTTCGGCGGAGTTTCAGCGATGGCGGCTTTTGTCATTCGAATGAATTACGAAAGACCGCTCATTACCCGTCGGTAACATGGGACCGGTAACGAGTTTCTTTTTTTGAACGTTTCGATCGTGACTGCGCTGTTACTCTGAGCGTGTTTTCCGGCTCTGCCCAGGGTCGTGCGGGGAGGGCTCGGCGCGCAAGTCGATCCAGAACACGTGCTCCAGAACACGGTTTTCCAGTACTTCGTCGGGACGTTCCTGAAAGAGGCATCCATGATCGTGAGAAAAGCTGCAGCCACAGCGGGAATGGCGGCACTGGCCATCGTCTCAGCTGCTGGAGTTTCCCAAGCGGAACCTCTTGCGGGGCCCGCTTCCGCGCCGGTGTCGAGCGCACCGGCAGTGTCGTCTCTACCGTTCCACGACGTCGCCTCCCGGGAGGAGAACGACCGGGCCTTCGCCCAGTTCGGTACACAGGTCGGTATCGCGGTCACCGTCGGTAGCTTGGTCGGGACCATTGCCGGCGCTGGAATTGGTTGTGCTCTAACGATTCCCGCGGGATGTCTACCGGGAATGGTGACAGGCGCGGGGATTGGCGGTGTCCTTGGAACGATCGTCGCCGGCGGCCCCACGCTGGGTGTGAGCGCGTATCAACTGTGGGAGACGTACAACGCCGCTCCCGGCACCTCCATCTACGCGGACCGCGACAAGTAGTCCCGGTCTCCCTGCTTCAGCCCCGTCGTTGCTTGTTCACGGCGGGGCTGTTCGCTGCCCGGCTCGGAGAGCTGCCCCACAACGAAACCATCCCCTGGTCTGTTTGCTGGAGATTATCTGAATGCGCACTCGGTAAAAGGTGATTGGCCGGGTTTCCATTCTTGTGAATGGTCGTCGATCCCTACTCGGTATCGGCATTGCTGGTTTTGGCACGATTTTATCGAATAGTGCCTGAATTGGGATCTGTCACAGGCGCACGTTACTGTCCTTTATGGATGGGGTTGAAACTCTAAGGGGATGGAATGAAGTTGCGTCGTTTCGTTACGACATCGGCTCTATTAGTTGGTGTCCTGGCGACGGGCTCAGGGGTTGCGGTCGCGGACCCGGCAGAATCTCGCGACGATATCGGGTACGAGGCGCACATCGAGGACCGTGCCGTCGTGACCACACTCGATGCCGGCGTGTTCGAGGTCTCCTCGGACGGGGAGTCGGTCGCGATCAAGGATGCAGGCGGGGCGACCGTAGTGTCGCTTCCTCTCGCGTACCGCTTCGATGGGCTCGAGTTTCCGTTCGAGGAGGAGATCACCGAAGGCGGTAAGACGCTCCGACTGACACCGAGCGTCGACAAGGCCGAAGCCACGCCCGTCGCTCCCGGCGACCGGATCGAGGCCATCGCGCTGCACGACGTCGCGTCGATCGACGAGAACACCCGAGCTCAATCGGCCTTTCAGCAGCAACTGGGAATCGCCACCACGGTCGGGAGTCTCGGCGGCACGATCGTCGGCGGAATCCTCGGATTCGCTGTCGGATGCGCTATCGGCACTCCCGTCGCGGTGTTCGGATGCCTGCCGTTCGGTGTGACCGGAGCCGGAATCGGCGCCATCATCGGCACCATTGTCGTCGGTGGTCCCACGCTGGTAGTCGCGGGCATCGATCTGATCAACACGCTGAACGCGCCTCCCGGCACCACGAAGTGGGTGAAGTAGGAGACGTCCGTCCCCTCTTCTCGCCGCCCGCCCTCCGTCACCTGGAGGGCGGGCGGTTCCCGTTTCGGTGAGTGAGCTCGATCACACCTGCTGAGTCGACTAGCGGATCTGGGGAATGCTTAGGCTACCCTTCGTGCGTCCCATCGCTGCGCTCATTGAAACGGATCTCGATGATTCTTCGAAGGTTTACCGCTACTTCCATGCTCGTCGTCGCGGCGATGGCCCTGGCAGCTGCGCCGTCGGCCGCCGAGCCCGCGCCGGGACCTGCGCCGGCCGCGCAGCAGGGCGTCCCGAACATCAACTACCAGACCGCGCGTGACGGCGACGCGGCTGTAGCGACCATCGACGCGGGATCCTTCTCGATCAACGCCGCGAACGACACGGTCGACGTAGTCGATGACGGGGGCGCCGTGGTGGCCTCCATTCCGACCTTCTTCCGGGTCGACGACCTGCAGCACCCGTTCGAGGTTGCCGTCGACCACTCCGCCAAGGTCCTTCGGCTGGTCCCCAACATGGATCCCGCGGCCGCGACCCCAGTTCCTGTCGCGGAACGACTGGCTCTGAACGATGTCGCCGCGCCGCAGGACAAGGCTGAGCGCGACAAGCGGGCGCTCGACGACTTCCAGCAGCAATTGGGAATCACGACGGCCATCACGGCCATCGTCGCGGCGATCATCGGTGGTGGCATCGGCTGCGCGATCGGCGTCATCCCGGGCACAGCCGCCCTGGTGATTCCCTTCCTCGGACTGGCCGGCCCGGTTGCCGGATGCATCGGCGGTGCCCTGATTGTCGCGCCCGTGGTCGCACTCGCCGGCACCATCGTGGTGGGCGGCGGCGCCCTCGTCGTGCTCGGGATTCAGTACTTCAACACGATCAACAGCCCCTTCGTTCCCCCCGCCGCTCCGGCTCCGGCCGCATGAGCGGCCGCTTCGCGGGCTCTCTGCGCACCGTCACCAGCGGCGCATTCCTGGTCGTGGCAGCGCTCGCGATCTCGGCAGGGACCACACACGCGGCGCCGGCTCCGACCGCCGACTCCCCGGACATCGGGTACGCGGCCCACGCCGAGGGCACATCCGTCGTCACCTCCATCGACGCGGGAACGTTCCGCATCTCCGACTCCGAGGACGCGGTGGAGGTGGTGGACGACGGTGGCACCGTCGTCGCCGCGCTTCCGCTCACCATCCGTGTGGGGGAGGCGGTCTATCCGATCGACGTCGACCTCGCTGAGCGGACGCTGCGTCTCACGCCCCGCGTCCCGGCTGATGTCGCACAGTCGCTGAAGTCCGTGGCCGACGAGGGTTTCGACACGCAGGACGAACGCGATGACAAGGCACTGGCCGACTTCAACAGTTACCTCGGATACGCCACCCTGATCGGTGGCCTGATCTTCGGCGTCGTCTTCGGGGTCGTGGGTCTGGTCGTGGGGTGCGGGCTCTTCGCGGTGACGCTCGTCGGCGCACCGGTCGGCTGCCTCGGCGGCCTGATGGCAGGTTTCGCAGCCGGCGGCCTCGTCGGAACCATCGTCGTGGGTGGCGCCGCTCTGGCGATCCTCGGCATCCAGTACCTCGTGACCGTCAACACCCCCTTCGTGCCGCCTGCGCCGACCGCCTGAATCACCGCGACCGACCGCCGGAAGATACGACGCGAGCGTCCTATTGGACGGCCAGTCCAGACGATTCTCGACATACGACTACGGCCCGCCTCCTCCAGGAGACGGGCCGTAGTCATATGACTTGTGCCGAGTGTTACGACGTGCGCACGCGCAGACCCGGGTTCTCCGCGAGAATCGCGTTGATCGGGGTGGCGAACAACTCGGGACTTTCGCCGAGGACGAAGGTGACGACGTCCGCGACCTGGCACACGGGGTACTGGCCGACGTTAGACGCGCTGGAGATGCCCAGGGCCTGAGTGCCGGTGACGATGGTGCCACCGCTGTCGCCCTGCAACGCGCACATGCTCGTCGAGAAGCTGTCTGCCAGGGTGCGTTCACCCACCGTGACGGTCTGGCCGACGGCCTTGACCACACCGCAGGTGTAGCCGGTGGTGAGACCGGACTTGCAGACGGGAGCACCGACGACGGGGTCAGCTGTTCCGGTGATCGCCAGAGGAGCGGCGCCGGGTACCCGGACACCATTGTTCTCGAATCGGTGCGCAGCGCCCGCGTCGGCACGGATGATCGCGTAATCGTGGATGTCGAGACTCGTCTTGGCGAAGGTGCCCACGCGCGGACCCGTCCCGCCCGGGGCGAGCGCGAACGCCTCGGACGCGTCGGCGGTACCGGCGGCGGCGAGGTTGGGGTCGCAGTGTCCGGCCGTGATGTTCACCGGTCCACCCGAGTTGTCGGTGCCGTTGAAACCGAGCGAGCAGCGCAGACCGATGCCACCACCCAGCGACCCGTACGCGTCGCCGCCAAGCAGGGCGTCGGCGGGCATGACCTCTGCGATCGGTGCGAGGTCGGTGGACGGCTGCGGGGCTGCGGTGGCCGGTGACTGCACCACCCGTGCCCCCTGCAGGAAGTCGGGAAGTTGCAAGCCACCTGTGTTGTCGGCGCGGAGTACCAAGCCGTTGTTGACGATGTCGATGGTGACACCGCGAACGAGGTCGGCGACCGCGGGCGGCTGCGTGTCGAGCCAGCCGTCGAGGGTCTTCAGCTGCGCCTGCAGGCTGCTCTCACTCTGGGCCACGTCCTTGACCTGGAAGCCGGCCTCGTGGGCGGCGGCCACCGCGGCATCCTTGTCGGCGCCGTCGGCCACACCGACGATGGCGTTGCCTGCGTCATCGAGCCAGGTACCGGCGAAGGCGTCCGGGAACTGGATGCGGGCGATCTTGGCGAACTCGGCGAGTTTCTGACCCAGCTCCGCATGCTCCAGGTACTGGTCCGGGCTCAACGCGAGGTCACGCTGGATCGCGTCGATCAGTTCGACCGGAAGCGCCGCAGCTTGATCGGAGACTTCGGGTTCGACCGGATCAGCCTGGGCGGAGGCGGTCACGGGACCGAGGAGCAGCAGCGCTGCCGAGCCGAACACGGCGGCACGACGTGCGATGGAGCTACGCATAGGGGCCTTTCTCAGTTCGTTTGTTCGCAGGCGCTCGCGGCGCATACGAATACGGCCCCCGCGGGTGGGGCCGTACACAGTCGGAGTCGACTATATGGGTTCCGGCCGTCTAATCCCACCTGTAACACTGTCGGCTGCGGCCGCTCGGCCGGCGGGCACACACACAATCCGACTCGGGTTCCGGACCGCGAAAACGGCCTCGCCCGGCATCCGAGTGACGGATGCCGGGCGAGGTGGAAGAACAGCGGATCTAGTCGGCGTTGGTGCGAACCTGCAGGCCGGAACCCGCTGCCGCGACGATGTCCGCCACCGGTATCCCGAGGTTGGCCGTGCCGCCCTCGGGGGCCAGGACCAGGTTGGCCTCGGTGCAGTTCGGCGCTCCACTGGCGTTGGATCCACTGGTGATTCCCAGCGCGAGCGTTCCGGTGACGATGGCGCCGCCGCTGTCGCCGGCGAGCGTGCAGGCGGTGCCGGCGAATCCGTTGATCACGCGATTGCTGCCATCGGCCATGAACAGCTGCGTCTCGACGTGGTCGGCGGCCACCACACCACACGTGAAGGACGACGTCTGTCCCGACTTGCAGATCGGGGCACCCACGACGGGCCGGGCAGTGCCCGTGATCTGCAGTGCGGTGCCGTTCGCGCCGCGGATCGCGGGACGGTCGAGGCCGGCCTGAACACCGGCGTCGTTGAGCTTGATGAGCGAGTAGTCCAGCTTGTCTGCGGGGTTACCCACAGAGGAGTGGGAGAACGCTCCGATTTGCTGGCTGTCGTCGACGTTCTGGTGATTCGGGAGGAATACGGGGGACGGCTGGCCTTCCGCAGGATTGCAGTGGCCTGCGCTGATGTTGTACGACTGACCGCTGTCGTCCACTCCGTTGAAACCGAGGGAGCAGACGGAAATCTCCCCGATCGGCGTCTTCGGAAGTTCACCCACCGTCGTGATGTAGGTGTCGCCGCCGAGGGGGCCCCTCTCGACCGGACCGCCGCCGCCGGGACTCAGCATGACCTTGACGTTGGCGAGCAGGGTCGGCAGGTTGAGCGCCTGACCGATGGGCGAGTTGACGACGTCGATGACGACGCGGTTCTCGAGTACGTCGATCGACGCGGAATTGATCTGCGAGGCGACATCCTTGGGGAGGCCCGCGATCCAGCCGTTCACGTCGGAAAGAGTCTTCTCGAGGCCGTTCGCGGAGACCGGCGCGATGCGCGTCGTGTACCCGGCCTCAGCCGCCTTCGCGGCAGCCTCCGTGGTGGTGACCGCAACGACGGGTTGTCCGTCGAGACCGATCCAGGCACCGGCGAAACCGTCCGGGTGCTCGGCTCGGAAATCTTCGGCGTAGCTACCCAGCTCCTGAGCCTTCGCGGCGCGGTCGAGGTACTCCTGCGGGCTGATCTTCAGATCCCGGGTGATCGCTTCGACGAGTTCGGCCGGCAACGCGTCCGCACTCAGCTGAGTTGTGCTGTCGGGCTGCGTAACGGGGTCTGCCTGGGCGGCGGTCGAGAACGGAAAGAGGAGAAGCATCGCCGAGGCGCCTACTACAGCGGCGCGGTGCGCCAGCACGTTACGCATGAAATCCCTTCTGCACGGAACCCGATGTCGAGGGATTCCTTCTGGGTGGGTATCAGCGCCCCACCTTAGGCTACGAACGCATAAACATGTCGGTGAGGTGTGACCGAAGCCTCTACTCGGCCGCTCCCGCCACCGTCGTGGTCGTGGTCGTCGTCGTGACCGACTCCGTCGACGTCTCCGTCGTAGTCGGTGTGGTCGTCGTCGGCGCCGTGGTCACCGTGGTCGTCGGTGCCGTCGTCGTCACGATGGTGACGGGCGGAAGCGTGATGACCGGCGGCGGGGGCGGTGGCACGAACTGTGACGTCGTCGCCACCGGTGTCGGTTCGACCGCCGTATACGGAGGCGGGGCGACGTCGGTGGTCGCCGGCACCTCCTCGGAAACGGCAGTGGGAAAGACGACCGGCGCCTTCACCGCCGTCGTGGTCGACGACGGCAGCAGCGACGCGGTCTGGGCGTCCTGGATGGCGGGAACGGCCGTGCTGCCGGTGTCGGTGAGGGCGAAGGCCACCGCGCCACCGATGGCGATCAGTGCGGCTGCGGCGGCGCCGGCGAAGATCAACGGTGTGCGGGCGGTGCGCTTCGCGGCGGGTACCGGCGGGGTGAAGCCGGTCGGCACAGCGGCCGGCCCGGTGGCGACCGACGGGTCCGCGGCCGAACCTGCGACGATCGGCGCGGCGGCGACAGCGGGCACATCTGCGACGGCGGAGTACGCGGTGTGCACGGGAGGTGCGATCACCGGGATCGACTCGGTGTCGGCCTGGGTGTCGTCGGGAGTCAATGCCAAGCCGGCGGCAAGCAGGGCCGCGCCGTGGGCCGGCGACTCGTCCGAGGCGGCCAGCGCCACCGACTCTGCGACGAGGGTCGCCTCCTGCAGACCCATGTAGTCGAGAGATTCGCGGAGCTTCGTCACCGTGTCCGCGGCCCAGTCCGACGGATGGGTGGCGGTCACCTTCACCGTCCCCGTCAGCCCCTCGGCGGCCTCGCGGAAGAGACAGAACATGGCGGTGGCGACGAGATCTTCCGCACGGGTGAGCGTGCCCGCGTACTCGATCCCGGCAGGCTCGCCGACTCGGGCGAGAAAATCCTGCACCGACCCCGTCGACTCCGTACCGGGGTCACCGAGCTGCACCGTGCCGTCCGGAGCGGTGAACAGGACGGACGGATGCTCGATCGTTCTCACATCGGTGCCCGAGGCGGTCACCACCGCAGTGGAGACCGAATGGCCGACGGTGAGTCCGACTCCGGTGGTCATCGCAGATCCTTACTGGGCGCACGGTCGTGGGTGCGTCACCGCACCACTACTTCGGGTGCGTCACCGCACTATTACATGAGGTGCGTCACCGCACCACTACATGAGGTGCGTCACCGCACCACTGCACAGTGTGTCGCCCGACGAGGTCGAATGGTTACACCGGTCCCGGCGTCAGGGGCGTGCGGTGTCCGACGTGGTCCCATGTCCCATGGCCCGCAGCATCGACAGCAGCTCCGACCGCGACTCGGCGCCGAGGCGCCGCCGAATCCGTGCCACGTGATGTTCGATGGTCTTGGCGGAGATGTACAGCCGGCTTCCGATCTCCCTGTACGTCAGTCCCTGGACGAGCAGCTCGACCACTTCGGCTTCGCGGTCGGTGAGGGTGCCCGGCGCACTCGGACCGGCAACTGTTGCGGGTTCCGTGCCCGTCGCTGTCGCTGTCGGCTGGCGGAGGGCCCGCGCCACCTGCAGCAACGCGGTGGCCACCCTGGTGTCGGAGGCGCGCAGCGCGGCCTCTCCGGCCAGGCGCGCACCATCCCAGGGAAGTCCGATCCGGTCGAGGGTCCGGGCGGCGTCCTCGACGGCTGTGACATCGATATCGCCCTGCAGTACCCGCAACCAGGCTCGCCCGGCACCGGCGAGGCCGGCGGCGTAGGCGCTGACCTTCGAGGCTTCACCGAGGGCCCGCGCGTGCGGGATCAGATCGGCGGGGCATTCGGCCAGAATCGAGGCCTGGACGCCGTACCAGTGCAGGGCCGACGCCCACATGGCGGGTTCGCCGAGAGTGCGTACCAGCGACTGCGCGTCCTCGACCAGATGGGTGATGCGGGCCGCCTCGCCCACCCGGATCGACGTCAGCCACAGCTCACCGAGGGGTAGCAAGCTCAAAAGGTCCACCGAATACTCGGCGAGAACCCCCTGCGCTCCGGCCCACGCCTGCAACAGTGCGGCGTTGTCACCGGTCCGCCGTGCCAAACCGACCCGCAGGCCGTGGACGAACAGAAGATCACGCTGGTGCATGGTGTCGACGTCGAGCGAATCGAGCCGGGCCTGCGCCGACGGGAGGTCACCGCGCACCATGGATGTCCACGCCGTCAGGAGGTGGTGTCGATTCGCGGTGACACTTCCGGGCCGGTCGCTCTCCCGGGCACGAGCGAGCACGGCTTCCGCGTGGGCGAGTTCACCGCAATGGAGGGCGGCCAGAGCCGTGATCGCGGCTGGGGAGTCGGGCAGCACGCGGGGCCGCGCGGCGCGACCCGGCAACGACAGCGCTCGGGTGAGGGAGTTCAGTGCCGCATTCGCGGAACCGGTCACCGAGTGCACGAGCCCGGTGGCGACGAGGGCGGCTCCGGCAGTGGTGGCCGTCGGTGGCGCACCGGCGCTCGCGGCGAGGACGGATTGCGCCTCGTCGAGCCGGCCGGCGACGACCAGAACGGAGGCGGCGACGGAGGCGTCCGAACCCACCCGGCTCGGGCCCAGCCAGGCGTACAACTCGGCACTGCGGTCGATCATCCCGCAGTAGGCGGCTCCGGCGGCCGACACGCGCACGGCAGCAGCCAGATCCGCATCACTGACGGAGGCCGACCGCTCGAGTACCGAATCGGCGAGACCCACGGCCGTGTCGAGGTCGCCACTGAGTGCGCAGGCCTCCGCGTAACCGAGAACGGCGGCGTCGTCGAGCCGGCCGACGCGTTCGGCGTCGCCGTACAACGACACGGCCTCGGCCGGATCGGCCAATTCTGCTCGGCTGCAGAGGAACTCGGACAATTCGCTACTGCGGACACCCGTCTTGGCCACTGCCCGGGCGACGGGGAGGGTGAGCGTACCCGCGGCGACATGATGGGTGAGCAAGCGGCGAGCCAATGCGTGCACGCGGTTCTCGCCGAGGACACCGGCGAGACGGCGGCGATGCGGCTCGACGAGGGTGTCACGGTCGTCGACGAAACCGTCCGCGCGCAACACCTCGATCACACTGCGTGCGGAGTCGGGTTCTATGTCGAGGACAGCGGCGACCACGATCTCGTCGGGGTCGTTCCCGAGTAGCAGCAATCCGAGTACCGACAGCTGGGAAGCATCGAGCGACGCGAGGTCGCGGTGGGTGGCGGGTGCGGGCGACGGAGGCCGTGTGGACACCGGCGGTCCCTATCCGCCGTTGCCGGATGGGAAGTTGGGCACAGGTAATTGCTGAGGCGCCGTCGGTATGTACCCTCCGACGATCTGCGCTCCCTCTATGAAGGAATTCGCGATTTCGCCGCCGTCCGGCTGGACGGGAACAGGTGCCGGTGCGGGGGCCGGCGCGGGAGCGGGAGCCGGTGCCGGTGCCGGTGCCGGTGCGGGAGCCGGAGCAGGGGCAGGTGCTGGAGCAGGTGCTGGTGCGACGGGCTGAGCGCCGGGGGCGGCCGGGGCGGGGGCCGGTCCGACCGGTGCCGGCGGCGCAGCCGGGGCTCCGGGTGCGGCTACCGGAGTGGCGACACCAGCGGCGGTTCCGGGCACGCCCGTCGCCGCGACACCGGCTGCTGCACCGGGATCTGCCGCGGCCGACGTGCCGGGGGCGGCCGCCTCGGCCGGGGTGCCGGAGGTGGTCGCCGAGCCGCCCGAGGTGCTCGACAACTGGGAGGTGGCCGAATCGGACTCGGCCGTCGGGGCGGTCAACGCGGTGCCGAGCGAGAGCCCGCCGGCGCCGAGTAGCACGATCGCCGCCGCGGACGCCGCGATGATGCCGGCCTTCTTCTTCCTGGACATTCCAGTGGGTGGGGGATCGGCGAGGACCGGTGCCGGTGTTCGTGGTGTGAAGGCGACGGTCTCGGCGTCGGAGTCGATGTGAGCGACCGGAACGGCCGCAGCGGCGGGCGCGGCGACGGGCACGACGGCAGGCATCCGGGCGACGGTCGGGGCGGCGGCGCGTCCGGCATTGCGCTCGCCCGCGAGTAGGGCCGCACCGAGCGCGGCGGTGTGCGCCGGACGTTCCGCGGCGATCACCGGGACACGCAGTTCCGCGGAGAGCAGCTCGGCGACCAGCGGAATGGCGGCACTTCCCCCGGTGAGCACCACCTGGGTGATGTCGCTGGACTCGAGGCCGGCAGCGTGGATGCTCTCGCGGACGAGCGTCACCGATTCCTGCAGCGGTTCGCGAATGAGGTCCTCGAGCTCGGAACGCACCAGCCGCACGTCCGTGGAGACCCCGGGAAGCTCGATACTGATCGTGGCCTCCGTGTCGGAGGAAAGAGCCTCCTTCGCGGCGGTGCAGCGGGCGCGCAGCAGGGTCAGTGCGGCCACGGTGTCCGGAGCGAAGGGATCGATGTCCCCGAACTGTTCGGCGACGTTACCCAGCACGTACTGCATGGTGGCGTGGTCGAAATGTGCGCCACCGAAGTCTTCGGAGCGGACCGGCTTACCGAGCACACCGGCACCCTCACCGTTCTCGGTGGAACGGAACAAGGTGATGTCGAGGGAGGTGCCGCCGAGGTCGTAGATCACTGTCACCGCGTCGCGGAGCGTGCCACGGGTTCGCTCGAGCCATGCCGTCACGGCCTGCGCTTCGGATACCAGGGTGGCGTCCGCGACACCGGCTTGTTCCAGCGCCGACGCCAGCACACCGACCGTGTACGGCGACCAGACAGTGGGGTGGGTGACCACCGTGGTCGGCATCCCGTGTCTGCCCGATGCGGCTTCGTGCACGATGCAGCTGACCGCGGTGGCGACGAGGTCCTCGCCCGAGTAGGTCGAGCCGTCGTCGGCGAGTATCCCCACCGGATCCCCGACACGGTTCGCGAAATCGGAGACCGCGATGGCGTCCGGCTCCTCAGGGTCGGTGCCGAGGACCGGCGCCCGATCGGGGGACAGGTGGAGAATGCTGGCCCGTGACAGGACGGTGAGGTCCGAGGCCTCCGCAACACCCGTTCCGTCCGCGTCGACTGCGGCCACCGTATTGACCGATCCGACACCGATGCCGAGCGCTGCAGCCATGTTCCACTCCTGTGGTCCGGGCGGGCGGGCGCCGCCGTGTCCATTAGACGGCACCGCCGTCGTGTTCTCAGACGGCACCGTCGTCGTGTCGTTACCCGGCTTGTCGCGTGCAATGGCTGTTTCGTTACGTCGACAGTGCAGGTCGCCGCACATGACGGGGACGATCCCCTAACGGCCCCCTACCCCCTAACGAGGTGCCGGTTCCCCCCGAGGGGGCATCCCCGATCGAGGGTGCGGGAGTGGGGGGCCGCTCCCCGTTGGGAAGGGGGCCGCCGATCCATAACGTGGGTTTCACTCGCCGTCACAGCTGTTGTGGTGGCCACCCGAACTCCCCGATCCTCGACCACAGGAGAGATTGCCATGGCTACCAACGCCGTCCTCGAGTTCATCCTCGGCCTTCTTCGCGACGAGCAGGCTGCTGCCGCTTACTGCGCCAACCCGACGGACGCACTGTGCGCCGCAGGCCTGGAGGGTGTGACCCACGCCGACATCGTGTCCGTCGCCCCGATGGTGGCCGAGTCCGGACTGTTCGCGGGCGGCGGAGCCGACCTGGCTGCCATCGTCAACGCCGGCACCGGCGTCGTCGGTGACGTCGCCGGTGGGATCGGTGCCGGAATCGGCGGTGGCCTGGGCGGTGGCCTCGGACTCGGTGGCGGCCTCGGCGGTGCAGTAGGCGTCGGAGCGGGTGCCGGCCTCGGCCTCGGCGCCGGTCTCGGCGGCGACTTCGACTTCGCGGCAGAACTGAGCGCAGCCTTGAGCGCGGCACTCGGTGCGGCGCTCGAGATCGGCGGCGAGATCGGTGCGCAGCTCGGTGCAGCACTCGGTGCGGCGCTCGACGCTGCGCTGTCCCTCACCGGTGGCCTCGACCTCGACAGCGCCCTCGACATCGGCGGCGTCATCAGCGGTGCACTCGACGGCTTCCTCGGCCTCGGCGGCGAGATCACCGCCCAGCTCGCCGCTGCTCTGACGGCAGCTGTCTCCGCGGTCCCGGCGATCGATCTGACCGGTGGACTGACCGCGATCCTCGCTCCCGCGCTGGCCATCGGCGGCGACCTGGGTGCCGAGGTGGGTGCTGCCCTCGGCGCGGTCCTCGGTGTGGTCGGAGACGTGAGCGGCGACCTCGGCGGTGACATCCTGGCCGGCATCGGCGGCGGACTGGACATCGGTGGCGCACTCGGCTCGACGCTCGGTGGTGTGCTCGGAGTGGACGCCGGTCTCGGCGGCGCTCTCGGCGGTGCCCTCGATGCGGCGATCGGTGCGGGCGGCGGCCTCGGCGCGACGCTCGAGGGACTGCTGGGTGGCGATCTGCTCGGTGATGTGGCGGGTTCGCTCGACGGTGTGCTCGGTGCGGATCTCGGTGGTGTGCTCGGTGGCGCGCTGGGTGGGGTTCTCGGTGCCGGTGGTGACCTCGGTGCGGATCTCGGTGGTGCGCTCGGTGCGACTCTCGGTTCGATCGCCGACCTTGGTGGTGGCCTGGACCTGGACGCGGTTCTCGGTGCGGAGGGTGGTCTCGGTGCCGTTCTCGGTGGTCTGCTGGGCGGCGAGCTCGGTGTCGGTGGCGATCTGACCGCTGGCCTGGGTACCGCCTTGGAGGCGGTTCTCGGTGCCGGTGGCGGGTTGGACCTCGGTGCGGTTCTCGGTGCGGATGGTGACCTCGGTGGTGCGTTGAGCGGTCTGCTCGGTGGTGTGCTGGGTGCCGGTGGCGATGTCAGCGCCGATCTCGGTGGTGCGCTGGGTGGTCTGCTCGGTGGCGCCCTGGATCTCGAGGGTGGTCTCGGTGGCGCCCTGTCGGCTGCGCTGGAGAGCGGTCTGGGACTCGATGCCGCGCTCGGCACGGTTCTCGGTGGTGCGCTCGGGCTCGACGGTGGCCTGGCCACCGAGTTGGGCAGCACCCTCGAAGCGGTGCTCGGTGCCGGTGGTGTGACGGACATCGACCTCGGTGGCCTGCTGGGTGGCAATCTGCTCGGTGATGTGGCGGGTTCGCTCGACGGTGTGCTCGGTGCGGATCTCGGTGGTGTGCTCGGTGGCGCGCTGGGTGGGGTTCTCGGTGCCGGTGGTGACCTCGGTGCGGATCTCGGTGGTGCGCTCGGTGCGACTCTCGGTTCGATCGCCGACCTTGGTGGTGGCCTGGACCTGGACGCGGTTCTCGGTGCGGAGGGTGGTCTCGGTGCCGTTCTCGGTGGTCTGCTGGGCGGCGAGCTCGGTGTCGGTGGCGATCTGACCGCTGGCCTGGGTACCGCCTTGGAGGCGGTTCTCGGTGCCGGTGGCGGGTTGGACCTCGGTGCGGTTCTCGGTGCGGATGGTGACCTCGGTGGTGCGTTGAGCGGTCTGCTCGGTGGTGTGCTGGGTGCCGGTGGCGATGTCAGCGCCGATCTCGGTGGTGCGCTGGGTGGTCTGCTCGGTGGCGCCCTGGATCTCGAGGGTGGTCTCGGTGGCGCCCTGTCGGCTGCGCTGGAGAGCGGTCTGGGACTCGATGCCGCGCTCGGCACGGTTCTCGGTGGTGCGCTCGGGCTCGACGGTGGCCTGGCCACCGAGTTGGGCAGCACCCTCGAAGCGGTGCTCGGTGCCGGTGGTGTGACGGACATCGACCTCGGTGGCCTGCTGGGCGGCGACCTGGGTCTCGGACTCGGTGGTGACCTCGGACTCGGTGGCGAACTGACTTCCGAGCTGACGACGGCGCTCAGCGGTGCCCTCGGATTGGGCGGCGAGGCCGGTGCGGATCTCGGAGCCGTTCTGGGCGGTGCCCTGGAGAGCGGTCTCGGACTCGGCGGCATCCTCGAAGGCGGTGCGGATCTCGGAACCACGATCAGCAGTGCACTCGGTGGGGCCCTCGGAGTCGACGGTGACGCCACCGCCGGCCTCGGCGCAGCACTCGATGCGGCGCTCGGAGCCGGTGGCGGGGTCGACCTCGATGCGGTGACCGATCTCGGTGGTCTGCTCGGCGGCGCGTTCGGTGTCGGTGGCGGCGCAGGAGCCGACCTGGGTGCAGCTCTCGGCGGCGTCCTCGGTGGCGCACTCGAAACCGGCGGCGCTCTGGACCTCGACACCGTCCTCGGTGGCGAAGGAAGCATCGGTAGCACTCTCGGTACCGCCCTCGGTGGTGTCCTCGGGGCCGACGGTGACGTCAGCGCCACGCTCGGCTCCGCATTGGAGACCGCACTCGAGGCCGGCGGTGGACTCGATCTCGACTCGGCGCTGGATGCCGACCTCGGACTCGGCGCTGCTGCCGGTGTGGGCGGGGCCCTGGACGGTGCCCTCGACGCGGGTACCGACCTCGCGGGTGGCCTGACCGGCGGCATCGACGGTGCCCTCGGTGGACTGATCGACGCAGGTAGTGAGCTGACGGGCAACGTCGGTGGAGCTGTCGGTGGCGGTGTCGCCGGTGGTGCGGAGACCGCCGCGGGCATCGGTGCCGGAGTGGCGGCCGGTGTCGGTGCGGTCGCCGACGCGGGCGCCGACCTCGGCGGCAACCTCGGAACCAACCTGGTCGGCGGCCTGGAGACGGCCGGTGGCCTCGGCGCCGGTCTGACGAGCGGCCTCACCGGCGGACTCGGCGGAATCTTCGATGCCGGCGCAGGCCTGGGCACCGCGGTGACCGGAAGTGTCGACGGTGCCGTCGACGCGGTCGGCGAAGCAGGTGCCACGGTCGGTGCCGTGGCCGACGCAGGCGCGAACGTCGACGCCAACCTCGGCGGTGCGCTCGACACCGCGGCGAACCTCGGCGGAACCGTCGAAGGCGCGCTGGACACGGCGGCGAACGTCGGTGGAACCCTCGGTGGCACGGTGGACGCCGCGACCGGAATCGGTGGCGACGTCGCCGGTGGAATCGAAGGCAGCGTGGACAGCGCAGTCGACGCCACCGCAGGTCTCACCGGTGGCCTCGACGCCACCACCGATGCGGTGACCGACCTCGGTGCCGGACTGTCGGGTGGCGTGGGTGGCCTCGGTTCGCTCGGCACCTCGGTCGGTGGAGCCCTCGACGGAGCTGTCGATGGTGCCGCCGGAGTGGGCGGTGCAATCGACGGTGGCGCTTCGGCCGGTGGATCGGCAGAAGCGGACGCGACCACGGGCGGTTCGGCCGACATCGGAGCGGTCGGCGGGGCTGTGGCCGACACCACCGGTGAGATCGGCGGCGGCCTCGAGTCGACGCTGGGCGGCACTGTCGATGCGGGTTCCAACGCCTGGTCCTCGATCGACGCCCAGGACGCCTTCGGTGCGGAGTCGAGCCTGACCGGTGATTCGGAAGGCTCCCTGTTCGCCGACACCGACTCCTCGGTGGCACCCACGCAACACGTCACGGACGTTGTCGATCACTTCGAACCGTGATGAGACGGCGGTTCCGGCATCCCCCAGACGGGGCGGCCGGAACCGCCGTACGATGTAACGAAATCAGCCCCGGACGCGCTATGCGGACGGGGCTGATTCCACAGTCGGGTGTGGGTGCACCGGAACGCGGTGTGCGCACGAGGTCGGAAGAATTGCGGGTCAACGGAACTCATGGACAGTGCAGCCGCTAGAAGCAGTGCCGCCAAGCACAGTGCCACCGCAAAGCACAGTGCCGTCGAGCACAGTGCCACCGAGCACGGTGCAACCGCCGAGCACGGCGCCACCACTGCGCAATCCATGACCGCCCTGCTGGAGCAGACTCTGGATGTCGCGCGGCGGTTCGGACGCGGAGATCTGGCGCAGCGGCTGGACCAGGCCCGGACCCGCGTCCTCGATCCGCGCATGCGCATCGTGGTGGTCGGCCCGCTCAAGCAGGGCAAGAGCCAGTTCGTGAATTCACTGCTCAACCTGACCGTGTGCTCGGTCGGTGACGACGAGACCACCGCCATTCCCACCCTCGTGCAGAATGCGGAGACTGCGTCGGCGGAACTCGTCCTCGCCGATCCCGGCGCAGATCCGATTCGGGTCCCGCTGCCTCTCGAGGAGCTGACCGGCATTACGCCCGCCTCACCCCGGGCCGGGGGCCGGGAGGTACTGCGGGTCGAGGTCAACGTGCCGAGTCCCCTGCTGGCGGACGGCTTGGTCCTGGTCGATACTCCCGGCGTGGGCGGCGCAGGCAATCCACATGCCGCGAGCACGCTCGGGCTGATTCCCGCCTCCGACGCCGTCTTCGTTCTCTCCGACGCGAGCCAGGAGTTCACCGAACCGGAGCTCGGATTCATCAGGCAGGTCACGAGCCTGTGCCCGTCGGTGGCCTGCCTGATCAGCAAGACCGACCTGTATCCCCATTGGCGGGACATCGTCGAGGCCGATCGAGGGCACCTCGCGCGCGCAGGCCTCGACGTACCACTGATTCCCA
Source organism: Rhodococcus sp. NPDC019647 (assembly GCF_044389235.1). Lineage (NCBI taxonomy): Bacteria > Bacillati > Actinomycetota > Actinomycetes > Mycobacteriales > Nocardiaceae > Rhodococcus > Rhodococcus sp. NPDC019647. Next base: position 107,913 of record NZ_JBIRXS010000010.1, on the reverse strand, counting down.
TTTCCTCACTCCTCCGTTCCCATGCGCTGCGGCTGCAGGACGAGGAGCTCAACACCGAATCGGGCTTCGTCGAGCTCTACGCCTTCCTCCGCGATCGGGTGGTGGCCCGCGCGGAGTCGAACACGCGTCGCGCGGTGTCGCTCGACGTGTCCTCGGTGGCCGAGCATCTGACTCTGGGAATCGGTAGTGAGCTTGCCGCCCTTCGTGATCCGGCCAAGGGTGTCGCTGCCGTCGCCGAGCTGCAGAAGGCGAAGGCCGCGGCGGAAGATCTGCACAAGCGGACGTCGCTGTGGCAGCAGACCCTCGGAGACGGTATCGCCGACCTGGCCGCGGATATCGATCACGATCTCCGCGACCGGCTGCGCCGCGTGACGCGGGAAGCCGAGGAAACCGTCGACCAGGGGGACCCGGGCAAGGACTGGGACGCGTTGGGGCAGTGGCTCGAGCAGGAGTTCGCCACCGCTATCGGTGACAACTTCGTGTGGGCGCACGACCGCGCGCTATGGCTCGCCGAGGTGGTGGCTCAACACTTCGCCGAAACCGGTGCCGTGGAGCTTCCGCACCTCGACATCGCGAACGTCGACGGGGTCCTCGAGCCCGTCGCTTCGCTCGCAGATCTCGAGTCGGGCCGGATCGGCATTACCCAGAAAGTGCTCGTCGGTATGCGCGGCTCGTACGGTGGTGTGCTCATGTTCGGGCTCATCACCACCATGATGGGCATGGCGCTGGTCAACCCCATCTCGATCGGGGCCGGTGTCCTTCTCGGTACCAAAGCGTATCGAGAGGACAAGGAGAGCCGGGTCCTCAAGCGGCGGGGCGAGGCGAAGGCGGCCATCCGCCGGTTCGCGGACGACGCCAGCTTCCAGGTGGGCAAGGAGTCGAAAGACCGGCTCCGCTCGATCCAGCGGTTGCTGCGCGATCACTTCACAGGCATCGCCGAGCAGGCATTGCGCTCGATCAACGAGTCGCTGCGTGCCGCGCAGGAGGCGGCCAACCTCGAGTCCACCGAGCGCACGCGCCGGATCGCGCAACTCGAGAAGGATCTGCACATCGCCTCCGAACTGAAGGAGCGGGCAGCCCAGCTCGTCGTCGGCGACGCCGGAGCGATCACGGCATGACCGCAGCGCCACTTCCGGAGGCCCGCAGGCTGATCGCGTCGGCCAGGCAGCTTTACACCGGCCGGCCCGAGATTCGCGATCAGCTCACCGAATGCGCTCGCCGCCTCGAACAACCACTGCGGGTAGCGCTGGCGGGTTCTCTGAAAGCCGGCAAGTCCACGTTGCTCAATTCGCTGGTGGGCCAAGACATCGCCCCGACGGATGCGACGGAGTGCACCCGTGTCGTCACTTGGTACCGCAGCGGGTCGACGCCCGCCGTCACCGCCTGGTACCAGGCGGACGGCCCCGACGGCGCGTTGGCCTCGGCGAACGTTCCGGTGTTGCGCCGGGACGGACATCTGACTTTCGACCTCGGGCACCTGACCGCTGCGCAGGTGGACCGACTCGATGTGGAGTGGCCTTCGTCGGCGCTGGCCCACACCACCATCATCGACACGCCCGGCACCTCCTCGCTGTCGCGGGACGTGTCGGCGCGCACCCTCGAGATGCTCACCCCCGACAACGAGGCTTCCGGTGCCGACGCCGTCGTCTACCTTCTGCGCACCCTGAATGCGACGGATGTGCAGTTCCTCGGCCAGATCGGGGATCACGTGGGGGACGAGTCGGGTCCGCTCGGTGTGGTCGGTGTCGTGTCCCGGGCCGACGAGGTGGGGGCGGGACGCCTCGACGCCATGATGTCGGCGAAGGAAGTGGCGTCCCGGTTCGCGGGCGAGCTCGAACGCACCGGGCTGTGCCAGGCGGTGGTTCCCGTCGCGGGGTTGCTGGCCTTGGGTGCCCGTACGATGCGGCAGGCCGAGTTCGCCGCATTCCAGCACCTGGCCGAGGTGTCGGTGGACGACCTGAACATGGCCATGCTGTCGGCCGACCGTTTCGCCCGGGAAGACAGCCCGCTGCCCGTCGATGCTCGAATGCGGGCGCAGCTGGCCGACCGGTTCGGGCTGTTCGGGATTCGAATGGCCGTCACGTTGATTCGGCTGGGCACCCGGGACTCGCCGACGCTTGCCGCCGAACTGGTGGAGCGGAGTGGGCTCGACGAGTTGCGTCAGGTCATCGACATCCAGTTCGGGCAGCGTGCCGACCAGTTGAAGACGCACTCCGCGCTGGTTGCGTTGAAGCGGGTGCTCACCGCCCATCCGGTGCAGGGCGCAGGCGGGATTCTGCTGGCTGCCGAGCGTCTGCTGTCCGATGTGCACGGCTTCCAGGAACTGCGGCTCCTCGGGCGGCTGCGGTCCACCGAGGTGGGGCTACCCCCCGACGACGTGGCCGAGCTGCAGCGACTGATCGGCGGATTCGGGATCTCGATCTCCGAGCGGCTCGGGACCGACAATGACGACGCGGTGGAATTGCAGCGGATGAGGGCACTCGCCGCCGTCCGGAAATGGCGGGAACGCGCGCGTCACCCGTTGCTCGACCAGTTCACCGCCCGGGCGTGCACCGTTGCCGCACGAAGCGCGGAAGGCGTCCTGGAAGAGCTGAACTCGGTACTCCTGTAGCGCGTCAGGTTGCCGAGACGCCCGCGATTTCGCCTTCCCGGAATGCCTCCACGAACAGCTGGTGATCCCTGCGGCTCACCTCCGCATACGCGAGGCCGAAGTCGATGATCTCCTCGACGAACTGGTCGAGCCGACCCTCGATCACACCATGGATGGCGTCCTCGGTCTGGAATGTGACCAAGGTCTGATCACTGTCCTCGTCGGAGACGCAGTGAACCTTCGCGGTCGCCCTGCCGAGGTCTTCGAGCACGGGGGCGATCTCCTCCGGTTCGGTGAGGTCGGACCAGTCGAGGTCCAGTTCGTACGGTGACAGTTCGGCGACCACGAATCCGGTGTCCCCGATCTCGGTGTAGCCGAGCAGGGGATCGGTGTGGACCTGCAGGGCGCGCTGGCTCACCACGGTGCGGTGACCCTCGTGCTCGAAGTAATTACGGACGGCCGGCTCGTCGACGATGCGGCTCGGGGCCGCGACATTGCCCTGCTTGATGGACAGCACGATGTCGTTCTCCAGTGCCTGGGTGGCCCCTTCGATGAGCACGTTGTACGCCGGCAGTCCGGCGCTGCCGATTCCGAACCCCTTGCGCCCCACCACATCCTTGATGCGATAGAAAACCGGGCGCTCCGACCTCTTGTTGGGGGGCACTCGTTCGATGTAGGCGTCCAGCGACTCGCACACGGTGTCGCGTTCGTTCTCGTCCAGTTCCCGGACCCCGCGACCGCGGCGGAAGTGCCGGTCGTAATCGTCGAGCACCGTGACGGAGTCGAGGAGGCTGACACGGGTGGCGAGGCGGGCCTGCAGGAGAAGGTCGTGGATGCTGCCGCGGGAGTTGTCCAGCCGCAGCGCGTACGCGTCGTCCGCCTCCTGCTGTACGTAATGCATGATCTGTTCGACGTACGTACGCAGATAGGTCTCTGCCAGTGCCCGGACATCACTTTCGGGCAGAGCCTTCTGCCAGCCCATCAGCGCGAGGCTCGCCACGAAGCGCCGAAGGTCCCAGCTGAAGTGCCCGACGTAGGCCTCGTCGAAGTCGTTGACGTCGAAGACCAGGGTGCCCTCCGAGTTCATGTAGGTTCCGAAGTTCTCCAGGTGCAGGTCGCCGTGGATCCACACCCTGCTGGTGCGGTCATCTGCCCAGGGGTCGTCGAAGTCCCGGATGTCGTTGTAGAACAGGCAGGCACTGCCCCGGTAGAAGGCGAACGGGTTGGCCGCCATCTTCCGGAACTTGGTACGGAAGGCGCTCGGGTCTGCCTCCATGAGATCGGCGAACGCCTCGACGAGGGCGCCGACGATCTGCTTCTGCCTGGTCGAATCGGCATCGTTCACAATGCCCTCCTTGTCGCGAGTCCGATACCCGCACGTGGGCGTCACCGGACTACCCACGTTAGCGACACTGCTCGTACCACCGCTGGCGAAAGGACTCGCACAATCCCATCTCAAAGTCGGCGCGCCGCGGACGACGGCGTGGCGGACAGGAACTGCGGGGTGGGTAAAGCCGCGGATGCGGCCCTGTGGAGTACGCGTGCGACCACGTCTTCGACCCGGTCGAGCGGAACGAGGGCGATGGCCGAGCCGCCGAAGCCGCCCCCTGTCATTCGCGCTCCCCACGCTCCGGCGTCGAGGGCGGCCTCGACGGCGCAGTCCAGTTCGACGGAGCTGACCTCGTAGTCGTCCCGCAACGAGCGATGGGAACGGGTCAGGACGTCCCCGATGTCGGCGATGCGGTTCTGCGCCAGCAGATCGGTCACCTCGACTACGCGCCGAATTTCGGCGAGAACGTGCCGCACCCGCGGCACCGACTGTGGCACCGTCAGCGCGGCGAGTGCGCCGTCCACGTCGCGAATGTCTCGCAGCGTGTCCACACCCAGGTCCGCGCATGCCCGCTCGATCGTCGCCCGCCGCGCGCCGTACTGCCCGTCGGCCAGTCTGTGCGGAGCGTTGGTATCCATCACCAGGAGCTGGGCGCCCGCCGCCGCGAAGTCGAGGGGAACGAGGCGGCTGTCGCCGCTGCGGCAATCCAGAAGCAGGGCGTGCCCGGGGCGGGCGAGCATCGCGACCGACTGATCCATCCCCCCGGTCGCCGCCCCGACGATCTCGTTCTCCGCGCGGATGCACGCGTCGATCAGCGTCCGGCGTCCGTCCGTGTTGGTGGGCAGCCCGACCGAGTCGGCGACGGCGAGCGCGAACGCGCATTCCAGCGCCGCCGAACTCGACAGGCCCGAACCGACGGGAACCGTGGAGTGCACCGCGACGTCGAAGCCTGTTCCTGCCGGCGCGATGCCCGAATCTCGCAACGCCCAGAGCACACCCGCCAGGTAGGCGGCCCACCCGGACGGACGTCCCGGCGCCACCTCGGACACTGCACCCTGCCACCCGTCGGTCGTGTGGGTGGAGACGCAACGCATCCGGTCGTCGTTCCGGATGCGGGCGGCCACCACCGTGACGTAGGGGAGTGCGAACGGAAGTACGAGCCCGCCCGCGTAGTCGACGTGCTCGCCGATGAGATTGACACGTCCGGGCGCGGCCCACACGCCGTCAGCGGCTCCACCGAAGGCGCTGCGGAACAAGGCTTCCGCGCCCGCAGCGACGGTGTAGGCGTCGGCGGGTTCCACCCCAGTTGGGGCCGTCACGAGGCCACCTCGCGCAGGCGGTCGGCGATGCGTTCCGGGGTGGTGTCATTGATCCAGGCGCCCATGCTCGATTCGGAACCCGCCAGGTACTTCATCCGGCCCGGCGACCGCATCATCGAGTACAGCTGGAGGTACAGGCGCCCGAAAGGGCGATCGTCGCCCACCGGCGCCTGATGCCATGCGGCGATGTAGGGGACGGCGTCGACGCCGTCGAAGAAGCGGTCGACCCGTCGCAGCAGTTCGAGGTAGACGAGCGCGAGTTCGTCACGTTGGGCGTCGTCGAGTTCGGCGAGGTCTCGGACGTCGCTGTGTGGCGCGAGGTGCACTTCGAGCGGCCACCGGGAGGCGGCGGGCACATAGGCAGTCCAATGTTCGGCGGCAAGGACGATCCGCCGGCCCGCGCGTTTTTCCGCCTCGAGCACGTCCGACAGCAACAGCCTTCCCGTCCGCTCGACGTGGGCGCGCGACCGCTGTATCAGGGTGGCGGTGCGCGCCGGCAGGAACGGGTAGGCGTAGATCTGCCCATGAGGGTGGGTCAGCGTCACCCCGATCTCCCTACCGCGGTTCTCGAAGCAGAACACCTGGCGGATCCCGGGCAGCGCGGACAGTTCGGCGGTGCGGTCGGCCCAGACGTCGATCACGGTGCGGACCCGGCCGGGGTCCAAGGACGAGAACCGCGCGTCGGGGTCGCTGCTGAAGCAGACCACCTCGCATCGGCCCGACGCCGGGGCCAGCGGCCACAGTGGTTCGTCATCGACGCGCCCGGGAAGGTGCTGTTCCTCTGCAACGGTCGCCAACGCGGGAAAACGGTTCTCGAAGACGACGACGTCGTAGTCGTCGGCGGGTATTTCGGTGGGGGGCTTACCCGGCCGGCTCGGGGCGAGTGGTGACGCGTCGGCTGGTGGGAGGAACGTGCGATCCATTCGCTGCGCCGCGATGACAACCCATTCACCCGTGAGGACGTCGAAACGCATCTGCGACTGCGAGACGATGGCTGGCAGAGGCCTGGAATCGACCGGTTCACGGGTGGCCGCACCGGAGACGTACGGCTCCGAGTCGTCGAAGTAGATGAGCTCGCGCCCGTCCGCCAGCCTCGTCCGGGTTTTACGTACCCTGCTCCCGGCGGGCGCTCGCAGCGCGCTTTCCTCATCACGCACCGCCATCGAGCAATCCTTCCCTCGAACGACCGAGTGCCCCGAACGCGCTGCTTCGAGGGCATCTCCTCACGGTATCCCGGCGCCGAGGGACGATGGGTGATGCGTCGACCTCTCAGAACTCCATACCGGCGTCGGTGCCCATCGTCTTCGTCGTGTTGGCACCGTCGAGGGATTCGCGAATGATGTCGGCGTGACCGGAGTGGTGGCCGGTCTCCCGAATGATGTGGAGCAGGGTCCGGCGGATTGTCCACCACTGCCGCTCAGGTGCCCACGGCGCGGTGGGGAGCGGGATGAGCACGTCCAGGTCGCTCAGGCCCGCCAGCGCGGTCTCCGTCGCGCGGGCCACCTCGGCATAATCGGCCAGAAGCCCCTCGAGGGTTTCGTCCTCTCGCATGTAGTACAGCTCCATCGCCGATTCCATGTCGAACTCCGCGTTCTCGTCAGGTTCGAGAATGGTTTCAATCCAGTGCTTTTCGGTGTGGGACACGTGCTTGATCAGCCCGCCGAGTGTCAGGTCGCTGACGGTGGAGCGCTGACGTGCCTGTGCGTCGTCGATGCCGCGGACGGTGATGAGTAACGTGTCTCGTTGCTCCTGCAGGATCTGCAGGATGTCCGCGCGTTCGCCGGTGATCGAGGGCTTCTCCGAAGTGGTCATGAAAAGAACGATAGGCGGTATTGCGGTCAGAAACGGTCCTTGTTAGGCAGGGCAATCTCGGGGTGTTTCTCGGGGTCGAAGTTGGGTGCCTTCCTGGATGTGCCGACACCGGCTGCAGCGCAGGATTTCAACCATGAAACTTCTGCCGACATCGGAGCCGCGGCCACTGCGTAGTCGCGGGGCCGGTGCGTTGGGGGTGAGGCGATCGACCGTGTCGCGGCAATACCTCGGTACCGACGACATCTGCTGGGGGACAGGATGTCCGGTGATCTTCGTCCCACCGAAGGCGGCCGGTTCCTCGGTGAGTTCGACCCGTTCGGCAGTGAGGCGAAGCCGGGCGTCGAGGTCCACGGTGGCACATAGTGCCCGTCGCGGAAAAGAAGTTCGCCGACAACTGTTTTTCCGTCAGAAATTGGGTATCCCCTCGGTGACGCGCCACTTCGACATCACCAACTCGAGTCGGGCCAACGAACGGTCGATGGACTTGGGACGAGTCGACAACGTTGTGGAGCCGGTCTCCACCGAGGTGTGGGAAGTGCGCCATATGAACGGTCACGTACACGGCTTTCACGCTTCCGGTGTGCAGTATCCGGGGTGGGGCACCGAGGAGCCCGTGCACAGGCCGCCCCCACAGATCCGGTGCGCGTCGCCCCCTGCCTGTCTCGTCCTGCTGTGAAGCCGCGTCTTCTTCGATCTGCCTGCGCTGCCCGGTTCACCCCGCTCGGTTACCTCACTCGGTCATCTCTGAAAGGTCCCAATCATGTTCCGTACCACGCTTACTGCCCTGGCGGCCGCGGCACTCTTCTTCGGCGCCGCATCGGTCACACAGGTGGCGGCAGCCACTCCGGCGTGCAACTCCTCCTATGAGGGAACCAGCAATGACGAGTACGACCCGGATCCGGACTTCACCGGGACGACCAACGACGAGTACGACCCCGATCCCGAGTACTCCGGCACGTCGAACAAGGAATACGACCCCGATCCCGAGTTCGCGGGCAGCACGGATTCGTGCCAGGCCTGAGCCGGATCAACGGCGTCGGTGCAACCAGGCGGACACGCCGGGCGCGAACAGGGCGAGGACGCCGACGGCGACCAGTGCGCTGTAGGCCAGCGGCGCCCATTGCAACACCCCGGCCGTGGCGTCGCCGGCGTCCGACAGAAGGGTCCAGAATCCGACGCCACCGGCCGCGCTGAGGAGGCCGATCACCACCAGCGTGACGAGGCCCGCCATTTTTCGGGCCCGGAGGAGCTGTATGCCGAGGAGTGCCAGGAGAATCAGCACGACCGCGATGGCGCCGCTGGCAATCAGCGTGAAGTTCACCGTGTCGGTGATGTCCTGTGCGGAGTCGGCGGGATTCTCCGCGGCCACCGAGGCCTCGAGTGCATCACGCACGGCGCGAAGGTCCAGAGCCACGGCGCCCGCGATGCCGGCGAGAACGACGAACGAACCTACCCACGCGGTCAGTGAGACCGTCACTGCCTTCGGTGTGGAGTCGGTCGGCGCGGTGCGCAGGGGCGTAACCGCGAACTCCGGACGGGGCGGGACGGGCCGCGGCGGGGCCGGGCGCCGTGGCGGTTGTTCGGGTGTCGTCACGGTGGGAATCCTATCGAGATGTCGCGAGCGACCGTGCCGACTCGCTTGGTGGTTCGGCCGGACACACCCACCACCGGGTGAATGTACCTTTCGACGCCTCAGATGCGCCGAAAGGTACATTCACCGTCTCGACGACCCGGAAGTTGTCCGCAGCGACTGGGAACAAATCCGGAGTACGGCCCGTTGAGCCTTCTGACAACCTTGAGTGCCCTGGACTCAAGTTCGAATTGACTCCCGACGCGGTTCGGGTGCAAACTTGAGCCGAGGGCGCTCACCAAGCGCCAACATCGCAGTTCGGTACGAAAAAACTCTGCCCCCGGAACTGCAAAACGAAAGTGAGGAACACTATGGCTCGTGCGGTCGGTATCGACCTCGGTACAACGAACTCGGTCGTGTCTGTGCTGGAAGGCGGCGAGCCCGTAGTGGTCGCCAACGCCGAAGGCTCTCGCACCACCCCGTCGATCGTCGCCTTCGCCAAGAACGGTGAGGTGCTGGTCGGCCAGCCAGCCAAGAACCAGGCGGTCACCAACGTCGACCGCACCATCCGCTCCGTCAAGCGCCACATCGGCACCGACTGGAACGTGGAAATCGACGGCAAGAAGTACACCCCTCAGGAAATCAGCGCGCGCACGCTCATGAAGCTCAAGCGTGACGCCGAGGCATACCTGGGTGAAGACATCACGGACGCCGTGATCACTGTCCCCGCCTACTTCGAGGACGCCCAGCGGCAGGCCACGAAGGAAGCCGGCCAGATCGCCGGCTTGAACGTGCTGCGCATCGTCAACGAGCCCACCGCCGCGGCACTCGCTTACGGCCTGGACAAGGGCGACAAGGAACAGACCATTCTGGTGTTCGACCTCGGTGGCGGCACCTTCGACGTCTCACTGCTCGAGATCGGTGACGGCGTCGTCGAGGTCCGCGCCACCTCCGGTGACAACCACCTCGGTGGTGACGACTGGGATCAGCGCATCGTCGACTGGCTCGTGGAGAAGTTCAAGAGTCAGAACGGCATCGACCTGACCAAGGACAAGATGGCGCTGCAGCGCCTGCGTGAGGCGGCGGAGAAGGCGAAGATCGAGCTGAGCTCCTCGCAGAGCACCTCGATCAACCTGCCCTACATCACCGTCGACGCGGACAAGAACCCGCTGTTCCTCGACGAGCAGCTCTCGCGCAGCGAATTCCAGAAGATCACCTCCGATCTGCTCGACCGCACCCGCGCCCCGTTCCAGGCAGTCATCAAGGACAGCGGTATCGCGGTCAAGGACATCGACCACGTCGTGCTCGTCGGTGGTTCCACCCGCATGCCCGCCGTCTCCGACCTGGTGCGCGAGCTCACCGGCGGCCGTGAGCCCAACAAGGGCGTGAACCCGGACGAGGTCGTCGCGGTGGGCGCTGCCCTGCAGGCCGGTGTCCTCAAGGGTGAGGTCAAGGACGTGCTGCTCCTCGACGTCACGCCGCTGTCCCTCGGTATCGAGACCAAGGGTGGGGTGATGACCAAGCTCATCGAGCGCAACACCACCATCCCGACCAAGCGGTCCGAGACCTTCACCACGGCCGACGACAATCAGCCGTCGGTGCAGATTCAGGTGTTCCAGGGTGAGCGCGAGATCGCCTCGCACAACAAGCTCCTCGGTTCCTTCGAGCTCACCGAACTGCCGCCCGCCCCGCGGGGCGTGCCGCAGATCGAGGTCACCTTCGACATCGATGCCAACGGCATCGTGCACGTGACCGCGAAGGACAAGGGCACCGGCAAGGAAAACACGATCAAGATCCAGGACGGCTCCGGTCTGTCCAAGGAAGAGATCGACCGCATGATCAAGGACGCCGAAGCGCACGCCGAGGAAGACAAGGCGCGTCGCGAGGAGGCCGAGGTTCGCAACCAGGCCGAGTCGCTGGTGCACCAGACCGAGAAGTTCATCAAGGACAACGAGGACAAGGTGTCCGGAGACGTCAAGGAGAAGGTCGAGGCTGCCATCAAGGAAGCCAACGACGCCCTGGCCGGCACGGACATCGCCGCGGTCAAGTCCGCGGTGGAGAAGCTGGCCACGGAGTCGCAGGCCCTGGGCCAGGCGATCTACGAGGCGAGCGCTGCTGAAGAGGCGGCGAACACCGACGGCGCCGGCAGCAACGGCTCCGATGACGTGGTCGACGCCGAGGTCGTGGACGAGCCTTCCGACGCGGAGAAGAAGTGACGTCCGACAACACCGAGCAGGAACCGGTCACTTTCGTGGACAAGCGGAAGATCGACCCCGAGACCGGTCAGGTGCGGGAAGCGGAACCGGTGACGGAGTCCCTCGCGGGCGCCGCCGCCGCTCCGCAACCCGGCTCGGTGGATGAAGGGGAAGTGCAGGAGCAGGCTGCTGCGCCCGAGCGGGACGAGCTTGCCGAGCGCACCGCCGACCTGCAGCGACTGCAGGCCGAGTACGCGAACTACCGTCGCCGCGTCCAGCGTGACAAGCAGGTCGACATCGAGTCGGCCAAGGCGTCGGTGGTCGGTGAACTCATCGGTGTGCTCGACGATCTCGATCGGGCACGCAGCCACGGCGACCTCGACTCGGGGCCGCTCAAGGCTGTGGCAGACAAGCTCACCGGCGCGCTCACCTCTCTGGGTCTGAGCGAGTTCGGGGCGGAGGGCGATCCGTTCGACCCGTCGCTGCACGAGGCAGTGCAGCACGAGGGAGACGGTCACGACCCCGTGCTGGGCACTGTGATGCGAAAGGGCTACAAATTCGGTGACCGCGTCCTGCGGCATGCGATGGTAGCTGTGATCGATCGCGTCGAAGGCGGCGAGAACACCTCCGACGAGGCTGCACAGCCCGCCGAGTCGGAACAAGAATAAGAGCGAGAGGAGGAGACGCCCAGTGAGCCAACGGGAGTGGATCGAGAAGGACTTCTACAAGGAGCTGGGCGTCTCGTCCGACGCGTCCGCGGACGAGATCAAGAAGGCGTATCGCAAGCTCGCCCGCGACCTCCACCCGGATGCGAACCCCGGCGACACCAAGGCGGAGGAGCGGTTCAAGTCCGTCAGTGAGGCGCACGCCGTTCTGTCGGATCCCGCCAAACGCAAGGAGTACGACGAAGCCCGGCGCCTGTTCGCCAGCGGCGGTTTCGGCCGGGGTGGATTCAGCCCCGGCGCCGGTGGAGGCTTCAGCCAGGGCGGTTTCGACATCAACGACCTGTTCGGCGGTGGCGGCGCCGCGGCCGACGGACTCGGTGACCTCTTCGGAGGACTGTTCAACCGCGGTGCCGGCGGCGGCGCCACCCGCACGTCCAGTCGTCCGCGTCGTGGAAGCGACGTGGAGACCGAGACGACGCTCGAATTCCGCGAGGCCACTCTCGGTGTCACGGTTCCGCTGCGCCTCACCAGCCCATCGCCGTGCACCACGTGCCACGGCAGCGGAGCCAAGCCGGGAACCAGCCCGCGGGTATGCCCCCGATGCAACGGAACCGGAATCGTCAGCCGCAACCAGGGTGCTTTCGGTTTCAGCGAACCGTGTGACGACTGCCGCGGTACCGGCTCCATCATCGATTCTCCGTGCGAGGTGTGCCACGGCAACGGGGTGACCAACCGCACCCGCACCATCACGGTCCGCGTTCCGGCCGGTGTCAGTGACGGCCAGAAGATCCGGCTGGCCGGGCAGGGGGAGGCGGGCCTGCGCGGTGCGCCGTCGGGTGATCTCTTCGTCACCGTGCGGGTGCGACCCGACAAGGTGTTCGGCCGCAACGGCGACGACCTCACCGTAGTGGTGCCGGTCAGCTACGGTGAACTCGTGCTCGGTACGACCGTCTCTGTCCCCACCTTGGAGGGGCGTGTCGGCGTGAAGATTCCGGCGGGAACAGCGGACGGACGCATCCTCCGCGTCCGCGGCAGAGGCGTCCCGAAGCGTGGCGGCGGGGCAGGTGACTTGCTGGTCACCGTCAAGATTGCGGTACCGCAGAAACTGGACGACCCCGCTGTCGACGCATTGAAAACCTATCTGGAAGCCGAAAAGGCCAGTGGGTTCGACCCCAGGGCCGGGTGGGCAGGTGCGTGATGACCGATACAACTCAGGAACCACACGACGCGTCCGTTGACCCCGATGCCCAGATCTTCGTGATCTCGGTAGCGGCGGAGCTTGCGGGGATGCACGCCCAGACGTTGCGTAACTACGACCGTCTGGGCCTCGTCACCCCGCACCGCACCCAGGGTGGCGGCCGACGCTATTCCCCGCGCGACGTCGCACTGCTCCGCGAGGTCCAGCGGCTCTCCCAGGACGAGGGTGTCAATCTCGCCGGTATCAAGCGCATCATCGAACTCACCAATCAGGTGGAAGCGCTGCAACACCGGGTGCGGGAGCTGGCCGAGGAACTCGCTCAGGTACACGCCGGCTACCGGCGTGACCTCGTTCCCATCCCCCGCAGCAACGCACTCGTCGTCTGGAAGCCCAGACACAAGCGCTGACCCAGCGGTGACACAAGCGCTGACCCAGCGGTGACACAAACGCTGACCCAGCGGTTATCGGTCGCGGCTGCCCCAGCGGGACACGCGGCGAGTGCGTGTGCGCGGAATGTCCATCTCCTCGAGACGTGCCTTGATCTCCTCGGTGGTCCACATCGTTCGGGAGACTGTCGGGGTGGGGGTGTTGTCGACGTGCATGATCATGGTCTCTGGCTTTCGTCGAAAGTTCGGTGGTCGATAGGGATCGGTAGTTGGCCGGAATCGTCAGGGATGTCCGTACAGGTGGTAGCCGACGTTCATGTTCGGGTAGCCGGAGTCGATCCAGCTGCTGATGCCGTAGGTGTGGCCGAAGTCGGCGTCCACGCGAGTGCCGTCCACGTCGGTGGTGTTGCTGTAGTTGTCGGCGCTGAACACGGCCTGAGCACCACCGGGTAGCGAGTAGGTGGCGTCCACCTCGACGCCGTTCGGGTCGTTGGAGAATGCCTTCACGATCTGGCTGCTGTGCGGGGCGAGGTAGTCCGACGGCGCTTGAATCCACTGCCCGTAGGGGTTCGACGAACCCGCGAGGACCATCGGCAGGTCGGTGTCGTTGCTGATCGTCATCGCGATCGTGGGGCCCGACGTCGGCATCGTTCCGGCGGTGGCGACACCGCTTGCGGCCACGGCGAGACCGGCGACGGTCAGTACCGTGGCGGGTAGGGCGAAAAACAGGGCTACGCGGCGGCGGGTGGGGGTACGCATGGTGGCTTCTCCTGTGCTTGGTGGAAAGAGTCTGTAGCGGAGTGGAACTCGGTTTCCGTGTCCCATTTCCGGTGTGCATCAACTATGTCGCGGATCAGGGCCGACGTCTGTCCACCGACAGGACGGAGAGCGGGATGAACTCGAGGTCCACCGATCGGGGGACACCTTCGCCGCGAAGTGCTCCGCGCGGGCCTCGTCTCGTGAGAAAGTGAGCAATGGGCTTCGCCGGAGTCACATCGCATCGAGCCGCGCCGTGAGCATCGTGCGTGTCGTGGTGGGCGACGACCATCCGATCTTCCGGGACGGAGTGGTCCGGGCGCTCGTCGCGAGCGAGGACATCGAGGTGGTCGGGGAGGCCGACGACGGTGCCGCGGCCCTCGCACTCATCCGCGACCTGGTGCCGGATGTGGCGCTGCTCGATTACCGCATGCCCGAACTCGACGGTGCGCAGGTAGCAGCGGCGGTGCGCAATGCCGAATTGACCACGCGAGTGCTTCTGCTGTCGGCCCATGACGAGTCGGCGATCGTATATCACGCGCTGCAGGAGGGGGCCGCGGGATTCCTGCCGAAGGAGTCGACCCGCGCCGAGATCGTCAGGGCGGTACGCGAGTGCGCTCAGGGCCGCGACGTGCTGCCGGCGTCCCTGGCCGCGGGACTGGCAGGCGAAGTTCGTCGCCGCAGTGAACCGGCCGGGCCCACACTCAGTGGCCGCGAGCGGGAGGTGCTGGCGTTGATCGCCCAGGGGCAGAGCATCCCCACGATCGCCCGCGAGCTGTATCTCGCTCCGTCGACGGTGAAGACGCATGTACAACGCCTGTACGACAAGCTGGGTGTGAGCGATCGGGCCGCCGCCGTCGCCGAGGCGATGCGACGCGGGCTGTTGGAATGACGTGCCGGCTCCCTTCCAGCGGCGCGTAGTCCGGCGCTACACCACCGAAGCGGTTCGGGTCACGGCTGTGCTCCGGTTGCCGCTCATCGGGCTCATGGCTTTGCTGGGCCCGGTGATCCACGTATCGCATTGGCAGCCGGATGTTTTCACCGGTCTGCTCATCGTCTACGCACTCGTCGCCGTGATCTGGCTCGCCGTCGTGCTCATGCGGGAGGTGGGCCCTTGGGCGGGGTGGGCGTCCACCGCCGTCGACGTCACCGCAGTGCTGGCCTTGTGTATCGCCTCGGGCGGTGCGACGTCGGTATTGCTGCCGGTGTTCTTCCTGCTGCCGATCTCGGTGGCGTTCCAGTACCGGCCCCGCCTGACGGCGATAGTCGGACTCTGTACGGCCGTGGGTTATCAGGCCGTCTGGATCGTGTACTCCAAGCGCGACGATGCCGTCGGCTTCCCGGACGAGGTGTACCTGTACGTCGGCTTCCTGTTGTGGCTCGCGGCCGCGACCACTGCGCTGTCCTATGTCCTCGTCCGGCGTTCGGCCACCGTCATCTCACTGCTCGACGTCCGTAAACAGTTGGTCGCCGAATCGATGGATGCCGAACAACGCGAACGCAGGCAGCTGGCCGAGAATGTGCACGACGGCCCGTTGCAGAACGTCCTCGCCGCCCGCCTCGACGTCGAGGAGGCCCTGGAGAGGCATCCGGACGACAGGCTCACCGCTGCCGAGTCCGCGTTACGAGAGGCCGCCGGTCAACTGCGCTCCACGGTGACGACGCTGCATCCCCAGGTGCTCGCCCAGCTCGGACTCACCGCGGCGTTGCGCGAACTGGCCGACGCGCATGCACGCCGCGGTGTCCTCGAGGTGCGGACGGCCCTCGACGAGGTGGGGCATCCGGCCGCGAAGGAACTGCTCTACCGGGTGGCCAGTGAACTTCTGGCGAACGTGGGCAGGCATGCTCAGGCCACGACCGTCGAGTTGCGGCTCACCCGCGAGCGCGGGCGGTTGGTCATGACGGTCGAGGACGACGGCGCCGGATTCGACCCCGCCGTCGTTCCGAAGCGGGTGGCGCAGGGCCATATCGGGCTGGCGTCACACATCGTCCGGGTAGAAAGTTTCGGCGGCTCGTTCGATCTGACCTCGGCGCCCGGGAGGGGAACGCGGGTGGTGGTCACCGTGCCCGACGCAGGCTGAGCGCCCAATCGGTTGATGGCATTCCACGCTGGGTAAACGGTGAGCATCCGATGTTCGCCCAGAAAGATGTCGCCTGAGATGTCGCCTAGAAAAGGAGTGCTATGAGTACACGTGATGCGTCTGTCACCCGTTCGCCGGTGCAGATCGCTGCCCTCGCCGTGGGTGCGGTGTTCTTGCTCGTCGGGATACTCGGGTTCATTCCGGGAATCACCACCGACTACGACGCCCTCAGCGGTGCGGGCCACCACTCGGAAGCGAAGCTGCTGGGGATCTTCCAGGTGTCGATCCTGCACAACGTCGTGCACCTGCTGTTCGGTGTGGCCGGCATCGTCCTGGCCCGGGCGGCACACACCGCACGCCTGTTCCTCATCGGCGGTGGCGTCATCTATCTCGTGCTGTGGATCTACGGGCTCCTCATCGATCAGGAAAGTTCCGCGAACTTCGTGCCGGTCAACACGGCCGACAACTGGCTGCACTTCGTGCTCGGGATCGGGATGATCGGACTGGGTGTGCTGACGGCACGGATGGGGGCCACGCCGGCAACCGACGCGACCCGTCCGCATTCGCCCATGGACTGATTACCGGTCGTGGCGACCCTCGGCGAACTCCTCGACGATCTTCGAACAGAAGGCGGGGAGGTCGTCGGGGTTGCGGCTCGACACCAATCCGTTGTCGACCACGACCTCTTCGTCGACGACGTTGCCGCCCGCATTGCGAATATCTGTGCGCACGCTCGGATAGGACGTGAGTGTGCGGCCGCGGACCACGTCGGCCTCGACCAGGGTCCAGGGTCCGTGGCAGATGACGCCGACAGGTCTGCCGGAGTTCACGAAGTCGCGGACGAAGCCGACTGCCGACTCGTCCTGGCGCAGGTGGTCGGGGTTGGTGGTGCCGCCGGGAAGGATCAACGCGTCGAAGTCCTCCACGGACACATCACCGACAACGGCGTCGACCTCGTAGGTCCCGGCCTCGTTGACGTCCGACTTCATGGCCTGAATACGGCCGGGGGACAGCGAAATCAGACGTACTTCCGCGCCGGCGTCCTCGACTGCCCTGCGTGGTTCGACGAGCTCGACCTCTTCGACGCCGTCGGTGGCGAGGATGGCAACTTTCCGGCCGCGCAGTGTTTCAGCCGATGTCATGGCTACTCCCTTCGTTCGATTTTCAGGTAACGCGACGTAGGTCGTGGGTCGACGGGCCCTCCAGGACCTTGCCGTCGGAGGCGAACCGGGAACCGTGGAGGGGGCAGTCCCAGGTTTCTTCGGCGTCGTTCCACTTCAGCACCCCGCCCAGGTGGGGGCACACCACGCAGACGCGCTCGGTGTGGCCGTCCTTCGTGTGCTCACCGACGGGGACCAGTCCTTCCCGGATTACACGGGCGGACGGTGCGGGGTCGTCTGCAGTGCGGCGACCGAGGAGCGCACCGCCCCATCCCGAGGCGAGGTGGACGGCGACGGAGCCGTTGAGTTTGGCGGCGGCAGTTACGTCGAATACCTGGTGGGGCGACCAACTGTGGAACGCGTCGGCCCAGCGGATGTGCCCGCCGAGGATGCGTGCGGACAGTACGAGAGCGGCGGAGACGGCGTTGGTCATGCCCCACTTGGCGAATCCGGTCGCGACGAGAATGCCCTCCTGTCCCGGTACGAGCGGGCCGACATAGGGCAGCTTGTCGAGTGACGAGTAGTCCTGGGCCGACCAGCGGTGGGTGAGGGTGGTGCCGGGGAAGTGCTGGGTCGTCCAACCGATCAGATCGTCGACGGCACCCTGAGCCGAGTCGGTGCGCCCGACTTCGTGACCGTTGCCGCCGACGAGCAGCTTCGTTCCGTCCGCGGCGGGGCGCAGCGAGCGGGTGGGCTGATCGGCGCTCAGATACATGGCGTCGGGTGCGCCGCCGGGGATGTCGAATGCCGCGGCATACGACCGCTCCGGCGAGAGCCGCGCGAAGAAGCCGCCACGGTCGAGTATCGGTATACCCGTTGCCAGAACTACCCGGTCGGCTCGAATGTCGCCGTGGTCGGTGGTGAGAACGTGCGACTTCGGCACCGAGCGTGCGCCGGTCACCCGCCGACGTTCGAAAACGTTCCCGCCGTGGGAGAGGATGTCTCGCGCGAGTGCCTGCAGTACGGGCATCGGATCGATGTACGCCTGATCGTCCAGAGTGACCGCCCCGGCATTCGGCACCGGGATGTCGAGGTCGCTGACGAGTCGCGCGGACAGTCCGGCGGCGCGGCACGCGGCGTACTGTGCCTGAACGGATTCGGTGCCCGAGGACGTCTGCGCGTAGGTGAAATCCGGTGCGATGCCGACGGGGATGTCGCGTTCGTGGCAGTAGCGGATCAACCATTGCTGGCCCTCGAGATTGCCTTCGACGTACGAGCGGAGTGTGTGCGTGGCATGCCGGCGCGCGATCTCGGCAAGCCGTGTGCCTTGCAGGATACTGACCTTGCCCGTGGTGTTTCCGGTGGTGACAGCCCCGAGAGTCCGGGCTTCCACGACTGCCACCCGCTGGCCGGAACGCGCGAGCAGCAACCCCGTGACGAGGCCGGTCAGGCCGCCGCCCACCACCACCGTGTCGTATCTTCCGCGCTCGTTCCAGGACTGCTCGGCGTCGACGGAAAGGCTGAACGGTTCGGCGCGGTCGAGCCACAGAGAGGTCATGGTGTGCGCTTTCCCTTCTGATCTGTCGTTGAAACGACGCACCTTCGGGTGCCGGGCGGCGCAGCACCCGAAGGGTTTTCGTGCAGAAAGCCCGGACGGACTACGGCCGCAGCAGAATCTTCACTGCGCCGTCCTGCTTCTTCTGGAAGATGTCGTAGGCGTGCGGCGCCTGATCCAGCGGAAGCTCGTGAGTGGCGAAGGTGTCGACGCCCAGCGGGTCGTCGTCGGTGAGCAACGGAAGGATGTCCGGGACCCACCGCAGGACGTTCGCCTGCCCCATGCGGAGCTGAATCTGCTTGTCGAACAAACGGAGCATCGGCATGGGGTCCGCCATTCCGCCGTACACACCGCTCAGGGAGATCGTGCCACCCCGGCGGACGATGTCGATGGCCGAATACAGCGCGTGCAACCGGTCCACTCCGGCCGTCGTCATCAGCGGTCCCGCGATGGCGTCCGGCAAGAAGGACGTCATCTGATGGAGGAGTTTCGCACCCGGCGACCCGTGGGCTTCCATGCCCACCGCGTCGATGACGGAGTCGGGGCCACGCCCATCGGTCATCTCGCGGATCACGTCGCCCAGATCGTCCTTGGCGTCGTTCAAGTCCACTGTCTCGATCTGCCGCGCCTGCGCACGGGCGAGGCGCTCGGGGACGAGATCGACCCCGATGACCCGAAAACCCTTGTGCGCGGCGATTCGTGCCGCCATGTCCCCGATCGGGCCGAGCCCCAGAACGACGACGGAACCGCCGTCGGGTACGGCAGCGTATTCCACCGCCTGCCAGGCGGTCGGCAACACGTCGGACAGGTAGACGAACCGCGAATCCGGAGGTCCTTCGGGCACGGTGATGTGCGTGTTCGCCACGTGCGGGACCCGGAGGTACTGCGCCTGGCCGCCGGGGACGCTGCCGTACAACTTCGAGTACCCGAACAGGGCCGCACCGGATCCGTGCTCACGAATCTGGGTGACCTCGCACTGGGTGTACAACTTCTGATTGCACATGTAACACGCGCCGCAAGAAATTTGGAACGGGATGACGACGCGGTCCCCGACCCGAACATCGGTGACTGCAGACCCCACCTCACGGACGATGCCCATGGGCTCGTGACCGAGGATGTCGCCCTGCTTCATGAAGGCGCCCAGCACCTCGTAGAGATGGAGGTCGGACCCGCAGATGTTCGTGGTCGTGACTTCGATGATGGCGTCGGTGGGCTGTTCGATCACCGGATCAGAGACGGTGTCCACGCTGACCTTCCGCTTACCCTGCCAGGTCACCGCCCTCATCGCGCTCTCCGATTCGCCTTCTTGATGGCCTCCACCAGTTCGTCCTTCTTCATCGTCGATCGACCGGAAACATCGAGCCTGCGGGCAATGTCCATCAGGTGGTCTTTGCTGGCGTTGGCGTCGACTCCCTCGGCGGTCTCTCCCGACGCATTCGGGCCGCCGCCCTCCGCCCGCTTGTCCGAGGGGCCCTTCTCGTCCTTCGCTTCCCAGTGGTCTCCCACCTTCTCGAAGCTGTGCTTGAGTGCCGCGTAGGCGACGCGGTGGGCGCGCTCTTCGTCGTGGTACTCGTCCATCGCCGAGTCGTAGGCCTTCGTGAACGTGCGCTGGGCCTTGTCCGGTGACTTCTGCAGCGTCGAGGGAAGTTCGCTCTTCTTCGGCTTTCCACTCTGGGTGGTCTTCGGCACGGGATCCTCCTCACGTGGGTGGTGCCCTTTCGAGCACGGGTACCCGGGGAGGACGGGCTCAATCGGGGCGTGCGCCCGCGGGCGTCAGTCGGACAGTCCGTCGAGGGTCTTCGCGAGGAGCGAGAGCGCATGCTCGGTGGTGGCGTCCACCACGTCCTTCGGGTCGCCGTCGAAGTGCTGCAACTCGGCGCTGACCTCACCGCCTGCGATGACGCCGAACCACACGGTGCCGGGCGGCTGACCGTCCTGCGGGTCCGGTCCACCGGCACCCGTCACCGCAACAGCGACGTCGGCGTCGAGTATCTCGGCGACCGCTGCCACCATGGCGCGGGCACTGGCCTCGCTCACGACGGGACCCTCCGGCACCTTCAGTACCCGATGCTTCACTTCGCTGGAGTAGGCCACGATGCTGCCCCGGTACCAATCCGACGACGACGGCGCGGCTCCGAGGACACAGGAAATCTGGCCGCCGGTCAGTGATTCGGCAGTCGCGACGGACACCTGTGCGCGCCCGGCCGCGTCGGCGATACGTTCGGCGGTCGTCTCGTTCGAACCCATGTCTTCACGTTAACGGAACCGCCCCGCAGGCTCTCGGGTAAAGGGGAAGCGCTGGTCGACGACGACCCCATCGCATCAGTGGAACAGGTTCCAGTTTTGCCGAAATCCGGTTATGGTGTCGGGGACCGGAGGACAACGGACACCAGGTCGCCGGACCAAGCGCCTCGGCGTCGCGGGAACGAAAAGGACGACTGATGACCGACGAGCTCGCACAACTGCATCGCCCCGCCTTCGCGGCCGATCTCCTCATCACCGCGCTGGAACGCAACACCGACAAGCCGGCCCTGTACCTCGGCGACGTCGTCCTCACCGGCGGTGAGATGCGCGATCAGATCAGTTGCTTCGCGCAGGCACTGGCCTCGCTCGGAATCGGCAAGGGCACCAGCACGGCGATGCTGTCCAAGAACCGGCCCGAGGTTCTCATCAGCATGGGCGCGACCATGATCTCCGGATGCCGCGCGAGTGCCCTCAATCCGATGGGTTCGCTCGACGACCATCTGTACATCGTCGGCGACGCCGAAATCGAAACTTTGATCTTCGACCCGAACGCTTTCGAGGACCGCGCGGCACAGCTGAAGGAGCAGTGTTCGTCCATCGAGAACGTGTTGTCGCTGGGGCCGTCCGAGGTCGGTATCGACATCCTGGCGCTCGCCGCCACTTTTACTCCGCAACGCCTGCGCGCGGCTGAGGTGGACGCCGAGGACAACAGCAGCATGGTCTACACCGGCGGCACGACGGGCAAGCCCAAGGGCGTCGTCGGGTCCTACCAGTCCGGCGCCACCCTCAATCAGATCCAGATGGCGGAGTGGCAGTGGCCGGAAGAGCCGCGCTTCCTCATCTGCACGCCGCTGTCGCATGCCGGCGCCGCCTTCTTCATTCCCACCCTGCTGCGAGGTGGCGCGCTGATCGTGCTGCCCGCGTTCGAGCCCGGTGCCGTGCTGGAGGCAATCGAGAAACACAAGATCTCGGCCACCATGCTCGTGCCCACCATGATCTACCTCCTGATGGATCATCCCGACCTCGCCCGGCGCGACGTGTCGAGCCTGGAGACACTGTTCTATGGCGCCTCGGCGATGTCGCCGGCGAGGCTGAAAGAAGGCATCGAGAAGTTCGGGCCGATCTTCTTTCAGTTCTACGGCCAGACCGAATGCGGCATGACCATTGCGGTTCTGCGTAAAGAGGAGCATCTGCCCAACGACCCCAGCAGGCTCGCCACCTGTGGCCGGCCGGTGCCGTGGCTGAAGGTGGCGCTGCTCGACGACGACCTCAACGAAGTTCCGCAAGGTGAACTCGGGGAGATCTGTGTCCGCGGTCCACTCGTCATGAAGGGGTACTGGAAGAAGCCCGAAGAGACTGCCGAGGCGTTCCGCGGTGGATGGCTGCACACGGGCGACATCGCGCGCAAGGACAAGGACGGTTTCATGACCATCGTCGACCGCAAGAAGGACATGATCGTCACTGGCGGCTTCAACGTGTTTCCCCGGGAGGTCGAAGACGTGATCTCGGCGCATCCCGCCGTCGGCTCGGTCGCCGTCGTGGGCGTTCCGGACGAGAAGTGGGGGGAAGCAGTCAAGGCCTGTGTTGTGCTGCGCGCCGGGCAGAGTGTCGATGCGGCGGAACTCGTCGAAAGGGTGCGGGCGGCGAAGGGGTCGGTTCATGCGCCCAAGTCGGTCGATTTCGTCGAGACGCTTCCGGTGACGGCTCTGGGCAAACTGGACAAGAAGGCGCTGCGGGCGCGCTACTGGGAGACGTCGGACCGGTCGGTCGGTTAGCGGGACCTGGGCATCTATCGAGGGACCTGGTCGGCGGCACAGCCGCCGCACCTATAGTCTGCCCAAGTACTTCGCGGCGTGGCCGCGTTCAGTCGGTGACGAGGATGCGCGGTGGATTCACAGGCAATATCCCTGGTCCGGTCGAGCTTCAAGGCAATTGCAGCAGTACCGGACGGGCCGCAGACGCTGTCGGGGTCGTTCTATGCCCTGTTGTTCGCACGGTATCCGGAGACACGTGACTTCTTCCCTGCGGCGATGGATGTGCAGCGCGACCGATTGATCTCCGCTGTCCAGTATGTGATCGACCGCCTCGAGCAGTCCGGGCAGATCCTCACCTATCTGGCGCAGCTCGGCCGCGACCACCGCAAGTACGGCGTCCAGGACGCGCACTACGTCGCGGTGGGTAATTCCCTGATCGCCGCGGTGGAACAATTTCCGTCCAGCGAGCCGTGGACCGACGAACTCGAGCAGGCGTGGCGTGACGTGCTCTCCGTCATCGCCGCCACCATGATGGACGCCGCGAACGCCGAGTCGGGACCACCGGCGTGGGGTGCCACCGTCATCGAGCATCTACCGGTTCGCAAGGACATCTCGGTGGTCCGGCTCCGACTCGACGAGCCGATGAGCTACAACCCCGGCCAGTACGTGAGCGTGCAGGTGCCCTCACGGCCCAGGATGTGGCGCTATCTCTCGCCGGCGAACCCGCCCAACGACGAGGGCATCATCGAGTTCCACATACGCCGGGTGTCCGGCGGCTGGGTCAGTCCGGCCATCGTCACCCAGACACAGGTGGGTGAGCGGTGGGTGGTCGGATCACCGCTCGGCGACCTCGGAGTCCGGTTCGAGAACGGCCGCGACGTCCTGATGATCGGTTCGGGTACCGGCATCGCCCCGCTGCGCGCCCAGATACTCGACATGGCGCGGCGTCCCCAGAATCTTCGGGTACATCTGTTCTTCGCAGGCCGCTATCCCTGCGACCTGTACGACCTGGGCACGCTGTGGGCTCTTGCCGAACAGAATCCGTGGCTCACCGTCGTGCCCGTCACCGAAGAAGACGAGGACCCCTGGTGGTACACCGGTCCCAGCAGCGCGACGCTGCCCGGCATGCACCGCAGGCTCACCGGCAAGGTCGGCCAGGTCGTCGCCGACTTCGGAACGTGGTCCGAGCGCGACATCCAGCTGGTCGGTTCCGAGGCGATGATCAATACCACCAGGTTCCGGCTGCAGGCGGCGGGAACTCCGCCGGAGAACATCCGGCACGATCCGTCGTACTGATTCCGTCCGGTCAGTACGGGTCGTACTGGATGTTCTCGGCCGGTGTTCCGGTATCTCGGAGGCGGTCCAGGGTGGCGCGCACCATGGCTGCCGACCCGCACACCAGTACCTGATGGTCGGTGAAGGCCCCGTAGGACGTCACGACGTCGGGCAGGGTGCCCTCGATGAGGTCGTCGTCGGAGAACCCGACGTCCACCCTCGTCCGCTCGTGCCATTCGTCGGCCCAGTCGGGATTCGCGATGCTCTCCACCACCGGGACCACGGTGAGCCAGGGCAGGTTCTGCAACAGCAGGTAGAGCATGTCGGACGCGTAGAGGTCCCGTGGCGTCCGGTCGCCGACGAACAGGAAGACCCGCGGCAGATTCGGCTTCCGCGCGAGGTCCAGCAGGATGGATCGGAACGGGGCCAACCCCGTACCTCCGGCGATCATGATCACGTCCGGCCCGTCCTCGTCGACCGACATCGTTCCGCGGGGCTCGAGGATCTGCCACTGGTCACCTGGTTCGGTGTCCGACACGATGTCGCCGCTCACCCAGCCGCCTGGCACGGTCCGCACATGGAACTCCAGCTTGCCGTCCAGTGACGGGGGCAGCGCCGGCGACAGCCTGCGCAGCAACCGCGGGTTCTGGGGCACGCTGACGTCGACGTACTGACCCGGCCGGAACGGGACGTACTCGCCGACGAGGCGGATCACCGCAAGATCTTGTCGCAGGCGGTGATGTTCGACGACGGTGCTGGTCCAGGTGGTCTGCGTGGCGTGCATGTGTGTGCTGTTCTCCCGACGTGGAACCGGACTTCGGATGGCTGGCGAATCGGCGGGCCGAGGGCGCTAGACGAGGGGATCGTGCCGGATCAGTTCCGGTGGTGTGCCGCCGCCCTGCAACGCATACACGGTGGTCTTGATCATTGCGGGCGAACCGGAGATCTGGATCTGCCGGTCGGCCCACGACCCGAACCGGGCGACCACCTGCCCGAGCCGCCCCTGTAGTCGTCGATGCAGTCCCGGTGGCTCGTCGGGAACGGGTACGGCATGCCACCACGGGTTCTCGTTTTCCTCGGAGACGGGCACCACGGTGAGCCACGGATTGCTGAGCGACAGCTGCCAGAGCGTCTCGATGTCGTAGAGGTCGCAGGGGAACTTGCCGCCCACGAACAGGTGCACGCGCGGATTCTGGGCCTTCATGGCCATGTCCATCACCTGCGCGCGCAGGGGAGCGATACCGGTCCCCGAACCGATCATGAGTACGTCGCGGCCGCCGGCGCGATCGACCTCGAGCCCGCCGAGCGGCGAGCTCAGCAGCCAACGGTCACCCACCTGCGTCTCGTTCACGATGGCCGGACTGACCCAGCCGCCCGACACCCGACGCACATGGAACTCGATCTGCCCGTACGGGTTGGTGGGAATGGCCGGGGACAGGTACCGCCACAGGCGAGGGCGTTGCGGAATCTGGACGCTGAGGTACTGGCCGGCCGCGTAGGGGATCGGGGAGTCGGCCTCGAGCCGGACCACCGCAAGGTCGTCGAGGAGGCGTTCGTGGCCGACGACGGTGGCTCCCCATGCTGCGGGGAGGTCGTCGTTGTCGGCGGCGTCGGCCATCGTGTGGAGCAGCAACTCGATCAGTTCCGACCAGGCGGTAGTGAGGGAAGGGGTCCAGATCGCCCGGGTGAACGAATCCTGGACAGCGACGAGTAAGGCTCTCGCCGACGCCGAGTAGTGCCGGCCTTCGACGCCGTACTTGCGGTGATCGCGGCCCAGCTGGGCGAGGAATCCGAGGACGCGGTCCTGGTCCTCGAGATTGTCGATGACGAATTCGAGCGCCTGGAACAGTCGGTGCTTCTGCTGATCGAGCGCCGCCGGGAAGAGTGACCGGAACTCGGGATGCTCGGCGAAGAGCGTGGAGTAGAAGGTGGTGGCGAGGCGAGTGCGCCCCTGCTCGGTGGAGAGGATCGACGAAAAGCTTGCGCGCAGACGCGAAATCACGAGCGGATCGAGGCAATCTCGTGTCAAGCCGTCCCCTGTGTCGTGCGTGTCGATACGAACCACTGCATTCTAGCCGTCGGTCGCCGGGACCCCGGGTTACGGCAAAACGTCACTTCCGGCGAACTGCAGACCGATTCGGCGGGTCGCGCGTGGGCGTTCGAGACCGACAAGGCACGATATGCATCCGGTACCGGTCGGGAGGAAATCAGGGGGGGCCATGCGGGCTGACGGTGCAAGACTGGGCGGTCCACGGCGGCGCGGCGGTGCCGTCAGGCGGCCGTCGACGGTGGCCGCGGGCGCACTGGCCGTGGTGCTTGCGGCCCTGACGGGCCTGCCGACAGCAGCGGCGGAGCCTCGCGGAGTCACCGAGACGATGACGGCCGACCAGGCCGCGGACGGATCGCGGCTGGTCGAGGTCAGGTCGGTGGGGGATGCGCAGGCCGACTTCATCGTCCACTCTGCCGCGATGGACAAGAACATCACCGTTCGCGTGTTTCCGGCCGCGTCGGCGCAGCGTCCCACCGTCTACCTGCTCGGGGGCGTGGAGGGCAACTCCGAGAAGAACGGGTGGGAACCCCGGGCGGACGTCGGGCGGTTCTTCGCTGACAAGGACGTCAATGTGGTCATTCCGTTCGGCGGCGAGTCCAGCTACTACGCCGACTGGAAGCGGGACGACCCGAAGCTGGGCA
This sequence comes from Rhodococcus sp. NPDC019647, assembly GCF_044389235.1. Classification (NCBI taxonomy): domain Bacteria; kingdom Bacillati; phylum Actinomycetota; class Actinomycetes; order Mycobacteriales; family Nocardiaceae; genus Rhodococcus; species Rhodococcus sp. NPDC019647. Next base: position 81,392 of record NZ_JBIRXS010000010.1, on the reverse strand, counting down.
GGAACAAGTGGCAGACCTTCCTCACCGAGGAACTGCCGCCCATCGTCGATTCCGCCCTCGATGCCAGCGGAAGCAATGCGATCGCGGGGCTGTCGATGTCCGCCACCAGCGTGCTCAATCTCGCGATCGCGCGGCCGGGACTGTATCGAAGCGTCGGCGCCTACAGCGGCTGCGCGATGACCAGCAATCCCGTGGCCCGCCGATACGTCGAGATCACCGTCGCGGATTTCGGCGGCAACCCCGAGAACATGTGGGGTCCGGCCGACGACCCGCTGTGGATCGCCAATGATCCCTTCGTCAACGCCGAACGACTCCGGGGCACCACCCTCTATCTCTCCAACGGGACCGGGTTCCCCGGAAAACACGACACGTTGGAGTCCCGCACGGTCGGCGGCGACCGCGGCACCCTCGCCACCCAGGTGGTGGTCGGCGGAGTAATAGAGGCCGTCACCAACGACTGCACCGTTCGGCTGGCCGAGAAGCTCAACACCCTCGGCATACCCGTCACGGTCGACCTCCGGCCGGCCGGCACGCATTCCTGGGAGTATTGGAAAGAGGACCTCTACACCTCGTGGCCGATGATGGCTGCTGCGATCGGCGCCTGAAGACGGGCACGATGGTGGAGGAACTCCAAAAAATCCAAAGTTGAGCGGAACAGACTCAACCTTTCGTGCGTTAAGAAGAGTGACAGCGTCGCCAGGTCCCTCCCGGCTCCGGCGACGGACCGCTCTACTTCGCCAGAAGAGGTGACCAGTGGACTCGTTCAATCCGACCACCAAGACCCAGGCCGCGATGACCGCTGCGCTCCAGTCGGCGTCGTCGGCCGGTAACCCCGATATCAGGCCCGCGCATCTACTCGTGGCCCTGCTCGATCAGACCGACGGCATCGCCGCACCGCTACTCAAAGCGGTCGGGGTCGATCCCACCGCGGTCCATCGCGAAGCGCAGACCTTGGTCGACCGGCTGCCCAAGACATCCGGGGCCACCACCACACCGCAGTTGGGGCGCGAAGCCCTCGGCGCCATCACCGCTGCGCAACATCTCGCCACCGAACTCGACGACGAGTACGTGTCCACGGAGCACCTCATGGTGGGGCTCGCGTCCGGCGACTCGGATGTGTCGCACCTCCTCGGACGGCACGGTGCCACCCCGGAGGCCCTGCGCGACGCGTTCACCACCGTCCGCGGCAGTGCTCGCGTCACCAGCCCCGACCCCGAGGGGACATACCAGGCGCTCGAGAAGTACTCGACCGACCTCACGGCCGCGGCACGGGCAGGCAAGCTCGACCCCGTGATCGGGCGCGACAACGAAATCCGCCGGGTAGTCCAGGTATTGAGCCGACGGACCAAGAACAACCCGGTGCTGATCGGCGAGCCGGGTGTCGGTAAGACCGCCATCGTCGAAGGACTGGCTCAGCGCATCGTCGCGGGCGACGTTCCCGAATCGCTGCGCGGCAAGTCCGTCATCTCCCTCGACCTCGGTTCGATGGTGGCGGGCGCCAAGTACCGCGGCGAGTTCGAAGAACGGCTCAAGGCGGTTCTCGACGACATCAAGAACTCGGCCGGCCAGGTGATCACGTTCATCGACGAGTTGCACACCATCGTCGGCGCCGGCGCCACCGGTGAATCGGCGATGGACGCCGGAAACATGATCAAGCCGATGCTGGCCCGCGGTGAACTTCGGCTCGTCGGCGCCACCACGCTCGACGAGTACCGCAAGCACATCGAGAAGGACGCGGCCCTCGAACGGCGTTTCCAGCAGGTCCTCGTCGGCGAACCCTCCGTCGAGGACACCGTCGGCATCCTGCGTGGACTCAAGGAACGGTACGAAGTGCACCACGGTGTGCGCATCACCGACTCCGCGCTGGTCGCCGCCGCCGCCCTCAGCGACCGCTACATCACCTCCCGGTTCCTCCCCGACAAGGCCATCGACCTCGTCGACGAGGCGGCGTCGCGGCTGCGGATGGAAATCGACTCCCGTCCCGAGGAGATCGACACCGTCGAACGGATCGTCCGCCGCCTCGAGATCGAGGAGATGGCGCTGCAGAAGGAGTCCGACGAGGCGTCGAAGGAACGGCTCGACAAGCTGCGCCAGGAACTTGCGGACGAGCAGGAGAAGCTCAACCAGCTCACCACCCGGTGGCAGAACGAGAAGCAGGCCATCGACTCCGTCCGCGAGGTCAAGGAGCAGCTCGAGAACCTGCGCGGTGAAGAGGAACGCGCCGAGCGCGACGGCGACCTCGGCCGCGCGGCGGAACTGCGGTACGGCAAGATTCCGCAGCTCGAGAAGGAACTCGAGCAGGCTGCCCGTGAGTCCGGCGCCGCCGGTGACGGCGACGTCATGCTCAAGGAAGAGGTGGGTCCCGACGACGTGGCCGACGTGGTGGCAGCGTGGACCGGTATTCCCGCCGGCCGCATGATGGAAGGCGAAACAGCCAAGCTGCTGCGCATGGAAACCGAACTGGGCAAACGTGTCGTCGGCCAGACGGAGGCTGTGCAAGCGGTGTCCGACGCCGTCCGGCGGGCCCGCGCCGGGGTGGCCGACCCCAACCGGCCCACCGGTTCGTTCCTGTTCCTCGGCCCCACCGGTGTCGGTAAGACCGAGCTCGCGAAGTCGCTGGCCGACTTCCTGTTCGACGACGAGCGCGCCATGGTGCGCATCGACATGTCGGAGTACAGCGAGAAGCACTCGGTGGCCCGCCTCGTCGGCGCCCCGCCCGGATATGTGGGGTACGAGTCGGGCGGCCAGCTCACCGAGGCCGTGCGCCGACGCCCGTACACGGTCGTGCTGTTCGACGAGGTGGAGAAGGCCCATCCCGACGTCTTCGACATCCTGCTCCAGGTACTCGACGACGGCCGGCTCACCGATGGGCAGGGGCGCACCGTCGACTTCCGCAACACCATCCTGATCCTCACCTCCAACCTGGGGTCGGGCGGAACCAAGGAACAGGTGATGGATGCGGTCCGGCACGCGTTCAAGCCGGAGTTCATCAACCGTCTCGACGACGTCGTGATCTTCGACGCCCTGTCGGAGGAACAGCTCGAAGCGATCGTCGACATCCAGCTCGACCAGCTGTCCCACCGCCTCGAGGCGCGGCGGCTGTCCCTGGACGTCTCCGATTCCGCCAGGTTCTGGTTGGCGGTGCGCGGGTACGACCCCATGTACGGAGCCCGGCCGCTGCGGCGCCTCATCCAGCAGGCCATCGGCGACCAGTTGGCGAAGAAGCTCCTCGCCGGTGAGGTCAAAGACGGTGACACCGTGCCGGTGAAGGTATCCGAGAACGGTGATTCGCTGGTCCTCGGCTGACCCGTCCGTGAGTGGCAAGGTGCGTCCGGCGCCTTGCCACTCACGCCTGTTTTCACAGGGCCGTCTTAAGTTGCGCTACTACCCTGAACCCCCGAACGGGCCGCGCTGCGCGTGAAGGCCGCACGAGCTTGTTCGACCGGCAACCACACCCCGAGGGAGGGGCCCCGACCATGACGAACCCCGACGATCCGCGTACTCCTCAGGAACGCGCATACGACGACTCGGCGACATCGGGATCCGACGGCGCGGAGTCGTGGTCGCGAGACGAGCAGCGGACGGAGTACCTGGGCAGCACGCCCGAACAGCCCATGCAACAGTTCTACACGTCCGACCCCACCGCGGCGTACGGGCAGAATCAGCCGAACCCCACGCAGGCGCTCCCGCCGTACGACCCCAGATTCGCCTCGGGGGCGCCGCCTCCCAACGCCACGCAGGCCTATCCGCCGTACGACGCGCAGCAGTACTACGGCGGCTATCCCACCGGGCAATATCCCCACGCCCAGTACCCGAACACCCAGTACCCGCCTAGGCCGCCGGGCGAGGAACCTGACGACAAGAAGCCGCGCCGCGTCGCCACGTGGATTGCCGGCGCTGCAGCCGCCTTGCTGCTGATCGCCGTCATCGGTTTCGGCATCGCGCTCTTCACGTCGGCGCCGAACAACTCCTCGTCGTCGACGGTGGCGGGACCGACCACGTCACGCCCGCCTGTCACCACCGCACCGCCGAGGACCAGCACGCCCCCGTCCACGACATCCGAGTCGCCGCTCGACCAACTCCCCGGCGGGATCGGCGAGGCCATCGGAGAGGCGGGTGCTGCGTTCGGAACGATCAGCGCCAACGACGGCACGACGCTGACCCTCGACGCCATCGGCGGATCACAGGTGACGGTGCAGACCAACCCCCAGACCAACGTGATCGCCCTGGACGGGGCCACCGTCGCCGATCTGAAGCCCGGATTCACCGTCATGGTTCAGGGCACCAAGATCGAGAACGGCTCGATGATGGCGGAGACGATCATCAGCACGGAGCTGCCCCGGCTCGGCGGCAACTGACCATCGTGTCCTCGGCGCCGTCCGACACGGGGTGTCCCGGTACCGCATGGTCCGATTGTGCCGTCGACTCGCTAGGCTGATCACCGATGACGGGAATGTGGTTCGTACTGGCGTTGATCGCACTCGCAGGCGCGTGTGCGTTGCTCTATTTCGATCGCTCGCGGCGCGATCAGACCGGCCGTGTGCGGCAGATCTGGGCGAAGGCTCAGGGCTACACCTACGAGAGCGTCGAAGAACGGTTGCCGGCCAAATTCCACCGCGCCGCTATGGCCAAGCAGGAGTACCTCAGCGCCCTCGATGTCGTGCGGGGCGAACGTCGGGGTGAGTCGTTCATCCTGTTCGACTTGGAGGAAACCGCGACCATCGTCGCGGTGCACCGCAAAGTGGGCTCCGATGTCGACATCGACCTACGGCTCAAGTCGACGCCGCCGCCCAAGGATGCGGACCTCGAGTTGCTGGGGGCCATCGGGCCGCGGGTCGTTTTCGCCACCGACCTCGAGATCGCGCGCCGCGTCTGCGATCAGCGGATGGTCGCCTTCACCGAGTCGGTTCCGCCGCACGTGAACATGCTGTGGAGCGAGGGGGAGTGGACCCTCGGTTCGCTGCCCATCAACAGCACCGGGCGCGAATGGGATTCGGCGATCGAGGCGGTGGCCCGGCTGTCCGGTCTGCTGCACGTCCTCCCGCCGGTCATCGAGCCACGCGAACTCGACCGTCAACCTCACGACCCGAGCCGGCCGCGACTGCGCGAAGGTCGCCCAGCCGAGGGACGCCCAGCGGCGGGACGCCCAGCCGAAGGGCGCCCAGCCGAAGGGCGTGCCTCGGCGCCGCACCCGCCGGCCGGTGGTCGTCCTCCCCAGGGCCGCCCCCGCCCGTGAGGGGTTGACGAGTCCAGGGACTCGTTAACCGCGCACAGGCGTGCCGCGCCTTGCTACCGTCACCGGTATGTCGACGCCTTCGAGTTCCGCCGACCTCCCGTCCGCTTCCGACGACGCCCCCACGCGACCGGTCGCCCTCGTCACCGGCCCCACCTCCGGGCTGGGCGCGGGGTTCGCCCGTAAGTTCGCCTCGCTGGGTTACGACCTGGTGCTGGTCGCCCGTGACGAAGGGCGGATGCGCGAGCTCGCCACCGAGACCAAGGCAAGGTTCGACACGGAGTGCGAGATCCTTCCCGCCGATCTGGCTACGACCGCGGGTCGCTTGGAAGTGGCCGGGCGTCTGAACCAGGGCGTTGACGTACTGGTCAACAACGCGGGCTTCGGCACCTCCGGTGAGTTCTGGACCGCCGACCCCGGGCTGCTGCAAGCTCAGCTCGACGTCAACGTCACTGCCGTCATGCAGCTCACCCGGGCGGCGCTGCCGGCGATGATCGCGTCGGCCAACGGCACTGTCATCAACGTGGCCAGCGTGGCCGGACTTCTCTCCGGCCGCGGCTCCACCTACTCGGCAAGCAAGGCGTATGTCATCTCGTTCTCCGAGGGGTTGTCGGGAGGTCTGGCGGGGACAGGTGTCCGCGTGCAGGCGTTGTGCCCGGGATTTATTCGCACCGAGTTCCACGAACGCGCCGGAATCGAAATGACTTCCATCCCGAAGGTCATGTGGCTCAGCGTCGAGCAAGTGGTGGCGGCCTCCCTGGCGGATCTCGAGAAGGGGAAGGTCGTCAGCGTCCCGGGCGCCCAGTACAAGGTGCTTACTTCGGTGGGACGGCTGGTCCCGAAGAGCGTTGTGCGTCGCCTCACCAACGTGGTCGGCCGGGGCCGTGGCCGCACGTAGCGGTGGGTAGGGTTTCTGTCATGAGTGATCGCGAGGATTTGGCCGCGCTGGTGCGGAAGCTGGCTGTAGTGCACGGAAAGGTGACGTTGTCCTCGGGCAAGGAAGCCGACTACTACGTGGACCTGCGCCGCGCGACGCTGCATCACGAGGCCGGCCCGCTGATCGGGAAATTGCTTCGTGAGCTGGTGTCGGATTGGGACTTCGACGCGGTGGGTGGACTCACGATGGGAGCCGACCCGGTGGCGATGGCCGTCATGCACGCGGCGGGCAGGCCGATCGACGCGTTCGTCGTCCGTAAGGCAGCCAAGGCGCACGGGATGCAGCGCCAGATCGAGGGACCGGACGTGGTCGGCAAGCGGGTTCTCGTTGTCGAGGACACGACCACCACCGGCAATTCCCCCCTGACCGCGGTGAAGGCGCTCCGTGACGTGGGCGCCACCGTGGTCGGTGTTGCCACCGTCGTCGACCGCGCCACCGGAGCCGACGATGTGATCGCGGCCGAGGGGCTGGAGTACCGGTCGCTGCTCGGCCTCGCAGATCTCGGACTGAACTGACTAAGGGTAGCGACGGGAAGATGGGTGATCACCCCGTCGCTGCCACTTGGGGGAGCGGGTCGGTGCGTATTACGAATACGCGGGGACCGGTGTCGTGATGTCGTTGCGGACGACCTCGGTGAACACCGATTCCAGTTGATCGAGGAACCGGGAGATCGTGGAATGCGCCGTTGCCGTGTCGGGATATCGCGAACGTAACGAAAGCCCCTCTCCGGTCCGCGACACCCAGAATTGGGCGTCATCGCACACCGTCACATTGCTGATGTGGTGTGCGTTCATCGCCCGAAGCTGTTCGGGGCAGGCGACTTTGCGGTAGTCGATGTACGAGACCATGAACAGGTCGGTTCGGGTTCGCCGGTATCCGTCACCAACTCCACGACGCACCTGTTCCATGGACAGCCCCTTCAGCGAGAGTGCGGTGCGGAACGACGCGTGAGTGCCGGTCAGCGTCGACTCGAACGACCCGTGCGCTGACACCGGCACCACGATCGGGGCAGTGGCGGTGAGCCACCCGATGGAGTCCTTCCACCGGCGATTGTGGCGGGTGTGCAGGGGAAACTGCAGTGGCAGGTGGAGCGGGCCGCCTTCGCGCTGCAACGCGGTACCGATAGCGCTCAGCACACCAGTGAACATGGTGCCTCCTGCTCGTAGGCAGTTCTCTTCCAACCGTGCGGTGCCGGGACCGTCGAGAACTAACCGGACATCGGACGCCTGCCGCGCCGGTCTTCCCTCCTCGACGCCGAGGTCCAAGGGGAATGTGGGAGCTGTCCCACCGCAGCGCTCGTAGAACCGCGACCACGCCCGGATTCTCGGATCGCTGTCGTCGACGGCCGTATCCATGGCTTCCGTTTCGCAGTACGACATGAAACTTCCCGGGTCGCCGAGCACCTTTCCGATCTGCGAGTCGTCCGTCGCCGGTGCCGACGTGATCAGGTCGTAGATCTGCCGTAGTTCGCGCAACGCGATCACGAGGGACAGCCCGTCCACGATGGTGTGGTCGAACGCCGCGATGACGGTGCTCGATGTGGGCCTTTGCACGATGGCGAAAAGATAGGCGGGAAACGTCAGGGGGTCGCACTCCGCGGTGAAGCGGGTGCGTAGGTGTGCGCGGAGCGACACGGGGTCGTCGAACCGGACGGGATCCGATTCTTTCAGCGCAATGGCATCCGGTGGCACCATGAGGCGCTCGATGCGTGTGGGATGGACGTCGAAGCCCGTCCACAGTGCGTCGTGCCTACGGATGAATATCTCGAACGTGCGCCGTACAGCGCTGTGGTCGAGTGTGCCCGGCAGATCCAGGCTTCCTGCCATCCACACGCTGCGACCGAATCCGTGTGCCCGGGCGGTGTCGAGGTGGAAACGCTGGTTGTAGCTGGGCGGAATATTCGACTTCAGTGAAGCCGCAGTTGGTCGCAGGGTCCATTCTGTGAGCGTGCCGGGTTCGATGTCGTAGCGATCGATCGAAGTCACGTGCATCAGCGTTCTCCGCTGTCCGGGCGCAGGCTCGTGAGGGCGCGGTCGATGCAGCCGTAGGCGGCGACGGTGATGATGGCCAGCGGGCCCGCGGCGACCGCGGCCAGCCTCTGCCCTACGGCGTTGACGAAAACGATGACGTTCTGCAACGACAGTTCGTCGGTCGTCTTTCCCACGAGCGCTCCCATCCCGCATTCCCGAATCGTCCGCACGATGATCGACCCGGCCGCCGACGGCGCAGCGGTTGCGGCGTCGGCAGGATTTGCGACCCCGATCACGCCGGCGGAAATGGTCGTGTCCGAGGTGAGGGCCGCCGTGGTTGTGCTGGTCTGGGGTGTCGTTTCCACTGCACCGGCCGAGCCGGTGCTTGCGGCCATTGCGATCAGTGCAGCGGCGAGGATGACGAAGAATTGCCTCATATCTGGATATGCCCTTTCGCGCGGAGAATGGAGTGCTGGGCATTATTCGAAAAATGCCGAGTGTGATGAGAATTCCGATGTGTGCCCGTTGATTCTTTGGCCATTGATCGGTGAACGGAACCAGCTTTGTCCGAAGAGCTGGTCTTGGCTCACGCCGAAACGGACACCGAAGTCATCGGTACTGGTAGCAGGGCATAAAATTCCATCCGGACCGGATCCGGCCCGGTGGCGGCGAGATCGTGGCGGAGTGGTAGTTCTATGATCTCGGTCTCAATTACTTGGATCGCCGGTCCCGAATCTGCGATAACAATTGCGCACCTTTGTGTCCGCGGGTGTGCGGGAATTCGAACTCGGAGCGCTGATGGAATATCCCGGTGACCACGATCACCCCCGAGTGCTTTTCGCTGAACGATTCGCGCTGCTCTACGAATTGGCCGGTCGCCCCGTTCTGAAACGGCTCGCCGATCGCGCGAACTCCACGATTCCCGTCACCGAGTCGAGACGGGCCGTGTTCGTGTCCGCGCAACGCCTCTCCGACTGGCGTACCGGTCGCAATGTGCCAGCCCGGTTCGATGGTCTGGTCCCGACCCTGCGGGTCCTGATCGGTGCGGCCCGGACCCGACATCCCGGCCCCCGTTCGGACGGGCTCTACTCGATCCGGCAGTGGCAGGTGCTCTGGGAGCGTGCGCAGCGCAGCGAACCGGCGCGCGGTGACGCGGCTCGCGACTGCCCCGCGGGGGCCACCGACAGGGGGCCCGGAACCGCCGAATGCCCGTACCGCGGGCTGAGAGCCTTCGGTGTCGAGGACAGCCGGTACTTCTTCGGGAGGCAACGGACGACCTCGGCTCTCCTCGCCGCGGTGCTCGACAACGATGACGACGTCGCGCTGACAGTTCTGGTGGGGGCGTCCGGTTCGGGGAAGACGTCGTTGCTGCACGCCGGGCTCGTCCCGGCGCTGGAACGGGGCCGTTCCGTCGTGACCCTCACTCCGGGCCGCGACCCCGTCGGCACACTCGAGCGCTCCTTCGACGAGGAGCGGGAGACGCCGTGCGTTCTGATCGTCGACCAGTTCGAGGAACTCTTCACACAGTGCCGGGACGAGGATGTCCGGCGTCGCTTCGTCGGTGTGCTCGTGCAGACCGCGCGAAGCCGCGCGTATTCCGAAACGCCGGTCGACGCGGTGGTGGTGGCCGTGCGCGCCGATTTCTACGAGCGGTGTGTGGACTACCCCGATCTGGCGGCCCGTCTCCAACAGGGCCAGATGGTTCTCGGACCCATGACGCGTGACGAGGTTCGGACGGCCGTCAGCGGTCCTGCCGCCCTGGTGGGTGTTCCGCTCGAGCCCGGCCTCGTCGACATCATCGTGCGCGACCTCGGCGACGGAAGCGGCGCGGCATACAGCTCGGGTGCGCTGCCGCTGCTGGGGCACGCCCTCTTGGCAACGTGGGAGGCACGGGCGGGTGATTCCCTCACCGTGAGGGCCTACGAGTCCGTGGGCGGGGTACGCGGTGCTGTCGCGCGTACCGCCGAGGCGGTCTGGGAAGCGCTGACCCCGGCGGAACAGGTGGGGGCGAGGCAGATACTGATGCGGCTCGTCGCCGTCGGCGATGACGGTCCGGATACTCGGCGCACCCTGAGCCCCCCGCAGGTCCTCGAGGGATGTTCGAATACCAGTGCCGGAACCAGCGCGATGAATGCCTTGACCGCTGCGCGGCTGGTGACCCGTGACGCGTCGGGGGTCGAACTCGCGCACGACGCCGTGTTCGAGGCGTGGCCACGGCTTGCCATGTGGCTGAGCGAGGATCGGGCGGTCGCCGTCCTGCATCAGCGAATCGACAAGGACGCCCTGGAGTGGGAGAGGCATGACCGTGACGGTTCGCTGCTCTACCGGGGCGTGCGGTTGGATGCGGCGCTTCGGTGGGAAGCGGACAGTCGCGCAGGCCGGATAGGTGCGTCGACGCGTTCTTTCCTGGCGGCGGGAAGGCGACACGACCGTCTCGCCCGGTTGCGACGCCGAGGAGCTGTCACCGCGCTTGCACTGCTGACCGTCCTCACCACGATCGCGGCACTCACGGCGCACGCGCAGCGAGTGTCTGCCGACGAGGAGCGCACGACGGCACAGTTCGCGGAAATTCTCGCGCAGGCCGCGCGCACGCAGAACCCCGATCCGTCCATGTCGGCCCGGCTTTCGTTGCTCGCGACCCAGCTGCGGCCTCAGGACGACACCGCAAGGTCGATGCTGCTCGCGTCACAGAATGCCCCGCTCGCCGACCGGCTCGGAAGCCACGACGGTGCAGTCTATTCCGTGGCTGTCGGACCCGGCGGAGTAGTCGCGTCCGCCAGTTACGACCGAACGATCCGATTGTGGAACCCGGCGGCCACCGGGACCCGCGGCTCGTTCACGGCGTCCCTCACCGGGCACACGAGCTGGGTCACCAGCGTGGCCTTCAGTCCCGACGGGCGAATGCTCGCCAGCGGCAGTGGTGACAGCACAGTCCGGCTGTGGGACATCCGCGATCCCGCCCGTCCCACCGAACTGGGGCAGCCGCTCGTCGGGCACTCCGGAGCCGTGTACATGGTGGCGTTCAGCCCCGACGGGCGCACCCTTGCCAGCGCCGGTGACGATGGAACGACCCGGCTGTGGAACATCGACAATCCGAGCGCCGTCGGGGATCGTGCCGCACCGCTCAGCGGTCACACGGCAGCTGTCCGCACAGTGGCTTTCAGCGCCGACGGGCTAACGCTCGCCACGGGAAGCGACGATCACACGGCGATGCTCTGGGATCTGAGCGATCCGGCGCACCCCGTGGCGTCCGGCCGGGTCGTTGGGCATGCCGACACCGTGCATTCGGTCGCTTTCAGCCCGGACGGGCGACTTCTCGTGACGGGCAGCGACGATCACAGCGTTCGGCTGTGGCGGCTGGACCGCCCGGGTCCGCCAGTCGCCACCCGAGAACCCCTGATCGGGCACAACGCCGCGGTCTGGGCGGTGTCCTTCGGTCCGGACGGTTCGTCGCTCGTCTCCGCCAGCTGGGACGGAACCGCCCGGGTCTGGTCGCTGATCGACCCGGACCGGCCGACGTTGCTCGGAAAGCCCCTTGCCGGAAGCAGCGGCGGCCTCACGACTGCGGTGTTCACCCGAGACGGCAAGGCGGTCGTTACCGGGGGTCAGGACGGGACGGTGCGAAAGTGGGCGCTACCGACCGCAGTCGTCGCCGGACACACCTTGCGGGTCACGACCCCCGTGCTCGACGAGTCCGGAACCGTCGCCGTCACGGCGTCCCGGGACGGGACTATTGCCTTGTGGCGGATGGGAGATGGTCATCCGCCGGTGCTCACTGCACGGTTTCTGTCGGGGGGCGGTGTGGGAGTCGAGAACGTCGCATTGTCGGCGGATGGTTCGGTGCTCGCGACCGCGGGCGTGGGCAGCAGGGAGGTGCAGCTGTGGAACATCGCCGACGGCATGGCCGTTCCGGCCGGACCACCCCTCGAGATCGCCGCGCGCTACACCCACGAGTTGGCTTTCAGTCCGGACGGGGCGTTGCTCGCCACCGCTGCCGACGACCAGTCGCTCACCCTCTGGAGCCTCGCGGACAGGGCGCGTCCCGTCCAGGTGGGAAGTGCGCTTTCCGGCGCCGCCGGATGGATCAACGCCGTTGCCTTCAGCCCCGACGGACGTTTCCTCGCGGCGGGCAGTAGCGACAAGACGGTGCGGTTGTGGGACGTGTCCCGTCCCGAGAGGCCCGGTGCTGTCCGGACTTTGAGCGGTCACCACGGTGCGGTCAACGCCATCGACTTCAGTCCTGACGGGCGCACCCTGGCCAGCGGCAGCGACGATCAGACGATTCGCGTGTGGCCCCTCACCGCGGAGAACGGCGACAAACCAGGCGAAGCCGCGGTGCTGTCCGGTCACACGAGCACCGTCCGCTCGGTCGCGTTCAGCCCCGACGGCCGGACCCTTGCCTCGGGGAGCGACGACCAGTCCGTGCGCATCTGGGACGTGTTACACCTGCGCGCGCTGGGCGGTTCACTGGTACCGGATGGAACGGTCCGGTGGCGAGTTGCGTTCGGTGCCCGGTCGGACGTGCTGATGGCGACGGGGGAAGCCGGAGCCGTTCGAATACTCGACCTCGACCCGCACACTGCCGAGGCCAGGGTGTGCGCGAACACGCCCGATCCCTCGACAGTCGAATCGTGGCAGCAGCTTGCTCACGGGCCAGTGGCAGCGCCCTGTGGCTGACACCAGGGCACAGATCAGTCGGCGTCCGCGGCCGTGACGGCCTTCGTTCTCGGGTGAGGATGCCCGCCACCCGGTCAGGACGAGCGCTGCGCCGCCTGTTCCACCTGACGCCGCAGGGTGGCGTCGGTGTGTCGAATTGCCTGCGCCACAAACGGTTCGACGATACGCGCCAGCGCCTTCCCGGCAAGTCCGCCGGGAAGCTCGTAGTGGAAGTCGACGGTCAGTCGGGTCGCTTCTTCGCTGACGGCCTCGAATCGCCACTGCGAGTGGGTGGTGAGGCCGTCGATCGAATCGAGCTGGATCAGTGCGTTCTCTTCCCACGCCGTGATCTCGACGACCGAGCCCAGCGTCTTGGGGCCGACCCGCATCGCCGCGTTGTAGACGGCACCGAGTCCGCGGACGGGTTCGCCGACGGGATCGAACTGGGTGATCCCGAAAAGCCAGGACGGCACGTGCGTGTAGTCGTCGAGATACGCGAAACAGGCGGCGAGCGGCGCTTGGGCTACGGCGGTGTGATGAATCTCGATCATGACGACTTTCCTGTGGAATGGGCGGACGGCGAGTGCCGGTAAGGCCGGACGGCGTAGTTCTCGAGGTCGAATCGGGCGAGGCGGCGTCGCAGTGATCCGGTGGACCACGGCCAGGCCGCGAAGTTCTTGCCGTCGGCGTCGAGGTAGTAGCTACTGCATCCGCCGTTGTTGAAGACCGTGGGGGCCAGGCCCTTCTGGACGGCGTCGTTGAATGCGCGGAACGGCTCCTCGCGGACCTCGAGTACTTCGATGCCCTGCTGTTCGGCCTTGGTCAAGCCGTCGATGACATAGTCGAGCTGGGTCTCGGCCAACCCCAGAAACGAGTTGTACACCAGGATGTTCGGGCCGAGCATGATGTAGGCGTTCGGTGCACCCGGAGTGGTGGTGGCCAGATAGGCCTCGGGACTCTTCGCCCACTTCTCCGACAGAAGGCGTCCGTCGCGTCCGCGAATGCGGCTCGCGATGGGTGGGTGGCTCACATCGAATCCGGTACCGAAGATGATGACGTCCACCTCGCGTCGGGTGCCGTCGGCGGCCACCACCGACTGCCCGTCGACCGCGACGAGCGCGTGGGGAATCAGCTCGACGCCCGGCTTCGTCAGTGCAGGCAGATAGGTGTTGGACAACAGGAGTCGCTTGCACCCCAAGGTGAAGTCCGGGGTGAGCGACGCTCGGAGTTCGGGGTCGGGCACCTGTGCCGCGAGCCAGCGGGTACCGATGGGGTTGAGTAGGCGTGCGGTCCGTTCGCGCCGCATCGCCAGGGTGAGGGTCCGCAGCACCACGTCCAGGAGGTGCCGAAATGCGTTCTGTACGGCGGGAACTCGACCGAACACCCATTGCGCCATGCGCGGGAACGGAAAGTCGAGACGTGGGACGACCCACGCGGGAGTGCGCTGGAAGACGTACAGCTGCGCCACGTCCGGTTGGATCTCCGGAATGAACTGCACGGCGGACGCGCCCGTTCCCACCACCGCCACCCTCTTGCCGGTGAGATCGACATCGTGATTCCAGCGCGCCGAGTGAAAGATCTCGCCGGCGAAGCCGTCGATTCCGGGGAGCTCGGGTGTCTTCGGTTCGGTGATCGGTCCTGCCGCGAAAATGACGTGCTGGGCGACCATCGTGCCCTGGGTGGTGTCGAGGACCCACCGTCGGCGGTCTTCCGACCACGCTGCCTCGATCAGCTCGGTGTGCATCGAGATCTTGGATCGGACGCCGAACTTGTCGACCGTTTCCTCGATATACGACAGCAGTTCCGGCTGTAGTGCAAAGTTGCTCCGCCATTGCGGGTTGGGATTGAAGGAGAACGAGTACACCGGTGCGGGTATGTCGACACCGCAGCCGGGGTAGGTGTTCTCCCGCCACACGCCGCCGACGCGTGCTGATTTCTCGAGCACGAGGTAGTCCGTAATTCCGGCCTTTTCCAGCTTGACCGCTGCGGCGACGCCGGACAGACCGGCGCCGACTACGACGACCGACAGATGTCGTTCGTCCTCCGAGGCCTGGGAGGCGATGCCGGCCTGCTGCGGGGCACTCACTGTCATGTCCTCTTCCTGGGCCGAGGTGGAACGGTCACCGGTAATTAACTGAGACTCGATGTCACAGTAAAAGGAAGAAGGCGCGATGGCAAGTGGCGCTCCGCGCCCGTGCGCCTTTCTGGTAGCGGTGGCAACCAGAAAGGCGCACGGAGCGTGCTAGTTACGGCTGGGGGACCTCGACGCTATCGGGCAGCTTGTCCCGCATCTTGTCGAGTTCCTGCTCGATTCGTTCGACGGCACTGTCGTTGTTGAGCACAGTGACCATTCCGGCCGCGAAAGCTATCGAGATGACGATTGCCAGTGCGCTCAGTACAGTGCCGGCAATCGCCACGCCTTTACCGGTGATACCGACCTTGCGGGACGCCCTCAGTCCGAGGATGCCGAGAATCAGCCCGATGATGCCCAGCACCAGTCCGACCGGAGACAGGATCACGATCAGCACGCAGACGAGGGCGGCAACGCCGACAGCGAGGGCGAATGCGGCAGCAGTGCTGGTACGTGCGGGTTTGGTGACTACTCGTTGCTCGACGTCGACGGAACGACCGTCGACGGAACGACCGTCGACGGAACGACCGTCGATATCGGTCACACGATGCGGGTCGTTTTCGTCACCGCGACCTGTCAGGGGTCTGCTCATCATTACCTCCGGGCGTAGTCGATCTGGGGTGTACAACGCATGCCCGGTTCGGTGGCCTTCAAACCGTATCGGTGAGGGTCCCGGTGCCTACTCGGTCGCGGCGTGGTCGGCGAGCAGGGCGACGCCGGATTCTCGAATAAGGGACGGTCGCGCCGCATATCCGCACACCCTTTGGCCGGATGCTGAGGGATTGGTCGGCGAGTCCCGCGAATCGGTGCGCGGATGCGGAGCGTCCGCCGCGGGTCGGTGACGTGGTCCGCGCCGAGTTCGGGGAGATCCCGCACCGCACGACTTGCTGCCGCAGTGCCGCACATCCTGGGAGAATCGGTGTATGACCGAGCGCAAACCTCCCGAGGTGAGCTTCGAGAGCTGGATCGACAAGCAGATCCGGCTGGCGCAGGAGCGCGGCGACTTCGACAACCTTCCCGGAGCAGGTAAACCGATACCACTGTCCGGCGACGTCGATGACGAGTTGTGGTGGGTCAAAGGTTATCTGCGGCGTGAGAACCTGCCCCTCGACGCACTGCTACCGACGCCACTGCAGTTGCGCAAGCAGATCGAGCGGCTCCCCGAGACGGTCCGCGGAATACCGTCGGAGGACGCGGTGCGCGAGATCGTGCATCAGCTCAACCTCGAGATCGTGGCCTGGTTGCGCGCACCGTCCGGGCCGCGAGTGCCGGTCAGCCCCGTCGACGCGGACGAGGTGGTGTCGCACTGGCGAATGGACCGCCGAGCGGTGCGCACGCCGCCCCCATCGCTCCCGCAGTCCGTAGAGAACCCGCCGTCCGCCGAGAACCAGCCGCCGACGCCGCGACCGCGGCGGTGGTGGCGTCGGGGACGGTGACCGGTCAGGCCCCGTGCGGCGACGGTTGCGCGGGTGCGACCCTGGCGGCCGGAGCAGCACGCGACGAACCAGGGTAGGGGTGGGTGGTGCGATGAAATCGCTTCTCCGAAAAGGTGATGTGCCCAGCGCTGTTGGTGCAGCCGGTCTGGTGATCACGGCGCTCTACGCATACTGGGCAACCGGACTGGAGCCGTTCACGGGCCTTGCCTACATCGCAGTCGGAATGCCCGTTGTTCTGCTGGCCGGTGTGGCCGTCATCGGCGGCGCTCCCGCTCCTCGGGACAACGACACGCCACGGGCAGGGGAGATCACGCTACGCTCGGTGCTCCCGTGGCTGGTGTTGCTCTTTGTTGCCGCAGGCCTCGAAGGACTCGGTCTCGCCCTGGGTGGCCGGTCCACCACCGTTCCCACACTCAGCACGGTGATCGATCATGCGCTGGCGTGGCATCCGGTTCGATTCGTCCTGTTTTGCGGATGGCTTGCCGTCGGCGGGGGCCCAGTCGTCCGGATGTACCGCAGGTGGGTGCGACCCCGTTCTCCCGCGGGAGGGTGAGGTGATAGTCACGATCATCTGGCTGATGTTGATCGGCACCGGCATCGGCATCGAGTTGTACAGCCGCCGGACCGGCGGACGGTGGTCGAGCCTTGTGAGCGTCGTCTCCGCGCTGTGGACCCGGCTGCCCGGACGACTACTTCTCGTCGGCCTCTGGGCTTTCGCAGGGTGGCACGTGTTCGCCCGGTACACCCTGCCCTGATCACCCGGGTCAACCGCCGTCCGTTCGCCCGTAGTGCCGGAAGTGCTGGTGGCCGGGTCCTCAATGTTCGCCGCCCTCGACGTCCGAGGTGCAGCCCGCGCTCGTCGGTCTCGAGGTAGAGGTGGGGTCTCGTCCGTGCCTCCGTTCTCGGATATCCAGAACAAGGGGAAGGCGACACTGTCGGAGTGGCAGCGATCAGGGGCGCGGCCGCTGCGAGTGACGCGGCGAGGCGACGAGGATCTGGTCTTGATGACGGCGGTACGGGCGGAGCAGGAGCGGGAGGTGCTCGCGGCGGCGACGGCGATTGTCGACGCCCTACTGCACTCGGATGACGGTGTTCTGGTCCGCAAGGTCGTCGCGGCGGCGTTTCCGTGGGTGAGCTACCTGTCGGGTGAGGAGGTCGCCGACTTCGTCGACGGGCTGATCGCGTCGCTGCGGGCGGGCTCGTCGATGGATAATCCCGCTCCGCCGGCCCGCACGATCGAGACGTGGCGCCATACGGCGGAGGTGTATGCCGATCCAGAGCTTGCCCGGATTCTGTCGGCGCCGTCCAAGGGCGACTTCGGGGCCGTACCGGTGCCGGAGCTGTGAGCCCGAAGCGGGGTGAACGGGTCGCGCCGCCGGCGTCCGGGGAGCTGTGGGACCTGCGATTCGCGACCAGTGATGCGGCAAAAGGGCACGGGGCATCACAAGCAGACCGAATGATGTTGCCTGAGAACTGAATGGGGCCGAATCGACGTCAGCGAAGTCCGGGGTGGCGAGCCGTCGTGCGCTCGCTTTGTGCCTCGGCAATCAGGAGGCGAGGTCGTCACGTGCGGCGGCAAGCTCGAGTAAGCGGGGCAACATGTCGGGGGCGGCGATCGAGGGGAGCAGCAGCGCCCACATGTCGGCGAGGCGTTCGTACAGGTCGGCTCGACCGCTCAGTGCCTCGGACACGAGTTGCATCCCGGTGAAGGAACTCACCAGGAAGCGGGCAAGAGCGGCGGAATCGACGGTCGCCCGAAGCTCGCCTGCTGCCGTCGCCTTGACGGCCAGTGCCACGAGCGTGTCGGTCCAGTCGATGTAGGGATCGGTGGCCGGTCCGCGAGAATTCCCGAGTTCGAGCGTGAGACGGACCCCCGCCCGGACGATCGGTTCGGTCAGCAGTTGCCGCGCCATTTCCTTGGCGCACAGGACGATAGCCTCCATCGGGGACTGCGCCGTGGCGAGCACTCGCTGCGCCGCCAGCATCGACATGGCGTGCTGCTCCTTGATCACCGCCCAGGCGAGGGCTTCCTTGGACTCGAAATGGAAGTACAAGGCACCCTTCGTGACATTGGAGTACGCAAGTATCCGACTTAGGCTGGCGCCGCCGTAGCCGAGCTTCTCGAAGCTGAGCGCGGCGCCTTCCAGGACCTGATGGCGGGTGGCTGCCGCACGTGCCTGTACTGCCATGACCTGTGCCTCACGATCGCCCTCGTCACCGTCGCATTCCAACCTCCAGTCAACCACTCGAGCGCGCGGTACCCTCGGCGCGACCGCAAGTGTGGGAGGAAGATGTGACGTCGAAGGATGACTGGGGTCTGGAGCACGTCGTGTTCGCGGGGGCGACTGTGGCCACCGTGGTCGGCGCCGTGACCGGACGCGAGCGACTGCAGAAGATCGCGAAGCCTCTGATCGCTCCGGCACTGGCGGCCCGGGTAGTGCGCCGGCGAGGCGCGACCGACTCCGTGGACGCGGGACTGTTGCTGGCCGGGCTCACAGGCGCGACGGTCGGTGACGTCTTCATGATCGACCCGGATGACGATGCCCGCCTGGTGCGGGGCGCTTCGGCCTTCGCGGTCATGCAGGCGTGCTACTCGGCTTTGTTGCTGCGCAACGGTGCGCGTCCCACTCCGGCGGCGTGGGGTCCGCGACTGGCCGGCTGGCTCGGGGCAGCCCTGTTGCTGCGGGCTCGATCCGCCGGTGTCGCTGCGCCCCTCACTGCTTATGGATCCGCCTTGGCTACGACGTCCACACTCGCTGCCGATCCGACCCTCGCCCCCGGCGCAGGCGTCGTTGCGAGCGTGGCGATACCCAGCATCGACCGACGCAGCTGGCTCGGTCTGGGCGGAGTGCTGTTCACGGCGTCGGACGGGCTGATCGTGGTGCGGAGATTGTTCGTGCGACGTGAGCGCGGCAGGGCTGCCTCCGAAGGACTGATCCTCGCCAGTTACGCCGCCGCGCAACTGTTGCTGGTCGAGGGGATGCTCGCGCTGCGCCGCCGGAACACAGGTCGCCGGGTCACGGACACAGCATGATGCGGTCCCGATTGTTCGGGTCCACCAGGATAGTGATGGTTTCGCCGGGCACGAAACGGGTGGCCTCCTCGCGCCGCACCTCGTACACGACGCGTCCGGAGTAGCTCTCGGACCCCGGCACGGTCAACCGCAGATCCAGTTCGGTCAGTTCGCCGTTGTCGGGGGTGCGGCGAAGCGGTGTCACGCGCTCGATGCTGGCCCATCCTTCGAGCCCGCGCCGCGCGAGTCGGCGGTCTGCCCGGGAGGGTCGTCCGGCAGCCATCATGCCGAACCCCAGCGCCGACCCGAAGGCGGCGACCAGTCCCATGATCTGGTACGGAATCGTGGCCTCGGGAGTGTGCTCGATCAACCATCCCAGCCAGACTGCGAGGACGATGACGTAACAGGCTGTGATGAAGCAGACCGTCCGCACGATTCGCTGATGATTCATCGTTGTGCCTCCGTGTCCAGCGTAGACCGCCGCGGGGACGCCGGGCAGTGGTGCCGTTAGAGTGCAGTGTCGGCAGCAGGCAAGTATGTGGAGGTGGCCGTATGGCGTGGCGTCGGGTGTCGTTGGTAGGTCTGAGCATTGGTGCTGCTCTGACGCTCGCAGCATGTGGGGGTTCGTCCGAGGCGGTGGCTCCGCCGACGACCACCACCACCGCCGCAGCGCCTGTGACCACTACCACCACCACGGTTCCACCAGTCACGACCACCACGACCACGATCGCGCCGACCACGACGACGGAAGCGCCGACCACCACCCTCGTCGACGTTCCGTACGAGCACAACGAGTCGTACTTCTTCACCTCCCCGGACGGCGCGTTCCAGTGCGGCATCATCAAGCTGCCGAGTCGCACGGAGGCGGGTTGCCAGGGATCGACCAGTCCGGTCCCGCCGCGGCCGGCAGACTGCATGGTCGACTGGGGCCACGGCATTCGCGTCGAGAACGAGGGTGAGGGAGCGTTCATGTGTGCCGGCGGCCTCGTGTACACCTCGGGTGATGCCGAACCCGACCCCGTGTTGCCTGCCGGATCCAAGCTCGCCGAACTCGGCTACTCCTGCAGCACCACAGCGACCGCTGTGACGTGTGTCAACGACGAGACGTCCCACGGATTCACGGTCTCACCCGACTCCAACGAGACGTTCTGATTTCATGATTGGCGCAGAGGTGGGTTCACTTCCGGTCCTGGCCGAGTCGGGCGAGCCGGGCCCTACCGAGTGGGGCGAGAATACTCACGGTGTCGGTCCGTGGACGGAAGAACACGACGTACCGGTCCCGACGGATCCCCGCTACGATCCCGAACTGCTGGCCGGCGGTGACCGACGGAACGTGGTCGACGCCTACCGCTATTGGACACGTGAAGCCATCGTCGCCGACATCGACAGCCGGCGCCACCCGCTGCATGTGGCGATCGAGAACTTCGGGCACGACGCCAACATCGGCACCGTGGTGCGTACGGCCAACGCCTTCGCCGCCGCGGAAGTTCATATCGTGGGACGGCGGCGGTGGAACCGGCGCGGGGCGATGGTCACCGATCGGTATCAGCACGTCAGGCATCACTCGAGCATCGACGAATTGGTCGAGTTCGCGCGTGAGGAGGGTCTCACGATCGTGGCCGTGGACAACACGCCGGGCTCCGTTCCGCTCGAAACCGCGAGCCTGCCGCGTGACTGCATGCTGCTGTTCGGTCAGGAGGGTCCCGGAGTCACCGACGAGGCGAAAGAGGTTGCAGCCATGACCGTATCGATTGCGCAGTTCGGTTCCACGAGGAGCATCAATGCGGGTGTCGCGGCAGGCATTGCCATGCATGCGTGGGTGCGCGAGCACGCCGACCTCGGTCGGGCGTGGTAGCGGATCGCCCGGAGACTAGGCAAGATCAACCCTCATGCAGGACGAGTGGTCGGCGCGCGCCGACGCCGCTGAAGAAGCGGTGGTGAGCAGGCATCTTCGCCGGCTGTGGGGCCTTCCGGGCACCACGCTGGGCGTGGTGGCCTGGCCGGCGGTCAAACGTGAACGACTGTTCGTCAGTTGGCATTACTGGTGGCAGGCGCACCTCATCGACTGCGCCGTCGACGCACTCGAACGCGACCCTACTCCGCGTCGCCGCCGTCGGATCGTGAAACTCGCTCGCAGCCACCGCCTTCGGAACATTACGGGCTGGACCAACAATTATTACGACGACATGGCGTGGCTGGGCATCGCGCTCGAACGCGCGCAGCGCACGCACTTGATCGACAACCGGAATGCGGTGCAGACACTCGAATCCCAGCTGTTCGACGCCTGGGATCCCGACGGTGGCGGGCTGCCCTGGCGCAAGGGCTCGGATTTCTACAACGCTCCGGCCAACGGCCCGGCCGGAATCATGCTGGCCCGCACAGGCAAACTGTGGCGGGCGCAGGCCACCGCGGATTGGATCGACGACACGCTGCTGGACGAGAACACCGGCCTCGTCATCGATGGGATCCATCGTGGCGGTGAGGCCGAAAGGGTCATCTATTCGTACTGCCAGGGGGTCGTCCTCGGGCTCGAAACCGAGCTGGCGGTGCGTCTCGGTGCGCCGCGGCATCGAGGCCGCATTCACCGGCTGATCGACGCCGTCGACGAGCACCTGGCCCCGGGTGGGGTCATTCGCGGCGGTGGCGGGGGAGACGGTGGTCTGTTCAACGGTATCCTCGCCCGCTATCTCGCGCTGACCGCGGTGATGTTGCCCTGGGAGAACCATGACGACATCCGCGCGCGGGAGATCGCAGCGCAGATCGTGCTCACCTCTGCCGAAGCTGCGTGGGAGAACCGCTTGCAGATCGAGGGTCAGCCCTTGTTCGGCGCCGACTGGGGCAAGCAGGCCCGGCTTCCCGGTCTCGGCAGGAATATCGCGGCGTTCACCGGGGGCACGGTGCGTTCGTCCGACATCCCCGAGCGCGACCTCTCCGTCCAGTTGGGTGGCTGGATGCTGATGGAGGCGGCGCACGCGGTGTCGGCCGCCGGGTATCCCCGGCGGTAGTGCGTTTCGATCACACGAAACTTAACCGTGGGCAGGCGGTTTCCGCGCTGCTAGACATCTCGGTATGTCAGATCAACAGCGGCAGCTGAGTCTCAATGCGTTCATCTATCCGGCCGGGCACCACGAATCGGCCTGGCGTCACCCGCTGACGTCACCGGAACGGTTGTTCGACGTCGACTACTTCCAGGAGATCGCGCGCACCGCGGAGGCGGCGAAACTGGATGCACTCTTCTTCGCGGACGGTCCCGCGCTGCGTAGCGATGCCGGGCACGGCGCGGCCGGAGCGCTGGAGCCGATCACCTTGCTGACGGCGATCGCCGCAGTCACGGAACGGATCGGGCTGATCGCCACCGCGTCCACGACGTACTTCGAGCCCTACAACCTCGCGCGTCTGTTCGCCTCCTTGGACCACATCTCGAAGGGCCGGGCCGGCTGGAACATCGTCACCACCGGAACGGATTTGGCGGCGGCGAACTTCGGCCTTTCCAGTCATCCCGACCACGCCGATAGATACGCACGGGCACGCGAATTCGTCGATGCGACGGTCAAGCTGTGGGACAGCTGGGAAGACGACGCCATCGTTCTCGACACGGACAGGGGCGTCTACGCCGACACGTCGAAAATTCATGAGATCAACTACGTCGGACGCCACCTGCGGGTCCGCGGACCGTTCAACGCGCCGCGCTCGCCGCAGGGTCACCCCGTGCTGGTACAGGCGGGTGCGTCGAACGAGGGACGCAGCTTCGCAGGGCAGTACGCCGAGGCCATCTTCACGGCGCATCAGCGACTGTCGGACGGGCAGGCGTTCTATGCAGACATCAAGCGACGTGCGTCGCAGTTCGGACGCAACCCCGACCACGTGAAGATTCTTCCCGGAATCAGCCCGTTCATCGGCGACACCGAGGCGCAGGCAAGGGATCTCGAACGCGAATTCAACGAGCTGACCTCCCCCGAGTACGGCCTCGCCCAGCTCGAGAGCATCACCGGAACTCAGGTGCGCCAGCTCGACCTCGATGCCCCCGTGCCCGCCGAGTTGTTCGGCGATGCCGGCGACGTGACGGACAACCAGCAGAGCCGGCTGCAGGTGGTCGCAGGCATCGTGCAGCGGGAGAGTCCGACGCTGCGAGGGCTGCTGCATCGCCTCGCGGGCGCGCGAGGACACCGAGTGTGCGCGGGAACGCCGGTGCAGGTGGCCGACACCATCGAAGAATGGTTCACCCAGGGCGCCGCCGACGGCTTCAACGTGATGCCCCCGTACTACCCGGGAGGTCTCGAGGTATTCGCCGAGAAGGTGGTGCCGATCCTGCAGGAGCGGGGTCTGTTCCGCACCGAATACTCGGGTACGACGCTGCGGGACCACTTCGGGCTGGAACGTCCGGCCAGCCAGTACGCGCAGACGTCGGGCAGGGTGGCCCTCTAGTCCCGTCCTTCGCCCGATGTCACCGCGTTTCTTCCCCTGTCGACGACGGTGGCAACGGGTGGAGTGGCTGCTCGAATCGCGCGTTGATGAAAACAGTTATCATTTCCGAATGACTCGTCCACTTCCTGTCACCGTCCTGTCCGGCTTCCTCGGCGCGGGCAAGACCACTCTTCTCAACCACATCCTCGCCAACCGGGACGGCCGGCGTGTCGCCGTGATCGTCGACGACATGAGCGAGGTCAACATCGTCCCCCAAGCACTTCGTGCAGGGGGTGCCCCCAGCGCCCTCGTCGCAGGGCAGGGACATCTCGATCGGACGCAGGAGAAGCTGGTCGAGCTCACCAACGGCTGCATCTGCTGCACGCTCCGCGAGGACCTGATCGAGGCGGTCGCCCGCCTGGCCGTGGAGGGACGGTTCGACCACCTCGTCATCGAGTCGACGGGCATTTCGGAACCCATGCCCGTCGCCGCCACGTTCGACTGGGAATTCGAGGACGGCTTCAGCCTCGGCACGGTCGCGGCGCTCGACACCATGGTGACAGTGGTGGACGCGTCGACGTTCGTCGGTGAGCTCGCGAAGGGTCAGCGCCTCGACGAGCGCGACCTCGAGGCGGGAGAGGATGACGAGCGCAGCATTTCCGACCTACTCGTCGACCAGGTCGAGTTCGCCGACGTGATTCTGCTGAACAAGACCGATCTGGTGAGCGAGCGCACAGCCGGCACGGTCGAGGCCCTCCTCCGCAGACTCAATCCGACGGCGAGACTCCAGCGCACCACGCGTGGTGTGGTCGACCTGGCCGACGTCCTCGACACCGGTTTGTACGACCCGGAGTCGGCCGCCCTGGCGCCCGGGTGGGCGGAGGAACTTGCGGGCGGCCACACACCTGAAACGGAGGAGTACGGGATCCGAAGTGTCACCTACCGGGCGACGCGGCCGTTCCATCCCGCACGGCTCGACCAGGCTCTGGGCCAGTTCACCGGACTGCTGCGAAGCAAGGGGTTCTGCTGGATAGCGAGCCGCCCGGATCTTGCGGCGATCTGGTCGCAGGCGGGACCCAATCTGGTGATCGAACCTGCGCAGCTGTGGTCGGCCGCGGAGGAGACGCCCGGTCAGGAGATCGTCTTCATCGGTGTCCGGCTCGACCCGGAGGCGCCTGCCCGCATCCTCGATCCGGCGCTCCTCACCGACGCCGAATGGGCGTCCGGTCCGGCCGAGTGGGTGCATTTCGACGACCCGCTGCCCGAGTGGGAAGCGGTGCATCAGCACTAGTCGAGAACTTCCTCGACTTCCACCTCTTCGGGCGGACGGGCCATTTCCTGGCGGTAGTGCCAGATGCCGACCACAGTTCCGATCACCAGCAGTGCAACCATGCCGCCCAACACCACCGGCATCAGCCACGACACCCGGTCGAGGAAGGAACCGCAGTAGAACCCGATGAGCAGCAGCACCGGCGCCCAGAATACGGCGCCGATGCTGCTGGCGACGGTGTACTTGGTGTGGTTCATCTTCGCTGCCCCCGCAACGAGTGGGCAGAGGGTACGCACCCACGGGATCCACCGGGCGATGAGCACAGCCCAGAACCCGTGCCGTTCCAACAGGATGTTCACCCGGTGGAGGTTGGCGTAATTGAGGTACTTGCCGCCCTTGCGCGCCAAGATGCGGTTGCCGGTGCGGTGCCCGATGACGTACCCCACCTGATTTCCGCAGATCGCGGCGACCATCGCGCCGACCGACAGGGCCCACACGTGACCTGCCCCAGACTCGTGGCCGGCGAGCACGATGCCCGCGGTGATCAGCATCGAGTCACCCGGCAGGAAGAGCCCGAGGATGACGGCACATTCGATGAAGACGAACGCCAGCACGATGACCCACACCAGCGCGGGGCCGGCGGAGACGAGGGGCCCGAAGGTGCCAGATGCCGATACGACCATGGTCAGCGCATTGCCTCGATCTCGATCAGGAGGGATCGGTGGGGGTGGAGACGGGCCGCGCGGCCTCGGGAGCAGGCGTCTCGCCCCGGCGGGCCTTGAGAACACGTTTGCCGACCTCGACGATGATCGGGAGCACCGACACGAACACGATCAACAAGAAGATGATGTCGACGTTGTCACGGATGAACTCGATCTGACCGAGCAGGTAGCCGAGCAGCGTGACGCCGGCGCCCCAGAGGATGCCGCCCACGATGTTGTACGTCAGGAACAGCGAGTACTTCATGCGCGATGCGCCCGCGACCACCGGTGCGAACGTGCGCACGATCGGCACGAAGCGGGCCAGGATGATCGTGATCGGGCCGTGCTTCTCGAAGAACGCGTGCGACTCGTCGATGTACTTCTTCTTGAGGAATCGGGCGTCGTTGCTCTTGAAGAGCGCGGTGCCGCCCTTGCTGCCGATGAAGAAGCCCACCTGGTCGCCGAGGATCGCGGCGATGGGGATCAGAACCAATAGCGCCCAGATGGGGGCAAACGGCTCGATCTCGGCCGACTTCGACGCCGCGATGAGGCCCGCGGTGAAGAGGAGGGAGTCGCCGGGGAGCAGGGGGAACAGCAATCCCGACTCGATGAAGACGACCAGGAGAAGTCCGACGAGCACCCAGGTGCCGAAGGAGTTGAGGAGGTTCACCGGGTCGAGGAACCCCGGCATCAACGCGAGGTTGGTCACGGAATCCGATGCTGCCTGCACAATCACGGCCCTCAGCGTACCGGCGTATGCGCGGAGTATCGGAATACTGCAGGTCAACGATTCCTGACCGGTCTCGGACGGCCCGGAATCGAGGTGCCACGACAGCCACCGGGCGACGTAGGCTACCGGTATTGCCATACTGCTAGGACCACATCGCGCGCTGCGCTGATCGCGTGCGCCGAAATCGACACGTTTATGGAGGACTGCCGCCGTGCCAATCGCGACTCCCGAGGTCTACGCCGAGATGCTTGGTCGAGCCAAGGAGCACTCCTTTGCCTTCCCAGCCATCAACTGCACTTCGTCCGAAACCATCAACGCCGCTATCAAGGGTTTCGCGGATGCGGGCAGTGACGGCATCATCCAGTTCTCGACCGGTGGCGCGGAGTTCGGTTCGGGTCTGGGCGTCAAGGACATGGTGACCGGTGCTGTCGCGCTGGCCGAGTTCGCACACGTGATCGCCGCGAAGTACGACGTCACGATCGCCCTCCACACGGACCACTGCCCCAAGGACAAGCTGGACGGTTTCGTCCGGCCGCTGCTCGAAATCTCTCAGCAGCGCGTCAGCGCCGGCCGCAACCCGCTCTTCCAGTCCCACATGTGGGACGGCTCGGCCGTTCCGATCGACGAGAACCTCGAGATCGCCAAGGAACTCCTCGCTATCTCCAAGGCCGCGAACATCATCCTCGAGGTCGAAATCGGCGTCGTCGGTGGTGAAGAGGACGGTGTGGAAGCCGAGATCAACGACAAGCTGTACACCAGCCCCGAGGACTTCGAGAAGACCATCGACGCTCTGGGCACCGGCGAGAACGGCAAGTACCTGCTGGCAGCGACGTTCGGCAACGTGCACGGCGTCTACAAGCCGGGCAACGTGAAGCTGCGTCCCGAGGTGCTCGAGACCGGCCAGAAGGTCGCCGTCGCGAAGCTCGGCCTGCGGGACGGCGCCAAGCCGTTCGACTTCGTCTTCCACGGCGGTTCGGGTTCGCTGAAGTCGGAAATCGAGGAGGCGCTGAGCTACGGCGTCGTCAAGATGAACGTCGACACCGACACCCAGTACGCCTTCACCCGTCCGATCGTCGGCCACATGTTCAGCAACTACGACGGTGTGCTGAAGGTCGACGGCGAGGTGGGCAACAAGAAGGTCTACGACCCGCGCAGCTACCTGAAGAAGGCCGAGGCCGGGATGACCGCCCGTGTCATCGAGGCCTGCAACGACCTCAAGTCCGCGGGACGCTCGGTCTCGGGATAGGCCCTTCGGGCTCGTGCGCCTTTCTGGTAGTTACCGCTACCAGAAAGGCGCACAGTCGTTATCGGGGATCGCAGACCTTCCAGTTGCCGTCGACCCTTTCGAGGTCGAACGTGCGCCACGACTGCTCGTTCGGGTTGGCGGCGGTATGGGCCTTCACCTGGGCGATGGCGGTGTCACCGGTGATCTGGACGGCGTCGACCTCGCCGACCACCGGAATGTTCTGTTGGGTGATCGCGACCTGATGGACCTCGGCGAAATCCTGATCCGAGATGCCCTGGTAGTACTCGGCCAGACCGCCGCAGGTACTGGTGCGCAGGGTCGCGAGGTCGCCCTGGGTGAGCGCCGCGACGAACGTATCGATGGTGCCCTGTACCTGCGCCTCGGGTGAGTTCTCGGCCCGATTGTTGTTGTAGACCACCACACCGGCGACGGCAATGGCGGCGATCACGAGGACGCCTGCGGCGATCGCCGCCAGGAGCCAGGCCTTGCCATGCTTCCTGTCCGCGGGCGCTGCGGGCCCGACCCGCTGCGGGGCGCTCGGCTGGGTCGGGAGCACTCGCTGGGGCGCCGCTTTAGGCATGGGTGGCGGCGGAGTCGGACGGTTCGCCGGTGGCTTCTGCGCGGATGCCGCTGGTCGGGGCGGGGCCGCTTGCTGGGGACGACCGGGCTGCTGGGCCTGTGCGGGGCGGGGCGGCGGCGGCGTCTGCGGTACGGGGGACTTCGTGACCGGGATGGCGACGGTCTCGGTGTCGGCGGGATCCGCCTTGCCGGGTTCCTTCTTCCCCTGCCCGTTCGCACTCTGCACAGCCTGCGGCGGGGATTTCGGGTGCATCTTCACCGTGGCCGCATCAGGCTTCTCCGGCGGACGCTTCTCCGGTGGACGCTTCTGCTTCGGAATCGCCTTCGTCACCGCCTCGGACGCGGCGCTGTCGGGAGAGGACTGTGCCGACTCGGGAGTCTTCGCAGAGGGTGTGGCGGACGGCGTGTTGGCGGCCGGCTTCTTCGCGTCGGATGCCGGGGTCCCGGCGGCGGCCTTGTCGGTACCGGCGGTGACCGGCCTGCCCTTGTCGGTGTCGGCGGTGACCGGCCGGGCCTTGTCGGTGTCGGCGGTGACCGGCCTGCCCTTGTCGGTGTCGGCGGTGACCGGCCGGGCCTTGTCGGTGTCGGCGGTGACCGGTCGGGCGGTCTCGGTCGCCGGTGTATCCGTAGTCGGCTTCTCGGTCGGTTCGTCTTTCTTCGGGTCCTGCACGCGTTGCCCCTCGGTCTGCAGAGAAATGAACGTTGGACCGAAGCCTAACGACAACGTGCGGCAATGCAGACCACCACAGGGCGCTTCGCCGACGGGGCGGGGCAGAGGAACAGTCCCGCCGGGGGCACAATAGGCGCATGACCTCTTTCGGTGACCTTCTCGGACCCCAGCCCACGCTGCTTCCCGGTGACGACGAGGCCGAGTCGGCCCTGTTGAACCACGAGGAACCGGCTTCCGTGGCGGCCGCACACCCCACCGCCTCCATCGCGTGGGCGTATCTCGCCGAGGCGGCTCTCGACGCCGGCGAGACGATCGCCGCGTACGCCTACGCACGCACCGGATACCACCGTGGCCTCGACCAGCTGCGCCGCAACGGCTGGAAGGGTTTCGGCCCCGTTCCCTACAGCCACGAACCGAATCGCGGATTCCTGCGCTGCGTCGCCGTCCTCGCGAAGGCCGCGAAGACGATCGGCGAAACCGACGAATACGCCCGTTGCCTCGACTTGCTCGAGGACAGCGACCCCCGAGCCGCCGAAGCGCTTGGCCTCGGGTAGCGCCGTCACCGCAGCACCGGTCCGAGTTCGGAACGGACTGAAGACTTCGGCTCAGCGGCTGCGAGTGTCGGCCCTGCCGATCCTGCAGTGCGCCGTCGCGGCGGGTGCCTCGTGGTGGGTTGCCACGGTGGTGATCGGTCACACGTCCCCGTTCTTCGCGCCGATCGCCGCGGTGGTGTCGCTGGGACTGTCGCTCGGCGCGCGGCTGCGTCGATCCGTCGAGCTCGTGGCCGGTGTGACCATCGGGATCGGGGTCGGGGACGTCTTCATCGCGTTCATCGGCAGCGGTACCTGGCAAATCGCCCTCGTGGTGGCCTTGGCCATGACCGCGGCGGTGCTCCTGAACAGCGGCCCGGTCCTGTCGATGCAGGCGGGTAATTCCGCTGTTCTCGTCGCAACTCTGCTTCCACCCGGCGGCAATGCGGGTGTCAATCGCATGGTGGACGCACTGACCGGTGGCCTGGTGGGCATCGCGGTGGTGGCGTTGATTCCCACGCATCCCGTGGGCCGGGCGAGGCGCCACGCCGCCGGGGTCCTGGGAACGGCCGCCGAAGTGATGCAATTGGTGGCGGACGGCTTGGTCGCCAACGACGACAAGCCCATCGAGGAGGCGCTGCGGAAGGCGCGAGCCACCCAGTCGTCCATCGACAACCTGCGCACGCACCTCGCGGGCGGCCGTGAGGTCAGTCGCATCTCGCCGCTGTACTGGAACACCCGCGGCAGACTCGAACGCTTGAGCGCCGTTGCCGACCCGCTCGACAACGCTCTGCGCAACATTCGTGTCCTGGCCCGGCGTTCGCTCACTTTGGTACGTGACGACGAGATCCTCAACCCGCGACTGGTCGACCAGGTCGAGAAATTGGCCCAGGCCATCGAAACGCTGCGCCTGATGGTGCTCGCAGACCCCGGTCAGCAACCCGACCAGGCCGAGGCTGCCCGCGTGCTCCGTTCGGTGGCGTCCGGACTCAAACCGGAACTGGTCGAGAATGCAGGTCTGTCGGCCACCGTCGTCTTCGCTCAGATCCGTTCGCTCACCGTCGATCTGATGCAGGTGGCAGGGCTGAACCGCATCTCTGCCATAGCGCATCTGCCCCCGACGGCGCAGAAACCGGCGTACCGCCCGGATCTTTGAGATCTCAGGCGTCACGGATGAGAGCCTGGAAGCCGGCGAGTACGACGTACGCCGCTGGACGCGACCGGAACTGTGCCGGGATGGCCGGAAGAGCGGTCGATCAGGCCTGGTGGGAGACCTATCGGAGCCGGCTCGATCGCGCCGCCCGGGACGCAGGCAACGGCTGAGTCGATGAGGTCGCCGGCACGACGCTGTTGATACACATGCACAAGTACGCATATGATCGGCAGAACTTCGGGAGGAGCTCTACACATGGGAGTCGGCCACGGTCATTCGCACGGCCACACGCAAGGCGGGGGTGAGGTAGGGCCATCCAAGGGGCGGGTCCGTCGTATGGCGATAGCGCTCGTCATCCTCCTCGCGTTCCTCGTCCTCGAGGCGGGAGTCGGCCTTACGGTCAACTCGCTGTCGCTGCTTGCCGACGCCGGGCACATGCTCACCGACGTCGTCGGCATGGCTATGGGTCTCGTCGCGCTCGTGCTCGCGCGCAAGGGCAGCGCCGCCGCCGCACGCACCTTCGGCTGGCACCGTGCCGAGGTGCTGACCGCAATGGCCAACGCCGCAATGCTTCTCGCCGTCGCGGTATGGGTGTTCTACGAGGCCATCTCCCGTATCGGCGACGCACCCGACCTCCCCGGTCTCGCACTCGTCCTCACGGCTACCGCCGGTCTGGCCGCGAACCTCGTCGTCATGCTCATGCTGCGGGCCGATTCCAAGGACAGCCTGGCCGTGCGCGGGGCGTACCTCGAAGTTCTCGCGGATGCGGTCGGCAGTGTGGGTGTCCTCATTGCCGGTGCCGTCGTGATCGCGTTCAACTGGACCTACGCCGACATCGTCGTCGGTGTCCTCATCTCCCTGTGGGTGGTGCCCCGCGCACTGAAACTCGCCGCCGCATCGCTGCGGATCCTCACCCAGGCGAGCCCCGCGGACGTCGACGTCGAAGCGGTGGAAGCCGACCTGGCGGCAGTTCCCGGCGTCATCGGCGTGCACGACCTCCACGTGTGGACTCTCACCACCGGCATGGATGTGGCGACGGTGCACCTCACCACGGAATCCGACTCCGCCCTCGTCCTCGAATCGGCCCGCACCGTCCTCGAAACGCACCAGCTCTCACACGCCACAGTGCAGGTCGAATCGACGGCGAACGGACGCCACTGTGAAAAGAACGTGACCTGGTAAGCGAGAGGATGGTTGGTTTCTTTCCGCTAACAATCGTGGCGTCCGCGCAGTCGGCGGGTCAGACTTACCGGAACAGTCGGTGCCGTCTCACAAGGGAGCCAGATTCATGTCCACTCTCGGAGCGCTCACGAAATCCGCAGCAGCCGTAGCCATCGGTGCGGCCGCCCTCCTCTCCGCGCCCGCCGTGGCGTCGGCCGCGCCGTTCATGCCCGATCCGTTGGCGAATTGCAACGCCGAAGCATCCTTCGACGTGGAGCGAGACACCGATACGCAGAAAATCGAGTGGGAATTCGAGGGGCCAGATAATGCGACCACCGACGCTCAGGTGGCGTACCTGAATATCGGTCAGGCCGGCCCCACCATCGGCTCGTCGGGCCCGCTGACGAACGACGAGGACACAGAGCGTGATCTGCCGGGCTTCACCGCTCACCTCATCCCTGGTGGAACCTACGACCCGGATGGCACGACGGGAACGGCCGCAACCTGCGCCCTCGGTTTCGGTTTCGCCGTCACCCAGTGAACCGCTATTTGGTGAAGCGGGTGACGCCCCGACCCGGCTTCCACAGGTCGACGTAGAGATGTTCGCCGTCGACGGTGGTGAGTACCACCTCGTCGACGGAGAGTTCGAAGACGTCTGCCTCGCCGATCTCGTCGGGATAGTGGTCGACGATCTGCTGTTTCCTCTCGCCGACTATCTCCTCGGCGCTGCCGCTGATCTTCGCGTCGCCGCCCTCCATGGAGTGGTGCCCTGGGTTGCTGTGGAGCGCGAATCGCGGGTCGCGCCGCAGGTCGAGCACCTTCCGTGCTCCCACCATCGAACCGAGCAGCAGCGTGCCCTCGTAGAACTCGACTTCGGTGCCGCTGACTCGGGGTGAGCCGTCTTTGCGGACGGTCGCGAGAACGTGGTGTTTGTGTGCCTCGAAGCGGGCGATCACGGCTTTGGCGAGGTCGGGCGCTTCGGTCTCGAACTGTGTCCAGTGCGTCATGGACGTCAGTGTGCGCGCCTATCCCTGACACCTTCTGTCAGTCATTTTCTCTAGACTCGGGCAATGCGTTCGAGTCGGCTCGTCGAACTGATGCTGCGGCTGGAGGGCAGCCGCGGCGTCACGGCGCGGCAGCTGGCCGAGGAGCTGGGTGTCTCGGTGCGCACGGTGTACCGGGATGTCGCGGCGCTGTCGGCGGCGGGCGTGCCCCTCTGGACCGAAAGTGGTCCCGGCGGGGGTATTCGGTTGCTCGACGGATGGCAGTCGAAACTCGGTGGGATGACGGGGGCGGAGACGTCGGCGCTGATGCTGCTGGGTGTGCCTTCGCTCGCCGACGACCTCGGTCTGCGTGAGGTGACCGCGGCGGCGCAGTCGAAGTTGCTGCACGCGTTGCCTGTTCCGCTGCGGGCAGGTGCACAGTTGTGGCGTGATCGTCTGTACGTCGACGTGCCGGGATGGTTCACGCCACCCCGCGACAACGAGCACCTGCCCGACGTCGCCACCGCGGTGCTGGAGGGGCGGCGCCTGCGCATCGACTACAGAAAAGGTGCCGACGTGGTGACGCGGACGCTCGATCCACTCGGTCTGGTGGCCAAGGCGGGTGTCTGGTACCTGGTTGCGCAGCATCGCAGCAGGATTTTGTCGTACCGGGTGTCCCGGGTCAGTGACGCCACGGTCCTCACGGAGCCGGCACTGCGGCCGGAACAGTTCGATCTCGGTGCGTGGTGGTCGGCCTCCGTCGCGGAATTCGATCGCGCGATGCTCCGGTTCCCGTGCCGGGTGCGCCTGTCACCGCGGTCGTGGCGTCAGTTGCCCCGGATCGTGGGTGTGGAGGCTGCGCGTGTCGAGGCGGGACCTCCCGACGAGGACGGTTGGGTGGCCGTCGACCTGGTGCTCGAGGCCGAGGACGTGGCCCTCGAACAGTTGACCGCGCTGGGTGCAGGGGTCGAGGTGCTCGAACCTGCGTCGCTGCGAGCGGCGTTGCGCGACACCGGTGAGGCGATGATGAACCGCCACCGGTGACGCGCAGCCACACCTCTACCCGAGGCGCTCGATCAGCGTCGCGTTGGCGAGCCCGCCGGCCTCGCACATGGTCTGCAGACCGTATCGCGCGCCGCGCTGCTCCATGGCGTTCACCAGCGTGGTCATGATGCGCGCCCCGCTGGCACCGAGCGGATGACCGAGTGCGATCGCGCCGCCGTGCACGTTTACCCGATCGAGGTCGGCGCCGGTCTCGGCCGCCCATGCAAGGACCACCGATGAGAACGCCTCGTTGACCTCGAAAAGATCGATGTCGGAGATGTCGAGCCCGCTGCGCGCCAGCACCTTACGGGTGGCCGGGATGACCGCGGTGAGCATCATCAGCGGGTCGTCACCGGCGACGGCGAAACTGTGCAGGCGGGCCAGAGGTGTCAATCCGAGTCGGCCCGCGATCTCCGACGTCGTGATCATCAGGGCAGCGCTCCCGTCCGAGAGTGGACTGCTGTTGCCCGCGGTGATCGACCAGTCGATGTCGGGAAACCGATTCGCGTAGTGCTCGCTGTGGAAGGCGGGACGCAGCCCGGCCAGGACATCGAGTGTCGTATCCGGACGGATCGCTTCGTCGACGGCGAGTTCCGGCAGGACGGCGAGTTCCTTCGCGAAGTTGCCCGCGCTCGTTGCCGCGGCGGCCTTCTGATGACTACGTAACGCGAACTCGTCCAGTTGCTGTCGGGACAGTTCCCAGCGGGCGGCGATGAGTTCGGCACTGATGCCCTGGGGAACGAGGCCGTCGGGGTAACGGCGCTCGAATCCCAGACCCAGCGACTCCCGGCCGACCACGTTCGAGCCCATCGGAACCCGGCCCATCGACTCGACACCGGCCGCGACCACGATGTCGTAGGCCCCGGACAGCACACCCTGCGCGGCGAAGTGGACGGCCTGCTGACTACTGCCGCACTGCCGGTCGACCGTGGTGCCCGGCACGGACTCGGGGTACCCGGCGGCGAGAAGTGCGGTGCGGGTGAGGTTTTGGCCCTGATCGCCCACTTGCGTCACAGTGCCGCCGATGACGTCGTCGATGAGTGCGGGATCGATCCCCGTGCGCTCGACGAGGGTCGACAGACTGTGTGCGAGGAGGTCGACGGGGTGCACATCGTGGAGGGCCCCCGAGGGTTTGCCCTTGCCGATCGGTGTGCGGACGGCCTCGACGATGACGGCGTCTCTCATGGGAGTTCCCTTTCTCTGTGCTGCTGAGCTGTGGTTGGCGATCAGGGGGTGAGGATTCTGCGGAGCTGACGCGCCTGACCCGCGAGGTGTCCTGTAGCGGTGCGCAGTTCGGTTTCGTCGACACACGAGTCTTCGGTGGCCCAGACCGTGCGGTGGCGCAGGTGGTACCACCCCTCCCGTGAGTACTTGTTAACAGCGGGCTGTTGATAAGTACTCACAGGGAAGTGGGCACTGAACTCGACGGTGGGGATGGCTACCGGCGCGTCGAGTACGGCGAACAACCCCGGCGGTAACGCGTCGAGTAATACCGCCGCGCGTTCCGAAGGGCTGAAATCGATCGATGAGAGCAGACGAATCCACACCTCGAACTCAGGGTCGGCGCCGCCGGCGAAGGGACGTGCCGAGTTGATCGGGCGAATGTCGAGGTACTGGGCGAAGGGCATGTAGTCGGCCG
This sequence comes from Rhodococcus sp. NPDC019647, assembly GCF_044389235.1. Classification (NCBI taxonomy): domain Bacteria; kingdom Bacillati; phylum Actinomycetota; class Actinomycetes; order Mycobacteriales; family Nocardiaceae; genus Rhodococcus; species Rhodococcus sp. NPDC019647. The sequence continues at coordinate 45,906 of NZ_JBIRXS010000010.1, read as the reverse complement.
GAATCACCAGGGGTGTGAGGACTTCCGGATCTTCGTCGCCGAGGTCGGGCGCACTGTGAGGCCACGTAATGGCGCTGGGCGTGCGGGTGAGGCGGATCAGTGCACCGGCGGAACTTGGCATCGATACGCGGACACTCGGTGTTCGCCCGCCGTGCACAACCTCGACCTGATGGTCCACCGGGCCCGGGTCGACGGGCCGGGTGAAGTGGGCCGAGACGGTGACCGGTGTCGCTGCCGTCTCGGCCTCGGCCGCGTGCAGCATCGATGCGACGACGAGCCCGCCGTGCATACCGCCGAAACCACGCCAGGTGGAGTCGAATTCGGTGGGGAAAGCAAGTGCGGTCAGCGGGGCCATGCCGGTACCTCCACGGTGCGTGGGTTCTGTGAATTCATGCCGATGGATGTGGCCGCCGCCCCGAGACCGACTGCCGCGATCACCCACCAGGCGACGAGGAAGGCGGAGTGAGTGTCGTCGTAGCCCACGATGGTGCCGAGGACCGCCACGAGCACGCTGACCCCGATCACGGTGCCGATCTGCCGATTCATGTTGACGATCGCACTGCCGGTCGCCGACCGGGACTGCGGAAGCCCGGCAGTGGCGGACGAGAGAATGGTGGGGAGTGCGAGGCCGACGCCTACTCCGCCGATCAGCAAACCCGGAAGGAATTCGGTGACGTAGTGCGGCTCCGCCCCTGCCGACCCCAGGATCAGTAGCGTGCCCGCCGCCCACAGCAGACTTCCGGCAGCGGCAATGGTGCCGGGGGAGAAGCGCCGGGCGAGGAGCTGGCCGGCGATCGCGAAGACCGGCACGAGGATCGGTCCGGGAGCGATGGCGAGTCCCGTCCTGATCGCCGAGTATTCCCACACGTTCTGCAGCCAGAGGATGTTCGAGAGCAGTCCCGCCGCGAACGCTGCGCTGAACACCAGGGCGGTCGCGTTGGACCACGCGAACGTGCGCACCTTCAGCAGGGCCGGTTCGATGAGGGGTGCCCGGTGACGGCTGTTGCTCCACCAGAACAGGGCAAGGCAGGCGGCGGCGAGGGTGAAAGCGAGGGGGATCCGGGGGTCCCCCCATCCCCATTCCGGACCTTGGACCATCCCGAGCGACAGTGCGCCGATCCCGAGAATCAGCAGGGCCGCCCCCATGAGGTCGAGTTCGGTGTCGGTGGCGGTGGGGCGGACGTCGGGCACGACACGGGTCGCGGCGATCAGGAGTGCGATTCCGATCGGAATGTTGATGAGGAACGCCCAGCGCCAGGAGGCCTCGACGAGGATTCCGCCGACGACGGGGCCGAACGCGGCGGCTGCCGCACCAGAGGCCGCCCACATGCGGACTGCTCCGGCGCGTCGTTCCGCGGGGACGGTTCCGACCAGCAATCCGAGGCTTGCGGGGGTCAGGGCCGCGGCGCCGACAGCCTGCAGCAGGCGGAAGAGGACGAGAAACCACAGGGAGGGGCTGAGCGCGCAGGCGGCGCTCGCGGCCGTGAACAGCGCCAGTCCCAGCATGAATGCACGCCGGTGACCGATACGATCCGCCCACCGGCCGAGTGGAACCAGTAGTGCCGCATAGACGATCGCATAGCCGTTGAGTACCCAGCTCAGGTCGCCGAGGGAGTAACCGGGGTAGCTGGCGGCGATGTCGCCGAGGGCGATGTTCACGACGAAGAGATCGAGGCTCGCGACGAACGGGGCGCCACACAGGACGAGAAGGAGAGGATGCAGGCGGATATCCCCTCGCACCTGACTGCTGAATACCATAGCCAGCAATGTACACCTGGCTTTGCTTTTTGCAAGTCAGCTATCATGGTGGCATGAATGCGGCACGACTGGACGGCTTCCTCGGCGATCGCGACACCTGGCGGGCCACGCACTGCTCGATCGGAAAGGCGATGGATGTAGTGGGCACGCGTTCGGCCATTCTCATCCTCCGCGAGGCCTATTACGGGACCACGCGGTTCGACGACTTCGTCCAGCGTGTGGGGGTCACCGAGGCGGTGGCGGCGGCGCGCCTGCGGGAACTCACCGCAGAAGGTCTGTTCGAGCGGCAGCCCTACAAGGAACCCGGACAACGGACCCGTTTCGAATACGTGCTGACAGAGAAGGGGCGCGACCTCCTGCCTGCCGTGCTGGCACTCATGCAGTGGGGTGACAAGTACCTGCAGGGAAAACGCGGCGCGCCGATCGGACTGCGGGACGACGCGACGGGTCAACCCGTCCGCGTCGAGGTGCGCAGTCCCGACCGCGAGGTGCCGTTGACCGAATTGCGGTTGACGCCCAACTTCACCGAGGAGCAGGCTCGCCGCTCCCTCCCGTGAGTGTTTGTCAACAGCCCACTGTTAAGAAGTACTCACGGGGGGACTCACGAAAGCCAGAAACGCATCAGGTAGTTGCCGTACTGCGCGTAGATCGCCGGCACACCCGACAGCTCGAACAGCCAGTAGATTCCGTCGAAGAACACGGTATTGATCGACGGCACGAAGAGTAGGGCCACGAGGACGAGCAGTCCGTAGGGCTTGTACTGATCGACGGACCGGCGGGTCCGCGGCGGCAGGAAGGGCTCGAGTGCGGCGTAGCCGTCGAGGCCCGGAACGGGGAGCAGGTTGAGTACCGTGGCCATCACCTGCAGAAAAGCCAGGAAACTCAGGCCCGTCCAGAACACCCGATGATCACCGCCCAGGCCCCACCCGCGAATCACGGTCAGCAGGACCACCGCCGACACGAGGTTCACGGCCGGCCCCGCGAGCGACACCTTCGCCTGGACCTTCGGCGGGAACAACCCCGTCCGCAGGTAGACGGCGCCGCCCGGTAGCCCGATTCCGCCGAGGGCGATGAACAGCACCGGAAGGCCTATCGACAGCAAGGGGTGGCTGTACTTGAGCGGGTTCAGGGTGAGGTATCCGCGCACCGCCACATCGGTGTCGCCGTGCCGCCACGCCGTGTACGCGTGCGCGAACTCGTGGAGGCACAGCGTCACCACCCAGCCGGCCACCACGAGGAGGAAGACCCCGACGTGGCCGACGACGGACTCGGCCCGGGCGCCCCACGCGAGTACTCCACCGGCGACGGCGGTGGCGACGACGAGGAGGAAGACCGGGCTGGGCCGGACGGCGGTGGACCGCGTTCTGGGCAGGTTCATCGAACGAGCAACCACTCGCGGTCGTGACGGTAGAACGTCGACCGTTTCACCGCGCGCGGATTGGGCACGTCGTCACGGGTCAGCGCGGCGGCCGGCGACCCGAGTTGGACCGCGCGCCCCTCGATCCATCGACGCGGCAACCAGCGCCGCCGGGGATCGATCGAGGCCCGCAGCCCGGGCATCCGTGGAGTGGGGGTGACGTGCATGTTGGTGGCGGTACCGGAGAACAGTCGGGTGTCGTCGACGTACGCCTCGCCGACCAACGGTTCACCGCCGGGCGCCGTCACGGTGGCGAGCCCGACCAGCGCGATGCCCGCGTCGTCGCGGATGAGAGGCACCGGCTTGGCCGTTCCTTTCAGGGCCGTGCGGGCGGCCCGTGCTCCCGCGGACAGGTGGTAGGCGTCGGTTGCCGGTGAGCTGTGTTCGGCGACGTAGGCGAGCTCGATATGTAACCGGTCGGTCCGCATCAGCCGGGTCAAGGTCGCGGCCAGTGCGGCGTCGCTACCGACCACGATGAGCCGCGGATGCGTGACAACCTGGAGTTTGGAGAAGACCTCGTCGAAGTCGTCCTTGTCCGGCACGGTGGGGGCGCTCGACGCCGAGATCGACCCCAGGGGCAGGGGAAGCGGCACGTCACCGCATATGAGCACAACGGGGGTCAACGCCACTCCTCGCCCGGATATGTCCCGCTACGGCTGCCGCAGCTTTCCATCCGGCCATCCTAGTTGTATGCCCGACACCGGCCCCGAAGCCACTCCGGTCGTACTGTGGGGTCTGTTCTCTGTGCGCTCGGCTAGACTGTTCCCCCGGCCACTGCCTACGAACGGCAGAACCACGCAGTCGGATACGACTGTACGTCGACCGTAGGAGACAACGTCATGCCGGCAATCGTCCTGATCGGCGCCCAGTGGGGCGATGAGGGCAAGGGCAAAGCGACCGATCTATTGGGCGGACGCCTGCAGTGGGTGGTGCGCTACCAGGGCGGAAACAACGCCGGACACACCGTCGTTCTTCCGAACGGCGACAAGTTCGCGCTGCATCTGATCCCGTCGGGCATCCTCACGCCGGGCGTCACCAACGTCATCGGCAACGGTGTCGTGGTGGATCCGGGAGTGCTGCTCACCGAACTCGCCGGACTCGACGAGCGGGGCGTCGACACCAGCAAGCTGCTGCTCTCGGCTGACGCGCACCTGATCATGCCGTACCACGTGGCCATCGACAAGGTCACCGAACGCTTCCTGGGCGCCAAGAAGATCGGCACCACGGGCCGCGGCATCGGGCCCTGCTACCAGGACAAGATCGCCCGAGTCGGCGTCCGGGTGCAGGACGTGCTCGACGAGAAGATCCTCACCCAGAAGGTGGAGGCGGCACTGGAATTCAAGAACCAGGTGCTCGCCAAGATCTACAACCGCAAGGCGCTCGACCCGCAGCAGGTGGTCGACGAGGTGCTCGAACAGGCCAACGGATTCAAGCACCGCATCGCCGACACCCGGTTGCAGCTCAACGAGGCTCTCGAGCGTGGCGAAACGGTTCTGCTGGAGGGGTCGCAGGGAACTCTCCTCGACGTGGACCACGGGACGTACCCGTACGTGACTTCGTCCAACCCGACATCCGGTGGCGCGGCGGTCGGTTCGGGCATCGGACCCACCAAGATCACCACGGTGCTGGGCATCCTCAAGGCGTACACCACGCGAGTCGGCTCCGGTCCGTTCCCGACCGAGCTGTTCGACGAGCACGGTGAATACCTGGCCAAGACGGGTGGTGAGGTGGGTGTCACCACCGGTCGCGCCCGCCGCACCGGCTGGTTCGACGCCGTGATCGCCCGCTACGCAACTCGCGTCAACGGCATCACCGACTACTTCCTCACCAAGCTCGACGTGCTCAGCAGCCTCGACACCATCCCCATCTGCGTCGCCTACGACATCGACGGTGTACGGCACGAGGAAATGCCGATGTCGCAGACGGATGTTCACCACGCCACCCCCATTTACGAAGAGATGCCCGGATGGTGGGAAGACATCTCGCACGCACGCACCTTCGAGGAACTGCCGAAGAATGCGCAGAACTATGTGCTGCGCCTCGAAGAGCTGTCCGGCGCCTACATTTCGTGCATCGGTGTCGGCCCCGGCCGTGACGAGACCATCGTGCGCCGCGACGTGGTGCGCTGACCAGTCGCACGGAACGGCTGTGACGCTGAACGGCTGTGACGTCGAACGGCTGTGACGTCGGTCCGGCCCGTGCGGTTGCTCAGAACAGCACGGGGTCGTCGAATCCGGGTGCGTGTTCGAGGGCGAGTAGTTCGCGTTTGGTGAGGGTGCCGCTGCCCGCGGAGAATCCGCCGACCTTGTTTCCGGCGGCGAGGACGCGGTGGCAGGGGACGACGATCGGCAAGGGGTTGCGTCCGAGTGCCTGGCCGACGGCCTGCGCGGCGCCGGGTTTGCCGAGTGCCGCAGCCACCTCCCCGTAGGTGAGGGTGTCGCCCGGGTCGATGGCCCGGGCGATCTCGTATACGTGACAATCGAACTCGGGGACTCCCTCGAAGTCGAGGTCGATCCAGCGCAGGTCGTCGAGTGCGCCGCCGAGGTGTTCCCGAATGGCGTCCAACGCCTGCTGTACCGGTGTGGGCGGTGAGTGCTCCACCGCACCCGGGAAACAGTGTTCGACGCGGGCCCGTGTCGCCTCGGGTGAACCCTCCGACAGTTGCACACCGACGATCCCGGCGGCCCGCCAGGCAATGGCGCACGTGCCGAGTGCCGTGTCGAACAGGCAGAATCCTGTGGTCACCAACCCAGTATGCGCCCCACATCCGACGTTTACCGTCTGTTGGCCACGGTTGGACATCCTCGAGGATCCACCACCGAGGAGATGTCCCGTGCACCTGTCGCGCCGTACCCTGCTCCGCGCCACCGCTCTCGGAGTACTCGCTGTTCCCGCCACCGGGTGTTCCGGCTCGGCCGGTTCGAGTCCCACCCTCCTACGCCCCCGGCCCGCGCTGACCCATGGAGTTGCCTCCGGCGATGTGCGCGCCGACGGCGCAGTGATCTGGGCGAGGTCCGACCGGCCGGCGACGATGATCGTCGAGACGGCGGCCACCGAGTCGTTCACCGACCCGGTGCGATTCGAGGATGGACTGCTCACCCCGGACACGGACGGCACCGGACGGTTGCGGGTGACCGGACTACCCGCCGGGCAGCAGGTGCACTACCGGGTGACCCTCGAAGGTGACGACGGCGCCATATCGGAGGCGGTGACGGGTGTCTTCCGCACCGCACCGAGCACCGCGGGCGACATCCGGCTGCAGTGGTCCGGAGACACGGTGGGTCAGGGTTACGGAATCAACCCCGACCTCGGCGGTATGCGGATATTCGAAACGATGGCCGCACGCGACCCGCATCTGTTCCTCCACTCCGGTGACGTCGTCTACGCCGACGGACCCCTGAAGGAGTCGGTTGCGCTGCCGGACGGCCGTATCTGGCGGAACACGGTGACCGAGGCCAAGAGTGCGCTCGCGCAGACATTGGACCAGTACCGCGGTCAGTACGCCTACAGCCTCAGCGACCAGCACTACAGAACCTTCAATTCCTCTGTCGCACAGATCGTTCAGTGGGACGACCACGAAACGGTCAACAACTGGTATCCCGGCGAACTCCTCAGCGCCGAGGCCTACTCGGAGAAGAGCGTCGACGTTCTGGCGCAGCGGGCATTCCAGGCGTTCCACGAGTGGCTTCCGATCGAGCCCACTGAGGCGGTCGACGGGCGCGTGTACCGCAAGATCGGCTACGGACCTCTTCTCGACGTCTTCGTGCTCGACCTGCGCACCTACAAGGATGCGAACGGTGTCAATACCGGCCCGGCCGGACAGATCCTCGGCGCAGCACAGAAGGACTGGCTGATTCGCGAACTCGGTGCGTCGACGGCGACCTGGAAGATCATCGCCAACGACCTTCCGCTCGGGGTGGTGGTACCGGACGGCGACACCGCGTTCGAGGGCATCGCCAACCGGGATCCGGGACCACCGTCGGGCCGTGAATCCGAGATCGCGCAGGTACTGTCCGCGATCAAGGCGGGCGGCGTCACGGGAACGGTCTGGCTCACCGCGGACGTGCACTACACCGCCGCGCACCGGTACTCGCCGGACCGTGCCGCGTACAAGGATTTCGACGAGTTCTGGGAGTTCGTGTCGGGCCCGCTCAACGCCGGTGGTTTCGGCCCCAACGACCTCGATCCGACGTTCGGTCCCGAGGCTGTGTTCGTCCACGCACCCCCTGCCCCGAATTCCTCACCCCTCGACGGATACCAGCATTTCGGGGAGGTCTTCATCGACGGGGAGACGTCCGAGTTGCGGGTCGACCTGCTCGACGCGGCCGGGACGGTGCTGTTCAGTCAGGTGCTGGCGCCTCCTGCTCGGTGACATCGCGGGAATCCGCAAGGCTCCCTGAACTACCGTCGGTGCTCATCGGGCGAGCAGTCCAGTCGGCAGATTCTGGACTGCTCGGTGGATCGGCGAATATGCCACCGAGAGGTGCGCCCAGGCGAAACTGCTCCACGCGAAACAGGCCTTCACCTCCTTCTTTGGGGCCGTATCGGGCGACGGCCGCGGCCAGGAGGATGATGCAGGCGAGGGTGAGGAGTGTCGTCATGGGGTCAACTCTGCGCCCGACTGGCTTGGGATCGAATAGCCACAGGGCCGATACTGGACTGCATGATGACCCGTGTACTCGGTGCGCGTTCGCTGGCGAGGGACCTCGGCAACTGGCAGGACGACAGCACCCGTCGTTCGGCGGTCCGCCCGGCATACCGGGCGCTCGCCGACAGCATCCGGCTGCTCGTGCACGACGGCCGCGTCCCCCTGGGTGTGGCACTTCCCAGCGAACGCGAACTGGCGTCGGTGCTGGAACTGAGTCGCACGACGATCACGTCGTCGTATTCGGTGCTGCGCGACGAGGGGTACCTGATCAGCCGACAGGGATCGCGGAGCACGGTGGCGTTGCCCCCCGGATCCCGCCAGAACGGCCTCATGTTCCGCGCGCATCAGCCGGGGCCGGAGGGTGCGATGATCGATCTCAGTTATGCGGCGATGGCAGCGCCGGGAGAGGCGGTCGAGAATGCGTACTCCTCTGCCTTGCAGTCTCTTCCGCAGTTCCTTCCGACGCACGGCATGGAACCGGTGGGCATCGGCGCCTTGCGCGACGTGATCGCCGCCCGCTATCGGGCCCGCGGACTCGACACGACACCCGAACAGATCATGGTCACCTCGGGCGCGCAGCACGCCCTGCGACTGCTGCTGAACGTGCTGACCGCGCCGGGGGAGCGGGTGCTGGTGGACCATCCCACCTATCCCAATGCGCTGGAGGCGATCCGGAGAGTGGGGGCGCGGCCGGTGCCCGTTCCCGTCCGTCCCGAGGGAGGCGGTTCCGCGGCCTGGGACCTCGACGGAATCCGGAGCGCCGCACGGCAGACCGCGGCGCGAATGGCGTATCTGATTCCCGACTTCCACAACCCCACCGGTCTGTGCCTCGACGGACCCGGCAGAGCGGAACTCGCGAAGATCGCCCGTGAGACGCGGATGACGCTGATCGTCGACGAGACAATGGTCGACCTGTGGCTCGACGAGCCGTCGCCGGGGCCGGTCGCCGCGTACGGCCGGGGAACGGCGAAAACGGAAGTGGTGACCATCGGGTCGACGGCCAAGTCGTTCTGGGGCGGGCTGCGGGTCGGGTGGATACGCGCCGATCCGTCGTTGATCTCACGGCTCGTCGGCGCCCGCGCAGCGGTCGACCTGGGCACACCGGTGATGGACCAGCTGGCGGCCGCACACCTGCTCACCGACGACGACGCGGTGCTCACCCGCAGGCGTGACGAGCTGCGCGAGCAGCGCAGTGCCATGCTCGACGCCCTGGCCGATCGACTTCCCGACTGGGTCCCGACCATAGGCGCCGGCGGCATGTCGCTGTGGCTGCGGCTTCCGGCTCCGGTGTCGACCGCGCTGGCCGCGACGGCGCCCCACTTCGGCGTGCTGCTCGCCGCTGGACCACGGTTCGGCGTGGAGGGCGCCTTCGAGCGATTCATCCGATTGCCGTACGCCCGGACACCCGATCAATTGCGACGGGGCGTCGACGGCATCGCCGCCGCGTACGCCACCCTGGCCGTCGGACCGGAGCTGGCCGAACCGTCCCTGGTCGTCTGAGAGGGAGTGGCAGAGGACGTGGAAACGTACTCTGCCACTGCGCTCAGGTCCAGACGGTGTCGATGTCGACGCCCTCGCGTGCCGGCGGGGTGGGGGCGCCGGCGGGGGTGCGGGAGAAGCGGGGGGCCGGGGCGTGCTGGGTGACGCCGTCGAGTTCGATCAGTGAGCCGCGGGCGGCGATGTGTTCATTGGACGGCGCCTCCGAGAAGGTGAGGACCGGGGACACACACGCGTCGGTGCCGAGGAAGATCGCGGCCCACTCGTCGCGGGTCTTCGACAGGAACTTCTCGGCGAAGACCTTCTTCATCTGCGGCCACGCGGACACGTCCATCTGGTGCGGCAGGTCCGCGGCGTCGAGTTCGAGTCCCTGCAGCAACAGGGCGTAGAACTGCGGCTCGATCGATCCCACGGCCATGTACTTGCCGTCGGCCGTCTCGTAGGTGTCGTAGAACGGCGCGCCGGTGTCGAGGAGGTTGACGCCCCGCTCGTCCGACCAGACGCCGCGGCCACGGAACGCCCACATCATGTGCGACAGCGCCAGGGCGCCGTCCACCATCGCGGTATCGACCACCTGACCCTTGCCGGAGGTCTGGCGTTCCACCAGCGCGGACAGGATGCCGAAGATGAGGAACATGGAGCCGCCGCCGAAGTCGCCGACCATGTTCAGCGGGGGAACCGGGCGCTCACCCTTACGCCCGATGGCGTGGAGGACACCCGTGAGGGAGATGTAGTTGATGTCGTGGCCGGCGGCATTGGCCAGCGGGCCTTCCTGTCCCCAGCCGGTCATCCGGCCGTAGACCAACCGCGGGTTGCGCTCGAGGCAGACGTCGGGGCCCAGGCCCATGCGTTCGGTGACGCCGGGGCGGAAGCCCTCGATGATGACGTCGGCGCGCTCGATCAGCTCCAGCACCTTCTCGACCTGCGCGGGATCTTTGAGGTTGGCTTCGACGACGCGACGTCCGCGCTGAATCTGGTCGTAGGGTCCGTCCTGCGGGATCACGCCGGGGCGCTGGACGCAGACGACGTCCGCACCGAGATCGGCGAGCAGGGTGGCCGCGTGGGGGCCGGGTCCCAGACCTGCGAATTCGACGATGCGAATGCCCGCGAGCGGGCCCTTCTTCTCTGTAACGGGAGCAGACACTCGAGTTCCTCATTCCGATGCGGGACAACCTGTCGAATCGACGTTAACTTGTCGGGTGAGGAAGCTGTGCCGCGGGTCACGACACGGCCGTCGTGTAACTCCGCTCCCTTGCCCCGCGGTGGGTGGGCGGCGCAAAGTTGATGCATGAGTTTTCCGGGTGAGCTCGTCAGTTTCGTTCCCAGCACCGACCTCGACGTCTCCCAGATGTTCTACGTGGACACCCTCGGGCTCGAGCTCGACTCCCGCGACGAATTCGCGCTCGCCCTGAACTGCAACGGGTCACTGCTGCGGGTCACGCTGGTCCAGTCGCGTGCCGACACCGGATACACGGTGCTGGGATGGAAGGTCCCCGATCTCGACGGTGTGGTCGACGCACTCCGGACCAAAGGGATCTCGTTCACCGAGTATCCCGGCATGGACCAGGACGAGCACGCCGCCTGGACCGCGCCGGACGGCATCCGCGTGGCATGGTTCCGGGACCCGCACGGGAACGTCCTATCGTTGTTCGAGTACCCGAACCCGTGAGTACCCGAACCTGTGAGTACCCGGACCTCAGGCGTCGAGGTCGGCGCCGCCACGTCCGGCCACCAGCGCCTCGGTGGCATCCCACAACCTGGCCGCGAGTTCGGGGTTCCGTGCATCCTTGCTCGGCTGAACTACCTTGCAGGCCTTGACGTAGGCGCCGGTGAACTTGCCCGCCTCGGCGGCCGTGGCGGTCCACACGATCGTCTTCGCGCCCTTCTCGACATCGGCCATGAACGGAGTGAGCAGGGTTCCGATCACCTGGTAGCCGAACGGAAGGTCGCGGCCGAGGGTGGTGCCCTTGACGAAGCCTGGATCCGCGCAGTTCACCACCAGCCGTGCCGGGTCGAAGCGCCGCGCCAATTCCCGACTGAACAGGGTGAGTGCGAGCTTGGAATTGTTATATACGCGTTGGCCGCGGAACTTGCCGTTCGAGGCCTGCAGGTCGTCGAAGTCGAGGTGCCCACCGCGATGCCCCGACGAGCTGACGTTGACGATGCGCGCGGGGTGGCGGAAGCCGGCGGCATCCGTGGTGGCGGCCTGCGCCATGGCGTCGGCCAGGGCGGTGCCGAGTACGAACGGTGCGAGGTAATTCACCGCGAAGGTCGACTCGATGCCGTCCGGGGTGAGGCGACGCTCTCCCACATCGATTCCCGCATTGTTGATCAACACGTCGATGCGGAGGAATCGATGCCGGAGTTCCTCGGCCAGATTCCGCACCTGTACCAGGGAGGACAGATCGGCCGTTGCCGAACTCAACTGGCCAGGGTCGTATACCGACGACAACTCGGCGATCGTCTCGTCGACCTTCGCCCGGTCGCGGCCGACCAGCACGACCGTCGCACCGCGGGCCGCCAACTGGCGGCACGTCTCCGCGCCCAGTCCGGACGTGGCGCCGGTGACCACCGTGGTGAGTCCTGCGAGATCGTCGTGTTCGATCATGTTCACCTCCGGTACCGCGGAGAACAGGTGTGCGAGTGTGCGGGTGTTTCAGAGTAGGGCACACCGCAGGGCCTGCGAGGGTGAAACCGCAGGGCCTGCGGGGTTGAAACCGCAGGCCCTGCGCGACTCGCGACGACGTTCCGGAAGTGGACTAGCGCCGGTGTTCGTAGCCGAGCCAGGCGCGACGACGCTCGCCGAGCGGATCGTTCTCGACCCGACTTCTCTCGTCGATGATGAGGGTTTCCCTGTTCTCCCGCGAGTAGGTGGGCCAGCCGGGCGCCGGCGTGCCGTGCCGTGCGAAATGCAGCCAGTGCGACTGCACCGTGTCGGTGACGGTGCGTAGCGCTTTCCACCCACCGAGTGCGGTGAGTGCCCGCGCCCAGGGTCCGGTCAGCCCGAACACCGCGTACATCTCCGTGGCGTGCGTGGCACCGAGCCCGGCGAGGCGGAGGAGGCGGGGAGCGAAGTCGTATCGGTAACTGTACGTGGGGGCTACGGCGGCATGACCCTCTGCGCAGAGTAGGGATGGTTCCCAGAACGTGACGTCACCGCCGAGGTCCGCGGCAGCACGCCGACCGGGATAGCCGGGGTACGCGGAGATCGCCCGCTTCTTCACGGACTCGTCCACATGCGAGAACATTTTCTCGATGCGGGTGGCGTCGGTGGGCAGGATATCGAGGAACCGCGGGAACACCCGGCCCTCGTACTGGTTGGTGCCGATGATCAAGGGAACCGGGTGACCGGAACCGGATGCGAAGGTATCGAGCGGGTGAGCGGGAAGCACGAAGCCGTCTACTACCGGCGCGAACACTCGTGTTCCGGGCTCCTCGTCGGCGCCGCGATCCGCCAAAGTGGTTCCCACCTCGACGAAGTCGGAGGACTTCGCTGTCTGCAGCCAGGTGGCGGCCTCGGGAAGGGGCACTCCCGCGATCTCGACGAATTCGCGTGCCCACCGTGCCGCCCGCTCGGGATGATATGCCGACGCCGCCGGCGGACTCTGTGCGATGGCCTTGCTGAACAGTCCTTTCGCGGCGGGTGTGCCCATCAGGGTGGTGACGGCGTTGGCGCCGGCCGACTCACCGAAGATCGTGACGTTGTCGGGGTCGCCGCCGAACTCGGCGATGTTGCGTTGCACCCACTCGAGCGCAGCCATTTGATCGCGGAGGCCGAGATTCGAGTCGAAAGGCCGCTCCGGCGTAGAGAATTGGCTGAAATCAACGTATCCCAGGGCGCCGAGCCGGTAGTTGATGGACACATAGACGATGTCGCCGCGCCGTACCAGCGAGTGGCCACCGTACAGCGAGGACGAAGAGCTTCCCCCCGAGTACGCGCCTCCGTGGATGAACACCATCACCGGGCGCGGTGTCGCGGACGGCTCCGCGGGAGCCACCACGTTGAGAGTCAGGCAGTCTTCGTCGCACGGCCCGCTACCTTGGGGCGCGCTTGCCCCATAGTGGAAGGCTCGCCGGACATCCGACCACGGCTGGGCCGGTTGCGGGGCACGTAACCGTAACGGGCCCACCGGGGGAGCCGCGTACGGGATTCCGCGCCAGGTGATCAGGTCGTCGAGTCGACGCCCTCCGACGGCGCCGCTCTCGGTGTGGACTTCGAGTGGACTCACAGGCCCTGCCCGTAGTAGCCCTCGTACCCTTCCCACGCCAGTCGACGTTCCCTGCGCGGATCGTCCTGGACTGTGGTGACGGTGTCGAACACGAGCGTTGCCCTCCGATCGGTGTCGTATCTCGGCCACGCAGCCGAAGGTGTTCCGTGCGTGGCGAACTGCAACCAGTTCCTTTGCACCGTATCGGTCACGTCTTTCAGGCCGCGTCGGCCCCCCGCCAACGTGAGCGCGCGACCGAAACGAGTGTCGGCGACACCGAAGACGGCGAGTAATTCGAATCCGTGGGTGGCGTCGAGTCCGAGCCATGTCATGATTCGCGGAGCGAAGTCGAACCGATAACTGTACGTCGGTGCGTAGGCGCAATGCGCCTGGGCCAGTTCCACCGACGGCTTCCAGAACGTCAGGTCACCACCGAGGTCCACCGCGGCGTCGGGGGCTGGATAGCCCGGATAGGCTGCGGTGACCCGGGCTTGTGCCGCCGGGTCGGTGAGCTCGAACATCCGGCCGATCCGCGCAGGATCGGTGGGCAGGGCGTCCAGGACCTTCGGGAACAGTGTGCCCTCACGGCTGTTGGTGCCGATGATCAGCGGGACACGGTGCGCGGAGCCGTCGGAGAACGCGTCGAGCGGTGGCTTCGGAAGAAAGTCCCCGTCGATCACGGGACCGAACGGGTGAAGCCCGGGAGTTTCCACCAGAACCTTGGCACCCAACCGGTTTCCCGATCGACCGAGCGCTCCGACGGGTGAGGTACTCAAGGCCTCGGCCGCGTTCTCCGGTTCGGCGCCCAGGAGTTTCACGTAGTCGGCGGCCCACCCGGCGGCCCGCTCGGCCGTCGTGACGAGACCGGGCGCCGAGCTCTCGGCGATCGCACGAGCGAACAGGCCGCGAGCGGAAGGCGTGGTCATCAAGGTGGTGACGGCGTTTCCGCCCGCGGACTCACCGAACAGGGTGACATTGTCGGGGTCGCCACCGAATCCGGCGATGTTGCGTTGCACCCACTCGAGTGCCGCCACCTGGTCGCGGAGCCCGAGGTTGGAATCGAATGGCCGCTCGGGGGTGGAGAACTGGGTGAAATCGAGGTAGCCGAGCGAACCGAGCCGGTAGTTGATCGACACGTAGACGATATCGCCGCGGCGTACCAGTGATTGACCGCCGTACAGTGCGGTCGCGGACATGCCCAGTGTGTATGCGCCGCCGTGGACGAACACCATCACCGGGCGGGGCTTGCCGGAGGTGCCGGGCCTGGCCTGAACATTGAGGGTCAGACAATTCTCACTGCTCGGCTGGTACTTGCCCGGCCGCAGCACCGTGAACTTCTTGTGCTGCACTGCCGCGTCCCCGAACTCGGTGGCATCGAGTTCCCCGCTCCACGGGGTGACCGGCTGGGGCGCCCGCAGTCGCAGCGGACCTACCGGCGGGGCAGCATAGGGAATCCCGCGCCAGGCCACGAGGTCGTCGAGCCGCCGGCCGCGCACCATCCCGTCGGTCGTCTTCACCACTGTGTCGGTCGTCGCTGCCCTGTCGGTCGCGACTGTGCCTGTCGTGCGAATGTCGGACGCCATGTCGGCGACTATACGTAGACCTCCTGAGAAACCGATTTGAACGGCGTTCTCGCAGCCGGGACCGCTCAGCGCCGTGCCTCGAGCAGCCGCAGCCACACCTCGCTCACCGTCGGGTAGGACGGCACCGCATGCCACAGGGCGTCCAGCGGCACCCTTCCCACGACGGCGACCGTCGCGGCATGCACCAGTTCGGCGACGTCCGTGCCGGCGAAAGTCGCACCTAACAGGGTGTCGGTGCCTCGGTCGACGACAAGTTTCGCGTGGCCGCCGAAATCGTCGCGAGAGAGGGACGAGCCCGCGACGGCGATGTCGACTTCCACCGTCTCGACGTCCACGCCTGCGTCGCGGGCCTCCTTCTCGGTGATCCCCACAGCAGCGACCTCGGGGTCCGAGAACACCACTTGGGGAACCTGACCGTGATCGGCGGACGCAATGTAGCGGGAACCGTCGAGCGGTCTTCCCTCCGCACGCGCCGCGATCACGTCACCACAGACCCGCGCCTGATATTTGCCCATGTGAGTGAGCAATGCCCGCCCGTTGACGTCGCCGACGGCGTACAACCATCCGTCCGGTGTCGTCATGTGGTCGTCGGTGGGAAGGTAACCGCGCGCGTCGAGCAGTCGCGGGTCGACCCCCAACCCCGAAGTCGCAGGGGTGCGGCCGGTCGCGACCACGATTTCGTCGACCTCGAACGGGTCCTGCCCGGCCACGTCGAGCGTGGCGGGGCCGCCGTGGATCCGGCCGACACCGGTGTCCTGCGCATCGCGCCGCTCCACACCGCGGAGGTCGGCGCCGAAGAGGAGTCGAGCGCCCTTCTTTTCGAGTCCCTCGGCCACCAGCTTCCCGGCGAACGGCTCGTTCTTCGCGAGTAGCCCTCGGCCTCGCACCACCATGGTGAGTTCCTCGACACCGAGGTCGAGCAGCCACGACGCGCTCTCGCAGGCTACGACGCCGCCGCCGATCACCGCGACCCGGCGCGGAACCTCCCGCAGATTGGTGGCATCCCGCGAGGCCCACGGCAAGGCTGCGCGGAGCCCGGGTGTGTCTGGAATCGCTGCCGTGGTTCCCGTCGCCACGACGACGGCGTGCCGGGCGCGGATACGGCGGGAGCCGCCCACCGTCACCGTCCGCTCGCCGGTCAAGCACGCCGAGCCGCGGATCACCTCGATTCCCTGCGCATCGGCCCACATCACCTGCGACGAGTCGTCGTGGTTGTTGGTGAACGAGTCCCGCCGGGCGAGAACGGCCTGCGGATCGAGGGCTCCGGCGGATATACCGGCCATGTTGCGTGCGGCCCCCAGGACCTCCCCGGGACGCAGCAACGCCTTGCTCGGCATACAGGCCCAGTACGAACACTCGCCGCCGACGAGTTCGTGCTCGATCAGTGCGGCGGTGCGCTCGCTGCCCGCGATGGCATAGCTCGCCGCGTTCTCACCCGCGGGGCCGCCTCCGATCACGATGACGTCGTACTCTTCCGCGTCGTCCACCGAGTCAGTCATGTCTGTCACGGTAGGCCGATCGAGGGTCGGCTGTCAGAACTTCGAGCACGCCTGCGGTGAGTGTGCCCGCAAGTATCGTGACCGGATGATGCGCAACAAGATCTTGATCACCGGAGCCAGCTCGGGCCTGGGCGAGGAAATGGCCCGCCGATTCGCCGCCCAGGGGCGAGACCTCGCGCTCTGCGCGCGGCGCGGTGCCCGCCTCGAAGCCTTACGCGACGAACTGAGGTCAGCGCATCCCGGAGTGACCGTTGCGATCCGCGCACTCGACGTCACCGATCACGAAGCGGTGGTACGCGTCTTCGGGGAGTTACGCGACGAGCTGGGTGGTCTCGACCGGGTGATCGTCAACGCCGGACTCGGCAAGGGGGCCAGGATCGGGACGGGCCGTGCCGACGCCAATCTCGCCACCGCCCGCACCAACTTCGTCGGCGCGCTGTCGCAGTGCGAGGCCGCCCTCCAGATATTTCGGGAACAGAATTTCGGTCATCTCGTGCTCGTGTCGTCGATCAGTGCCGATCGCGGTCTGCCCGGTCCGAAGGCGGCCTATTCGGCCAGCAAGGCCGGCGTCTCCGCGCTCGGGGAGGCGTTGACGGCAGAACTGGTGAAGAGTCCCATCGCGGTGACCACACTGTTGCCCGGATACGTCGCTACCGAGATGTCGGGCAAGGCCGGTGACAGCGACTCGATGACCGCAAGCCTGGACGAGGGCGTCACCGCGATGGTCGACGCGATCGACAAGGAATCCCGCCGGGTGGCGTTGCCCGGCACCAAGTGGAAAGCAATCGACGTGGCGCTGAGGTTCCTTCCGCATGCATGGACATCACGGTTCGTGTAGGACTGAGCTGTGCCGGCCAGTGACGACGAGCGTGAGGTGTCCACAGTGACGACAACCCAGGAATCTTCGTCTCTCGGCTTGCAGCGCTCGCGGCCGCGGGTGGTGATCGTCGGCGGCGGATTCGGTGGCGTGTACGCCGCCAAGCGGTTCCGGGGTGTGGACGTCGACGTCACTCTGCTCGATCGGGGAACCAGCCACGTCTTCCAGCCGCTGCTGTATCAGTGCGCCACGGGGCTCCTGTCCGAAGGGGAAATCACCACACCGTTGCGGCACCTGCTCCGCGGCTACAGCAACATTCACGTCGCCCTCGGGGAAGCGCAGTCGATCGACACCGACGAAAAGGTCTTGACGGCAAGCAGATTCGACGGCTCCACCTTCGATGTTCCCTATGACTACTTGATCGTCGCTGCCGGGATGCGCCAGGCGTATCACGGTCACGACGAGTACATCCAGTGGGCGCCCGGCATGAAGACTCTCGACGACGCCCTCGCGATCCGGCGAAAGCTCATCTCGGCCTTCGAAATGGCCGAGTCGCTTCCCACCCCCGAAGAGCGGAAGCCGTGGCTGACCTTCGCCGTCGCCGGCGGTGGGCCCACCGGGGTCGAACTGGCCGGGCAGATCAGGGAACTCGCACTGCGTGCCCTCGCTCACGAATTCCAGTCCATCGATCCCGGTGAGGCGCGGGTACTGCTCCTGCACGGCGGCGACCGGGTGTTGCCGTCGTTCAACCGCAAGCTGTCGGCGGCAGCGCAGGCCACACTCGACAAGATCGGTGTCGAAACACATCTCGGCGTGCATGTGACGGATGTGTCGGCGACGAGCGTCGAGACGACGTCCAAGGACGGGGCGAAGACCAAGAACCGGTTCGACGCGCGGACCATCCTGTGGACGGCCGGCGTCGAGGCGGTCCCGTTCGCCTCCGTACTCGCACAGGCGCTCGGCGTGAAGCAGGCCGCGGGTGGTCGCATCGAGGTGAATCCCGACCTCAGCGTGCCGGGTCATCCCAACGTCTGGGTGGTCGGCGACATGATGGCGCTGAAAGAACTTCCCGGTGTGGCCGAGGTGGCGATGCAGGGTGGCAGGCACGCCGCCGGGTGCATTGCCCGCACCGTCGAGCGTGGAGAACCCGACCGTAAACCGTTCAAATACCGCGATCTCGGCAGCGCGGCGTACATCGCCCGCAGGCACGCGCTCGTTCAGGCGGGGCCTATCCAGATGTCCGGTGCTGTCGGGTGGGTGTCGTGGGGAGTCATCCACATCGCCTTCCTCGCGGGCTACCGCAACAGGTTCGGCACGTTGCTGAACTGGGCGGCCACGCTCGCGTCGGGGGCGCGGCGGGAGCGGGCCATCACCTACGGCGATCCGCAGTCGGCGCGTCAGCCTTACGACGCCTGACCGTCGACTTTCCGGGACGTCACCAGCCGTGGGCCTGGAGTTCGTGCCGGCTCAGCACATTCTCGGCACGTTCACGGAGAGCGGTGTGACTTCGGACATCGAGTGATTCCAGGGCGAGGGTGTAGCGCCCGTCGAACCTGCTCAGGTAAGCCGACATCCTCGTGCGGCTGGAGACGATGCCGGGGTGCACGGCCCGCGTGGCGATACCCGTTGTGCGGTGTCCACCCAGGACACCGAGTGCGTCGGGAAGCGGCCCGATGTTCGAGCACAGAACGTCCCGCTCACCGGGGTTGCCTGTCAGCGCGTGGGCGAGCCGGTCGGGGATCAGTTGCAGCATTTCTTCCGGGAAACCTGCCGGGCTCGTCATCGGTGTCGAGGTGAACGCCGCACGACTCGACGCACGGACGTCGGCGACGGTGTCGCCCGGTGCCACCGCCACCTCGACCATTGCGACCGAGTTCGCGGCCTCGGTGGTGTCGCCGCGGCCGCGCACATCCATCGGCACGCTGATCGTCAGAGGCGCCGACTCGTCGTCGCGGCGGGCGATCTCGGCGACCACCGACAGGAACAGGCTGTTCGCCGTCCCGCCGGACTCCTCGGCGGCGATATCCCAGGCGCCCGCGTCCACGTCTACCACCGCGGAAGCGGCCCTACGGTGGAACACCTCGGGGCGCGCCGTGCTGTCGGCGCGTACGAAGTCGCGCAGCTCGGTGCGGCGGTCGGAATCGATCAGCAGGCCGGCAACTGCGCGCACCGTTCCTTCGGTGACCCGTCGGGTCAGAAGGGCCGCGTCCCAGACGTCATCGATCGGTCCACGGTGACGCGGCGCAGCGGAGGGCGGCGTGCCCTGCAACGCGTCCGCGATGGCGGCGGTCAGGCCCCTCGCATCCGCGAGCACGTGTGAACACACCAGCGACAGCACTGTGCCGCCGCCTTCGAGTCGCCCGCAGGCCAGCCGCCACCCGGGGCCCCGTTCGGGGTCGACCGGCAAGGCGGCCTGCTCGTCGGCCCATTCGAGCAACGCCGCGGCAGGGACGGTGGCGTACTCGACGGGGAATGCTTCCGAGCTGGGCGCGAACCGTGGCCGGGCACCAGGGACCCGCGAGCGGATCACCCGCCTACCCAGCGGACCGCGTGACAGCAGGACGCGGAGAGACTCCAGGATTTCCTCGTCGATCCGGCCGTCGGTGCGCCACAGACCCTGCATCACGATCGGCGTTCCCCACCCCCGATGGGTGCGGAGAAACATCTCGTCGACAACGCTCAACCGGGCGCTCACCTGCCGGAGTCTACGACCGCTGGCAACACAGGCGCACGACCTCCTGGACAACCGGCGCATACTGGATTTGCAGCACAGTGAAGGAACTGCACACGGAGCACGCCATGGTCAGTGTCGAGAAGTGGAAGGTCTGGGGTTCCGTCGTGGAAGTCGACGTCACCGAGGGTGCTGCACTGCCCGAGGCGACCGCGCTGATCGCAGGTGTCATCGAGGAAACCGAGGCGGTGTGCGACCTTCAGCGCGGGGATGCCGAGATTCACGCCGTGAACCTGTCGCAAGGCGCACCGGTGAAGGTGAGCCGGCGGATGTCGGCGCTGCTTCGTTCCGCGTTGTGGGCGGCGCGGATGACCGATGGTGTGGTCGACCCGCTCGCCTCCGAAATGGCGGACGACACCCTCATTCCAACCGTGCATCCGGCACCGAGTTTCCGTGACATCCAGATCGACGACGACGTGGTGTTCGCGCCGTGGGGCGCATCCTTGGACATCACCGACACCGCGAAGGCCGATACGGTCGATCGTGCGGCGGCGCTCGTCGCGCGCGAACTCGAGTGCGGCGCAGCGGTGCGTATCGGCGACGTGATCGCTACGGCGGGTCACTGCCCGGCCGGCGGTTGGCAGATTTCGGTGCCCGGAAACGGAGACGTCGAACTGGTGAACGGAACGGCGATGGCGACAGCATTCGCGCCGCCCGTCAGCGAACCGCCGTCGAAAACCGAATGGGAATCGGTGACGGTGATCGCCGACGACGCGCTGTGGGCCTACGCCGCCAGTGTCGCCGCTCTCGCACGGGGCATCGGCGCCATCCGCTGGATCGAACAGCAGGAGCTACGCGCCAGGCTGGCGGATCGCTCGGGCCGCGTCTACACCACCGAGAACTGGTAGGTCAGGCGGGAACTGGTAGGTCAGGCCCGACCGCGCTGACGGCGGTACCAGCGCACCAGGCTGTCCGTCGACGTATCACTCTGCGCGGCAGGTGACTCCGCGGCGGTGAGCACCGGCTGCAATTCGACGGCCTGCGTCTTCCCGAGTTCGACGCCCCACTGATCGAACGAGTCGATGCCCCAGATGACGCCCTCGACGAATACCTGGTGCTCGTACAGTGCGATGAGCTGCCCGATGACGGACGGGGTGAGCTTGGGCGCGAGGATGGTGGTGGACGGCCGGTTTCCGGGCATCACCTTGTGTGGCACCAGGTGCTCCGGGGTTCCCTCCGCCGCGATCTCCTCCGCGGTCTTGCCGAACGCCAGGACCTTGGTCTGGGCGAAGAAGTTGCTCATCAGCAGGTCGTGCATGCTGCCCGTGCCGTCCGCGGTGGGCAGGTCGTCGGTGGGTTCGCCGAAGCCGATGAAGTCGGCGGGAACGAGCCGCGTCCCCTGGTGCAGAAGCTGGTAGAAGGCGTGCTGGCCGTTGGTGCCCGGCTCACCCCAGAAGATCTCCCCGGTGGAGGCGGGAACGGGGGACCCGTCGGCCCGCACCGACTTGCCGTTCGATTCCATCGTCAGCTGCTGCAGGTAAGCCGCAAAGCGCACGAGATCGTTGGAATACGGCAGCACCGCACGGGACTCGGCGCCGAAGAAGTTGGAGTACCAGAGCCCGAGGAGCCCCAGGAGAACCGGCGCGTTCTCCTCCAGTGGCGCCGTCCGGAAATGCTCGTCCACCGCGTGGAACCCGGCGAGGAACTCCGCGAAACGCTCCTTGCCGATCGCGGCCATTACCGACAGTCCGATCGCCGAATCGACCGAGTACCGTCCCCCGACCCAGTCCCAGAATCCGAACATGTTGGCAGTGTCGATACCGAAGTCGGCCACGCGGTCGGCATTGGTCGAGACCGCAACGAAATGTTTTGCCACAGCATCGGTCCCGAGACCCAGTCCGTCGAGAAGCCACCGCTTGGCGGCAGTGGCATTGGTGAGGGTTTCGAGTGTGGAGAATGTCTTGGACGCCACGATGAAGAGCGTCGTGGCCGGATCGAGACCGTGCAACGTGCGCACCAGATCCGACGGGTCGATGTTGGAGATGAACCGCACGCTGATCCCGGCGTCGGCATAGTGCCGCAGAGCCCGGTACACCATCACCGGCCCGAGATCGGACCCGCCGATGCCGATGTTGACGACGGTCGTAATCCGCTCGCCCGTGGCGCCTCGCCATTCCCCGGACCGCAACCGATCGGTGAAATCGCCCATACGATCGAGAACCTCGTGCACGTCCGCCACTACATCCTGGCCGTCAACGGTGAGCGACGCGCCGGCAGGCAACCTGAGAGCGGTGTGGAGGACGGCGCGATCCTCCGACGTGTTGATGTGCTCGCCCGCGAACATCGCGTCCCGGCGCGCTTCCAGGTCTGCGTTGCGCGCCAGATCGAGCAGCGACTCGAGGGTCGCGCGATCGACGCGGTGCTTGCTGTAGTCGATATACAGATCGCCCGCAGACACGGTGAGTTCGTGGCCCCGAGCCGGATCCTGGTCGAAGAGCTCCCGCAGATGAACGGACTGGATTCGGGCGTGATGATCGCGCAATTTCTGCCAGGCAGCGGTTCCGGTGATGTCTGAGCTCACGAGGTTCGAGCTTAGTGCCCGCGCGTCGAAACTTCCGTGTGAAGTCTGGTGCGGCGCATGATGGACCCCATGGATTCCCGCGAACTCATTCGACAAGTTCCGACGACCCTCTTCCTCGGTGGTGAGCAGCGCGACGCCGAAAACGGTGCCACCTTCACCGTCTTCGACCCATCCACCGGTGAGGCCCTCACCGAGGTGGCGGACGCCAGTCCGGCCGACGCGATGAAAGCTCTGGACGCCGCAGTGGCGGTTCAGAGCGAGTGGGCGGCCACGCCGGCCCGCGCCCGCGGTGAATTGCTGCGAGCCGTGTTCGACAGGATCATCGAGCGTGCCGACGACTTCGCCCTGTTGATGACCCTGGAAATGGGCAAGGCCCTACCGGAGAGCAAGGCGGAGGTGAAGTACGGCGCCGAGTTCTTTCGCTGGTTCAGTGAAGAGGCGGTGCGGATCTCCGGCCGCTACACACCCGCGCCCGCCGGCAACGGACGGGTGCTCGTCACCAAGCAGCCGGTCGGTCCGTGTCTCGCGATCACCCCGTGGAACTTCCCTCTCGCGATGGGCACTCGAAAGATCGGTCCTGCGCTGGCCGCGGGCTGCACCATGATCGTCAAGCCTGCCTCCGAGACGCCGCTGACCATGCTGTTGCTGGCCGAGGTCATGGCCGACGCGGGACTGCCGAAGGGTGTCCTGTCCGTACTGCCGACGTCGAAGTCCGGGGAAGTGACGGGACCGTTGCTGGACGATCGGCGCCTGCGCAAGCTCACGTTCACCGGTTCCACCGGGGTCGGGCGCATGCTGATCGAGAAGTCGGCCAAGGGTCTGCTGCGCACGTCGATGGAACTGGGTGGCAACGCGCCCTTCGTGGTCTTCGACGACGCCGACGTCGACGCAGCGGTAGAGGGCGCCGTTCTCGCGAAGATGCGCAACGGGGGCGAAGCGTGCACGGCCGCCAACCGTTTCCACGTCGCGAACAGTGTCCGCGAGGAATTCACCGCCAAGCTCGTCGACAAGATGTCGTCGTACACACTCGGACCGGGGCAGGACCCCGACACCACACTCGGCCCGCTGATCAACGCGGATCAACTCGAGACCGTCAGCGAACTGGTGCAGGACGCCGTCGGCGCGGGAGCCCGCGTCCGGCTGGGCGGTGCGGCGCCGGAAGGATCGGGCTACTTCTATCCGGCCACCGTCCTCGACGACGTCCCACCACAGGCCCGAATCCTGAAAGAGGAAGTGTTCGGCCCTGTTGCCGCGATCAGCGGTTTCGACACCGAAGACGAGGGCATCGCCGCGGCGAACGATACTGAATACGGTCTCGCTGCCTACATCTTCACCAGGGACCTCGACCGTGCGCTTCGCGTCGCCGATCTCCTCGAAACGGGCATGGTGGGCGTCAACCGGGGCGTCATATCGGACACCGCTGCCCCCTTCGGCGGCGTCAAAGCATCAGGCTTCGGGCGCGAAGGGGGCAGTGAAGGTATCGAGGAGTACCTCGAGACCAAGTACGTGGCACTCGAGTCGTAGAGACCGAGGGGCACCGGGTGAGGCGGCCGCTGTCGTGAACCGACGGCGGCCGCGCCTAGCGACTCGGTCGGGGCGACTCGGTGACCGAAGGGGCTCAGTGACCGAAGGGGCTCAGTGACCGAAGGGGCTCAGTGACCGAGGCGGCCGCGCCCGAGGCGCAGCAGGAGCATGGCGAGAGTGTGGCCTTCCTGGCCGAGTTCGTTGAACCGCTCGAGCACCTTCATCTCCCGGCTGTGGACCAGGCGCGGGCCGCCGGATGCCATGCGGGTGGCACCGATGATCTGCGAGACCTCGGACCGGCGCTTGATCGCGGCGAGAATCTCGGCGTCGAGCTTGTCGATCTCCTGGCGGAGAACCTCGATCTCGGCCTCGCTGGTGGGAACAGCGGTGTCCTTGGCGGCTGATGCGACGGTCTGAGTGCTCATTGGTTCGTCTCCCTCTTGTCAGAACGTGGATCGTTGTTTCGGCTCGAGTCGTTACCGATCCAGGCTCGTTTGACGAAAAAAGCCCCGGATCCGGTGTGGACCTCGGGGCTCGTGAGCTGTTCAGTTCACGGGCACCGGAGGCCGGTACCCATAAAAAAATCGCCACTGGGGGCGCGATGGCTGACTGAACACGTGTACCAGTTTGCCACGGGGGTACCACGCAGGCCAAGCGGCTGTGACGCTGTCGGTGGACGCCGGTAGGTTTAGTGGACGATGAACACTATTTCGCGTACTGCTTCGCACACCGGTGCCGTGGCCA
This sequence comes from Rhodococcus sp. NPDC019647, assembly GCF_044389235.1. Classification (NCBI taxonomy): domain Bacteria; kingdom Bacillati; phylum Actinomycetota; class Actinomycetes; order Mycobacteriales; family Nocardiaceae; genus Rhodococcus; species Rhodococcus sp. NPDC019647. Next base: position 20,959 of record NZ_JBIRXS010000010.1, on the reverse strand, counting down.
CGCCGCGCGCATCCACGCCCGCGCGCGCCGGCTCGGACACCCTTCTCGAGGGCCTCAATCCGCAGCAACGCGAGGCTGTCGTGCACGCCGGTTCTCCGCTTCTCATCGTCGCGGGGGCCGGGTCGGGGAAGACGGCAGTGCTCACCCGCCGCATCGCGTACCTGCTCGCGGAACGTGGTGTGATGCCGGGCCAGGTTCTGGCCATCACCTTCACCAACAAGGCAGCGGCGGAGATGCGCGAGCGGGTCGCGCACCTGGTCGGGCCGCGTGCCAACAACATGTGGGTGTCCACGTTCCACTCGAGTTGCGTTCGTATCCTGCGCGCCCAGGCCGCGCTGCTCCCGGGACTCAACTCCAACTTCTCCATCTACGACGCGGACGACTCGCGGCGCTTGTTGACGATGATCTCCAAAGATCTGAACCTCGACACCAAGCGATACACCGCGCGGCTTCTCGCCACCCACATCTCGAATCTGAAAAACGAGCTGGTCGACCCGGAGCAGGCCGCTGCCGACGCCGACAAGGATCCGGCGGAGCTGCCGCGTCTCGTCGCGAAGGTGTACGGCCATTACCAGCAGCGGCTGCGCTCGGCCAACGCCCTCGACTTCGACGACCTGATCGGTGAGACCGTCGCGATGCTCCAGGCGTTCCCGCAGGTCGCTGAGTACTATCGGCGCCGGTTCCGGCATGTGCTGGTCGACGAGTACCAGGACACCAACCACGCGCAGTACATGCTGGTCCGCGAACTGGTGGGCAGCACAACGGCGGACCCGAATGCCGAGCACAGCATCGCTCCTGCCGAACTGTGTGTGGTGGGCGATGCGGATCAGTCGATCTACGCGTTCCGTGGTGCCACCATCCGCAACATCGAAGAGTTCGAGCGCGACTATCCCGACGCCCGCACCATCCTGCTCGAGCAGAACTACCGGTCCACGCAGAACATTCTCTCCGCGGCGAACTCCGTGATCTCCAAGAACACGGGCCGTCGTGAGAAGAGGCTGTGGACCGACTCGGGCGAGGGCGAGCTCATCACCGGCTACGTCGCCGACAACGAGCACGACGAGGCGTCCTTCGTCGCCTCGGAAATCGACAAGCTGGTCGATTCCGGAGAAGCCAAGTTCGCTGATGTCGCGGTGTTCTACCGCACCAACAACTCCTCGCGTGCGCTCGAGGAGATTTTCATCCGCCTCGGTGTTCCGTACAAGGTGGTTGGCGGCGTGCGGTTCTACGAGCGCAAGGAGGTTCGCGACATCGTCGCGTATCTGCGGGTGCTCGCCAACGAGGACGACACTGTCAGTCTGCGTCGCATCCTCAATACCCCGCGCCGTGGCATCGGGGACCGAGCCGAGGCGTGCGTGGCGGTGCATTCCGAGCAACGGGGAATCAGTTTCGCGGAGGCGCTGCGCGATGGCGGCGAGGGCCGGGTGCCGCTGCTGAACACCCGCTCACAAAAGGCCATCGCGTCCTTCCTCGAGTTGATGGACGGATTGCGGATGATGCTGCCGCCCGAGTTCAGCTCGGACGAAGTGGTCCCCGATCAACTGGGCGACATCGGCGACGTCGTCGAGGCAGTGCTCGAGCGGACGGGGTATCGCGCCGAGCTTGCCGCCAGCAGCGACCCACAGGACGGTGCCCGGCTCGACAACCTCAACGAATTGGTGAGTGTTGCACGGGAGTTCAGCTCCGACGCCCGCAATGCTGCCGGGCTGATCGACACCCCCGAGGACGGTGACGTCGACGCGCGCGACGGTGAACCCGACCCCGGGTCCCTGGCCGCCTTCCTCGAGCGAGTGTCGCTGGTGGCCGATTCGGACCAGCTGCCCGACTCCGACGAGGGCGTCGTCACCATGATGACTCTGCACACGGCGAAGGGGCTCGAATTTCCCATCGTGTTCGTCACCGGATGGGAAGACGGTCAGTTCCCGCACATGCGGGCGCTCGGCGACCCCACCGAACTGTCGGAGGAACGCAGGCTGGCCTACGTCGGCATCACCCGTGCACGGAAGCGGCTGTATCTCACCCGCGCAGTCATCCGGTCGGCATGGGGACAACCCATCCAGAACCCGGAGTCACGGTTCCTGCAGGAGATCCCGACCGATCTCGTGAATTGGCGTCGTGAGGACCCGGGAACCGGCATCGGTTCCGGCGGCGCGATCGGTGGCGGCCGCGCCCGAAGCTCCGGCTATGGCGGCCAGGGTTACGGTGGCCACAGTTACGGCGGCAGTGCGTCCGGTACGCCGAGTTTCGGTGCGGCCCGCTCACGCAACAACAACCTGGTCCTCGCCGTCGGCGACCGTGTCACCCACGACAAATACGGTCTCGGCACGGTGCTGGAAACCAAGGGTGCCGGACCGACTGCCACCGTCACGATCGACTTCGGAAGCGCCGGCAAGGTCCGGCTCATGCTGATCGGTGGAGTCCCCATGACCAAGCTGTAGGGCTGGACACAGACGACTGCGGCGCATGCACAGTGCATGCGCCGCAGTCGTCTGTGGTTACGTTCCGAGTGTTTTTCGCTCAGTCCATCTCGGGGCCGAGGCTGATGCCGCGCGAGGCCAGCCACGGCAGGGGATCGACCTTGTTCTCGCCGCCGAGGTGAACCTCGAAGTGCAGGTGCGGGCCGGTGGAGAATCCGCGGTTGCCGACGGTGGCGATCTGGTCACCCGCCATAACCTTCTGGCCCACGGTGACGTTGGAGGTGTTGATGTGCCCGTAAACGGTGACGGTGCCATCGGCGTGCTTCAGGCGGACCCACATGCCGAACCCGGAAGCCGGCCCGGAGTCGATGACCTCGCCGTCGGCCACCGCCACGATGGGGGTGCCGATGGGGGCCGCGATGTCGACGCCCGCGTGGAGCGTGCCCCAGCGCGATCCGAAGTTCGAGGTGAAGGTGCCGATCGTGGGGAGAACGAACAAAGGCCGACGGGCCGCAGCCTCGCGGGCGGCGCGCTCTTCGCTGAAGCGCTGTCCCTTGGCGAGGAGGTTGCTGAACTGGGAGAGGTCGGTGGGATTCGCGACGTTAAGGACCTGGGGGGCGTTCGACTCGGATGCGACGGTGTCGGCGACGGTGGAGAACTGGGCCGCCTGCGGCTCGGCGGTGGTGCCGATGACGCTCGACTCGTCACTGGCGAGGGCGACCTCGGAGTGATCGGTGGAGTTGGACGAAGAGCCGCTGACGGCGGCCTGGCCTGCTGCGACGACGGCGCCCGCTGCGACTGCGAGAACGGCTGCGCGCCCCTTGAGGGCTGAGGGGGGAGTGGGAAGTCGGTGCGCTCCGCGGCGGGAGTGGGAGGGCGTGCCCTCGGGGGACTCGATACCGCTGCGGGGAATGAAGCCGGGGATGTCGAACTCGGAGTCGTAACTGCTCACAGCCTCGACGCGATGATGGCCCGAACGCGGAGCGTCGTGTTGGCCGGAACGCGGAGCGTTGTGCCTGCTGGAGCGGGGAGAATGCGAATCACGGGAGAACATTGTGGAAATCTCAGAACTATCGGTCTCGGTGTAACGCTCGACCGATCGTGGGGGATACGTGGGCGTGACCTCGTCGTTGTGACCAACCGAGAACGAAGGCTCACGTTCCTCGTCAGCGTGGTGATTCACAAAACGGCTGGCCGTGAACTGGCTGCGGTGGTGCATACGCCCGTCCAACCTCCTGCTCGTGACCTGCCTGTGACTTAGACCTTGGCGACGGTAACGAAACGGTTGCGATGCGCGCAACCTGTAACGCGAATGAACAGCTACTTGTGACGGGCATCACAACGTGAGCTGGGGGAATGTGGGCGCGGGTAATCGGTCTCGATTCGATCTCCAGCGGAGAAGCGCGTGTCACACCGGCCGCGGGCCGGGTGCGAGGCGTTAGCGTCGGTCCGTGGCGTCATCAACTCGTTCCGGAGAAGGCCCCCGGGCGCAGCCCGAACGTATTCCCAGAGCTGAGCCCGAACGTATTCCTTCTTCGGGAGGCGGCGCTCGATCCGCCGCGGTCGAGGAGCCGGATCCCGACAGGGCGCGTCGAGGGTGCACGACCGCTGCCGTCCTGGCTTTCGTCGGAGGACTGGGTGTCGCTGCCGCACCCGTCCTGCACGCGGCACGGCCGGCGGTAGGCGCCGCGGAGTTGCCGGGAGTCGGCGCCGCGGCCGTGTGGGCGGCAGTATTCGCCCTCGCAGCGCCGATCGTGGCGATCGCCGCCCTCGCCGCGCGCAGGACGGCATTCGCCGGCGGCCTCCTCGCGGGCGCGGGTGCGGTCTCGATCGGCGCTGCCATCCTGGACGTTCAGCTGTGGACGGACGCAATCGATGCCAACCGACTGGAGCTGTTCCGTCCGCAGACGGCGGCGGAACTCACCGCGGGCACCGGCGCCTACACCCTCGTGGCCGGTCACATCCTGATCGTGCTCGCCGGCCTTCTCGGGATGGTGGCGGTCCACCGCTGCTCCCTCCTCGACGGCTACGGCGATGCGCGCAGTTCCGAACAGGTGGGACGCGCGACCGGAGCGCGAGTCGGTTTCCTCTTGTCCGCGGTGACGGTGGCAGCGGCCCTGGTGCTGGTCGGAGCACTGTTCGCGCCCGCCCTCGTGTCCTCCGATCCCGTCATCCTCGTGCCGGCCGTGGTCGAATCCGATCTCGCGACCTCGATCGGGGCCGCGGCGATGGGCGTCGCCGTCCTGATCGCCATCGCCTCCGCGTTGGCGTCGATCTCCCCGCCCGTGTCGGCGGGAGTCCTGATCGGGTCCGGGCTCGCTGCTCTGGGTGTAGTCGGGACGCGCCTCGTGGCAGGACTGGCCGCGGGCGAACGCATCGGGGTCGGGCCGGGCTCGGTGTGGGGAACCGTCGGGGCCGGCGCGTTGGTGTTCGCGGGGCTGTGTGTCCCCGCGGTCGACCGTGCCCGCGATGATCGCATCCTGCGGGCGCTGGCCGGCGCCGCACCGGATCGGACAGGAACACCAGCAGCGGGGAAGGCGGGGGCCGTCACGCCGTCCGGGAAAGGCGTTGCCAAGGCCGCCGCCCGAGCGGAAGCCGAGGCAGCGCGCGCACGGCTCGCCCGATGGCACCTCGCCGCCGGAACCGCCGGAGCCCTCACCGCGGTCCTCGCCGCGACCGGGGCATTGCTTCCGGTGCTGGACACGCCCGCGTCGTTGGCGCGCCCCGAAGTTCTGGCCACCCGGGTCGTCCTCGTCGCCGCCATCGTTCTCGCCGTCGGAACGATCTGGTTGTTCTTCTCCGAGTTCGCTTCGGCGGTGCGACCCGCGGTCGGAATTCTGTGGGTGACCATTCCCTTTTCCGTCGCGGCGGTGACCCAGTCCGTGGTGCTCGCCACCGATGTACCGGGTATCAGCGCGGGCGCCGGCTCGGTTCTGCTGTGGTGCGCCGCGGTCGCCGCCGCCGTGACCGGGGTGCTCACCTGGTTCGCCGGTTCCGCGGAACGGGAGGAGATCGATACCTCCGAGGAGCGCTCGACCGACCTCGCGGTCCTCGTGGTCGGGGGACTCGGCGCCCTGTTCGCGTTCGTCGGACTGGCACTTCCGCTCTTCTCCGGCACCGATGCTGTGGGCGAGTACTCCGCTGCCGCCACCTTCGCGGAACTTCCCTGGGGGCTCGACGTGTGGGGGCGGGCGTTGCTGGGTGCGACGGTCGTCCTCGCGGTGATCGTGGCCGCGCGTGCGAGGTCTGCCCGGGCATGCGCACTCCTCCTGGGGGCAGGCGTCGCCATGGGGGTGTATCTGCTGTCCTGGCCACTCACCCGAGCGCGGCTGGAAGCCCCGGAAATGGGGGCCGGTGTCATCCCGTCCGCGGTGGGCATAGTGTTGGTTGCGGCTGCCGCGGCCCTCACAGGACGCACCGGAAAACGGTGAGCACCCCGCCGGAAAATCGGTGAGGCGCACCTCAGGGGGGCGTATCGCGTGATGTGGACCACATACCATGCACGCGGGCGCAGACCTGGCCCGGCAACTGGTTAAAGTCCAAAACAGACCCGCTCCTACCCCTCGAGCGGGTGTCAACGCAGACGAGACGGTGAGCAGATGGATCTCTTCGAATACCAGGCGAAGGAACTCTTCGCCAAGCACGAGGTGCCGACTTCGGCTGGACGTGTTACCGACACGGTCGCCGGCGCGCGCGAGATTGCCGAAGAAATCGGCAAGCCCGTGATGATCAAGGCACAGGTCAAGGTCGGCGGCCGCGGCAAGGCGGGTGGCGTCAAGTACTCCGCCGACGTCGACGCCGCCCAGGCGAACGCCGAGGCCATTCTCGGCCTCGACATCAAGGGCCATGTCGTCAAGAAGCTCCTGGTCGCAGAGGCGAGTGACATCGCCGAGGAGTACTACATCTCATTCCTGCTCGACCGCACCAACCGCACCTACCTGGCCATGTGTTCGGTGGAAGGTGGAGTCGAGATCGAGGTCACCGCCGAGGAGAACCCCGACGCCCTCGCCAAGATCCCCGTCGACGCCGTGAAGGGTGTCGACCTCGCGTTCGCGCGCAGCATCGCCGAGGCAGGAAAGCTGCCCGCCGAGGTGCTCGACGCAGCGGCCGTCACGATCCAGAAGCTGTGGGACGTCTTCATCAAGGAAGACGCTCTCCTCGTCGAGGTCAACCCGCTCGTCCGTACCCCGGACGACCAGATCCTCGCGCTCGACGGCAAGGTCACGCTGGACGAGAACGCTGCCTTCCGTCAGCCCGGCCACGAGGCGTTCGAGGACAAGGACGCCACCGACCCGCTCGAGCTCAAGGCCAAGGAAAACGACCTCAACTACGTCAAGCTCGACGGACAGGTCGGAATCATCGGAAACGGCGCCGGCCTGGTCATGTCGACCCTGGACGTCGTCGCCTACGCCGGTGAGAAGCACGGCGGCGTGAAGCCCGCCAACTTCCTCGACATCGGCGGCGGTGCGTCCGCCGAGGTCATGGCCAACGGGCTCGACGTCATCCTGAACGACGAGCAGGTCAAGAGTGTGTTCGTGAACGTGTTCGGTGGCATCACCGCGTGTGACGCGGTCGCCAACGGCATCGTCGGCGCCCTGAAGACGCTCGGTGACGAGGCCAACAAGCCGCTGGTCGTCCGCTTGGACGGCAACAATGTCGAAGAGGGTCGCCGCATCCTCGCCGAGGCCGCTCACCCGCTGGTCACGGTCGTCGGAACCATGGACGAGGCCGCCGACAAGGCTGCCGAGCTGGCCTTCGCCGCAAAGTAAAGGGACTTAAAACAACATGGCTATCTTCCTGACCAAGGACTCCAAGGTCATCGTCCAGGGCATCACCGGCGGCGAGGGCACCAAGCACACCGCGCTGATGCTCAAGGCCGGCACTCAGGTCGTCGGCGGTGTCAACGCCCGCAAGGCCGGCACCACCGTCACCCATGACGGCGGCGTCGAGCTCCCCGTCTTCGGCACCGTCGCCGAGGCCATCGAGAAGACCGGTGCGGACGTCTCGATCGCGTTCGTTCCGCCGGCCTTCGCCAAGGACGCCATCGTCGAGGCCATCGACGCGGAGATCCCGCTCCTCGTGGTCATCACCGAGGGCATCCCCGTGCAGGATTCGGCGTACGCCTGGGCGTACAACGTCTCCAAGGGCAACAAGACCCGCATCATCGGCCCGAACTGCCCCGGCATCATCACCCCGGGCGAGTCGCTGGTCGGCATCACCCCCGCCAACATCGCGGGCAGCGGCCCCATCGGTCTCGTTTCCAAGTCGGGCACGCTGACCTACCAGATGATGTTCGAGCTGCGTGACTTCGGTTTCTCCACCGCCATCGGCATCGGCGGCGACCCGGTCATCGGAACCACCCACATCGACGCTATCGAGGCGTTCGAGAAGGACCCCGAGACCAAGGTCATCGTCATGATCGGTGAGATCGGTGGCGACGCAGAAGAGCGTGCCGCCGACTACATCAAGGCGAACGTGACCAAGCCGGTCGTCGGCTACGTCGCCGGCTTCACCGCTCCCGAGGGCAAGACCATGGGCCACGCCGGCGCCATCGTCTCCGGCTCCTCGGGAACCGCGCAGGCCAAGAAGGACGCCCTCGAGGCGGCCGGCGTCAAGGTCGGCAAGACGCCGTCCGAGACCGCTGCGCTCGCTCGCGAGATCCTGCAGAGCCTGACCGTCCAGGCCTAGGCGCTCCGCGCCCGTGCGCCTTTTTGGTAGCTCCAACTACCAAAAAGGCGCACGGGCGGCTAGGTGTCTATCCAGATCTCCCCGGCCGGATGAAGTGTTCCCGCGCCTGCCGTGACTTCCGCGACCAGATTCGCCAAGTCCTCCGAATCGCGGGCCGCGAGCGTGAGTACCGCCTCTTCTCCGTACGTCGTCTCCACGACCACCACGCCGCGCATCCGCAGTTCCGACTCCACCCGACCCGCGTCGGCATGACGAGTTGCCAGCGTGTGAAGTTGTCGACGCTCCCGTGCCACGAGGCGTGAGGCGTCGATCGCCGCGGCCACCGCGCCCGAATACGCGCGGACCAGTCCGCCCGCCCCCAGTTTGATTCCGCCGAAATATCGTGTGACCACCACTGCGACGTCGACGAGGTCCCGTGTCCGCAGGACCTGCAGCATGGGTATCCCCGCCGTTCCGCCGGGTTCTCCGTCGTCACTCGAACGCTCGAGCCGTTCACTGGGTCCGTTCCCGACAATGTAGGCGGAACAATGATGCCGCGCATCGGGATACGCGCGGCGCTGCGACTGCACGAAATCCTGTGCCGATTCTGCATCCTCCACTCGCCGCAGGGCCGCGATGAAGCGGGAATGCTTGATCTCCGTTTCGACGGTGAGATCGGTAGCGCGGGGAGCGAGCGTGTACGGCATCGACCCATTGTCTCCCGCGCCGTACCCGGCGGTGTGGGCCGCTACCGAGGGCAGTGACCGACGGGTATACGTAGGCTAGCGTCGGAAGAGCGCACGCAGACGACCACTTGTCGACGAGGAGAAGTCATGACGTTCCCGCCCGGCGGACCGAGCTACGGTCCGCCCGCGCAACAGAATGCAGCGCAGGAGAATGCAGAGGGAGATTCCAAAGGCCTGGGCTTCTTCCTCCTGATCGGTGTCGCCGTTCTCGGGTTGCTGAACCTGCTGTTCGGGTTCGCCCCGTACGTCACCGTCGTCAGCGAACCGCTCAATTCCTTCGAGGCGGGGTCGCACGGTCTCGGGCTGCTGTTCCTCGGCGGTCTGCTGGCTGCGGTATCTCTTCTCCCCAAACAGAACTATGCGGGTGCCGCGGCGGCGGCGTCCATCTCTGGCTGGGTTCTCGCCCTGCTCATCTTCCTCAACTTCGACGCCGATTCGGGTTGGGGCGCCATCTTGATCCTTGTGCTGGGATTCATTCAGTCGGCACTGGCGGTCGCTGCGCTGCTGTTCGACATCGGCATCGTGAAGCAGCCGGTCCGCAGTCCTTCGGCCGCTGGTGCTTTCGGCCAGTCCGGGCAGGGCGGCTACGGCCAGGGCGGGCAACAGTCCTACGGGCAGCCGTCGCAGGGCTACGGTCAGCAGCCTTCACAGGGGTACAGCGGTCCGCAGGGCTTCGGTCCGCAGGGCGGTCAGCCGCAGCCGGGATACGGGCAGTCGGGTCAGTCTCCGTACGGCCAGCAGGGCTTCGGTCCGCAGGGCCAGCCCGGTCAGCAACAGCCCGGCCAGACGCAGTCTTCGCCAGGCCAGTCCGGTTACGGTCAGGGCTACGGGCAGCAGCAGGGCTATGGGGCAGGGTCGGCGCCGTACGACGCTCCGACGACCGCATATCAGCAGCCGCAGTACCAGGGGTATTCGCAGCCGGGCGCAACCCCCGCCTCGCAGTACCCGACGGGACCGGCGGGCACCAGTTACGGTTCGGCCCAGCACGCCGCCCCGGCCTACGGCGCGCAGTCCGGATCGTCGCCGGTGGAGCGCACCCTGGAGTACGGCGAGCAGTCGCGTTCCGAGTCGCAGCATGCCGACACGGGTGAGTCGTCCGAGTCCGAGGGCCAGGGTGCACAGACCCAGGCCTTCGACACCCGTTCCGACCGGGACGACAAGTAACGGGACAGAACCAAGCAGATGGCCTTCGACCGCCCATGGTCGGAGGCCACTTCTGTGCGGCGCGCCTGACTGCGGTCGTGGCGCCGAGGTGCCACTCTCGAGGGGATGAGTTCTTTGGTTGATCGTGTTCAGCGCAGGGCCGCACGAGGTGATGAGCGGCGATCCGCTGAAACTGGGCGGGGTCCGCAGGCCCGGGTGCCGGACCCCGACGAGGCGTGGGCGTTGCTGGCGGTGGCGTTCCGGCCGGCGGCGGTGACGATCGTTCTGCTGTCGGCGTTGGTCGTGGTCACGCTCGTCGCCGCGAACAGCGACCTGACCGGGACGTTCGGCGCGATCGCTGCGTCGTGGCTGGCGATTCACCAGGTTCCGGTCACCATCGACGGCACCGAGCTCGGTGTTCTTCCGTTGATTCCGACCCTGGGCATGGTGTGGGCTGTCGCCCGCGGGTGCGCCGGGGCCGTCGACGTGGCGTCGTCGCGCCGCCGGGTTCTCCGAGTCGTGGGAGCCGCAGTGGGCGGCCCCTTGGTCATCACCGCGATCAGCCTGGCGGTAATCGCGGACGCATCGGCGGTCATCGCGTTGTGGCCACCGAATACTCTCGCCGCGTTCGGCTGGGTGTTGTTCGTGCACCTGCTGGCCGCCGGGCTCGGGGTTGCGGTCACGATGTGGCCGACGTGGTCTGCGGATCTTCCGGCATGGGCGCGGAACGCGGTGCGGCCGGGACTGCGCGCATTCACGGCGATTATCGGTGCAGGTGCCGCTCTGGTCACCGTGTCGTTGCTGGTGGAGTGGTCGACGGTCGGTGGGCTGCTCGAGCGGGGCGACGGTGTGGTGGGCCTCCTCGGGCTGACCGTGCTCTCGGTGCTGTACCTGCCCAACGTCGTGATCGGTGCGGCGGCCACCGCGATGGGCGGCACGGCGGACATCGGGGACGTGTCGGTGAGTGTGTTCGGGAATGTGGGCGGCTCACTGCCTCCGTTGCCGGTACTCGGCGCCGTTCCGGACGGCGCCGCGGGCGGTGCCTGGCCCGCTCTGCTGATGATTCCCCTGCTGATCGGTGTCATGCTCGGCCGCGACTCCGGGCGGCGCGTGGCCGGGCAGGAAGCCCTGTTCACGGTGGTGGCCGCGGCCGCGGGTGTGGGTGTGGTAGCCGCCATTCTCGGTCTGGTCGCCGGCGGTGAGCTGGGGGCCTTCGGCACCGTCCGGATCACGTGGTGGGTGTTCGGCGGACTGACATTCGCCTGGCTGGGATTCGTCGGAGCGATCACCGCGGTCGTCATCGCGTGGTTCCGCGGGCGGGGCGCTGACGACGACGCGGACGAGGCCTCGACCGACGAGGAGGAACCCCATCTCCCGGGCGAGGAAGATGTGCCCGCCATCGCCGCTCCCGTTCCCGATGCATCTCCCATTCCGGCGGGTAAAGCTCCGGGGAGGGTCATCGACGCGGAGCTCGTCGAGGATCCGGAGACACCGGTAGGCGCCGCGGCACCCGAGGACGACGAGGCCCAGGCCGAGGTCGTGGTGGACGCCGAGGTGGAGGAAGACCCGGCGACTACGGGATCGGATGCGTCCGGCGAAGCGGATGACGGAGCTGAAGGCGACCTGCCCCGAGGGTCCGCAACCCCCAGCGACTAGGCTCTTGCTCGGTCGACGATGCGACCGCCCGTTCGATTTCACCAGCCTTTCGATTGTTCAGGAGTAGAGCGCTGACTTCCTCGCGTGACCACCTGAGGCCGACGGCGGCGACCGGGACGTCATCGACGGCACCGGCCCGGGTCGTCGTACTCGCATCCGGTGCCGGCACCCTGCTGAGGTCGCTGATCGACTCCTCCCGGACCGGCGGATATCCCGCCGACGTCGTGGCGGTCGGCGTCGACCGGAACTGTGACGCGATCCGCCACGCGGAGGCAGCTGGCATTCCCCACTTCCGCGTGAGCCTGCGCGACCACCCGGACCGTGCGTCGTGGGACAAGGCACTCACCGAGGCTGTCGCGGCACACGAGCCGTCGCTGGTGGTGTCGGCGGGCTTCATGAAAATCCTCGGCCCGGCCTTCCTCGACCGGTTCGGTGGCCGCATCATCAACACCCACCCCGCGCTGCTGCCCGCCTTCCCCGGTGCACACGCCGTGCCCGATGCGCTGGCGTACGGCGTCAAGGTGTCGGGGTCGACGGTGCACCTGGTGGACGCCGGTGTCGACACCGGCCCGATCCTCGCGCAGGAACCCGTGCCCGTGCTCGACGGCGACGACGAGTCGACCCTGCACGAGCGAATCAAGACTGTGGAGCGACGGTTGTTGGCGGATGTCATCGCCGCTGTCGCCACCCGTGGAGTTGTATCCGATGGACGAAAGGCCGTGATCCCCAGTGAGTGAACGCAAGGCTGTGCGCCGAGCGCTCGTCAGCGTCTACGACAAGACCGGTCTGGTCGAGCTGGCTACCGGCCTGCACAAGGCGGGTGTCGAATTGGTGTCGACCGGGTCGACGGCCGCGAAGATTGCCGACGCCGGTATTCCGGTGACGCCGGTCGAGGCGCTCACGGGGTTCCCCGAGTGCCTCGAAGGACGGGTCAAGACCCTGCACCCGCGGGTGCACGCCGGGGTTCTCGCCGACACCCGTAAGCCGGAGCATCTCGCCCAGCTCGACGAACTCGGCATCGAGGCGTTCCAGTTGGTGGTGGTGAACCTCTACCCGTTCACCCAGACGGTCGCCTCGGGTGCAACTCCCGACGAGTGCGTCGAGCAGATCGACATCGGCGGTCCGTCGATGGTCCGCGCTGCCGCGAAGAACCACCCGTCGGTTGCGGTCGTCGTCGATCCCGCCCGTTACGAGGACGTGCTCGCGGCGGTTGACGGCGGCGGTTTCACGCTCGGTGAGCGGACCGCTCTCGCCGCTCAGGCATTCCAGCACACCGCGTCGTACGACGTCGCCGTGGCGAGCTGGATGACGTCCACGCTGGTCGACAGTGGTGACTCTCAGTTCCCCGAGTGGGCCGGTGCCACGTGGGACCGTTCGGCGGTGCTCCGCTACGGCGAGAACCCGCACCAGGCCGCCGCGCTGTACGTGAACCCCGCCGCTTCCGCAGGCCTCGCTCAGGCGGAGCAACTGCACGGCAAGGAAATGTCGTACAACAACTACACCGACGGAGACGCCGCCTGGCGTGCCGCTTACGACTTCAGCGATCCCGCGGTCGCGATCATCAAGCACGCCAATCCGTGTGGCATCGCGGTCGGCGGCGACATCGCCGAGGCGCACCGCAAGGCGCACGCGTGTGATCCGGTGAGCGCATACGGCGGCGTGATTGCCGCCAACCGTGAGGTCACCGTGGAGATGGCGGAGCAGGTTGCCGAAATCTTCACCGAGGTGATCATCGCGCCGTCGTACGCAGACGGCGCACTCGGTGTGCTGCAGCGGAAGAAGAACGTTCGCGTGCTTCTCGCGAAGGCGCCGAACCCCACCGGGATCGAGCTGCGTCCGGTGTCCGGCGGAGCGCTGCTCCAGGAACGGGACGTTCTCGACGCCGAAGGTGACAACCCCGCCAACTGGACTCTCGCGGTCGGGGACGCTGCCGACGAGCAGACCTTGAAGGATCTCGAGTTCGCTTGGCGGGCTTGCCGTTCCGTCAAGTCCAATGCCATTCTGCTGGCCAGCGACGGTGCGTCGGTCGGCGTCGGAATGGGTCAGGTCAACCGTGTCGACTCCGCCCATCTGGCCGTGCAGCGTGCAGGCGACCGGGTCGTCGGGTCGGTGGGTGCGTCCGACGCGTTCTTCCCGTTCCCGGACGGCTTGCAGGTTCTCGCCAACGCGGGCGTCAAGGCTGTGGTGCAGCCGGGCGGTTCGGTCCGCGACAACGAGGTGATCGACGCCGCCAAGGAAGCCGGTATCACCATGTATCTCACGGGCGCGCGGCACTTCGCGCACTAGCGTTCGGCACTTCGCGAACGGGCCTCGGCTTCCTGCCGTGGCCCGTTCGTGGTTGTCAGGCCGCTGCGGCTGCGTGTCCCCGGCCGGTGCCTTCGAGTGTGCGCGGCGAACCGGTGATGACCACGCGTGCGGCGCCTCGGCTGCGGATCTCGCTGATCAGCTCGCCGAGGGTCGCTTCGTGCGCGGCGTCGCAGTGCGACAGGTCGAGCGTGACCGCGTATCCGGTGAGGTCGTCGGGCAGGCCTGGATACGGGGGCTCGGTGGACAGTTGGTTGATCCGAAGTTTCATGGAGTGCTCCTGCAGGTGAAGGGTAAAAGAAAAGGCACCCGAGGCGTTTGCCCTGGGTGCCCGAGAAGAACTGGATGGATTCTCGTCATTCTCGGGGTGCGCCGTACTTGGAGATGTGCTTGTCGGCGGTGCAGTGACGCCATGCGGGTACGGATGCGAAGAGCGCGTGAAGCTGCATCATGTCCGTACCTTTCTGCGTGACGTTGCTGGTTGGTAGATGACCGTACAGCACCGATCGAGGGTTGTGCACTTCCATTATCGGGTCCGCCGCGCACACTGCCGAGCTGAGCAGCGATCTTTCGTGCAGAGTTGCCGTGCTGTTCACCTTCTCGCGATTCGCCGCTTCGGTCACAGGTTGCTCTCGATTCGGTTTCGAGCATCACATTCGTTCGTTGCAGCTGCTTCACTCGGGGCTGATGTGACTCGTGTGGCACCTGTGGAAGGAGAGTGGCGCCCGCACTGCGACGTGCGCGCCCATCCCCGGTATGAACAGAACTGCAATCAAGGCCGGCCTCGGTGCCTGCGTCCTCGGCGCCTCCGTACTCATTCCCGCCCATGTCTCGGCGCAGCCGGAACCGGCCCCGACAGCGACCGGCACGGAACTCGCCGACCTCACGGTTTTCCTCGACCCCGGTCATCAAGGTTCGGCCGAGGGGAACGACCTCACCCGGCAGGTCGACGACGGCCGAGGCGGAACCAAGGACTGCCAGACGAGTGGGATGACCTCATTGGGCGGGGTACCGGAGCATACGATCAACTGGAATGTGGCGCAGCTGGTGAAGAGCAGTCTCGAAACCTTGGGCGCGTCGGTGGTGCAGAGCAGGCAGAACGACACCGGCTGGGGCGGATGCGTCGACGAACGAGCGCGCGCGGCGAGCGAGTCGAACGCCGATGTGGCCGTGAGTATTCATGCCGACTCGACGGCGTCGGGTGAGGACGCCGGGAAACACGGCTTCCACATGATCGTCCCGACCCTGCCGATACCGGACGAGGCGGCGAACGCGGCCCAATCCGGGGGCGGCCTCGAAGCGTCGAAAATGATGCGCGACGCCTATGTTGCCGACGGGTTCGTCCCTGCCAATTACGCGGGGGTGGTCGACGGCATCCAGACCCGCGGCGACGTGGCCGGACCGGCGCTCACGAAGGTTCCACTGGTGTTCGTCGAGATGGGTAACGGTTCCCATCCGGAGGATGCAGCCCAACTCGAAAGTGCCGACGGTCAGTTGAAGCACGCGATCGCGATCACCACGGGCATCGTCACGTATTTGCTGACCGGTTCGTCGGTTGGGTCCGAAATCGACGCCGTACAGTCGGCGGCCGCGACCACGAAAGCGGACGCGACCACCACTGCGCCCTCGTCGTCAGGGTCGCCGACCACCACCACGACACCGAAGGCGCCATCGGCCGCGGCAGCGCAAGACACGACCACGACGACTGCTACGACCTCGGCATCTGCCACGACCACGACCACGGCACCGACCACGACCACCAGTGCACTCGAGGTGGCGACACCGACGACCACGACGCCGTCCGCACCGGCGCCGGCCGGGGAATCGACGGAACTGTCGCGGCTGCTCGAGACGCTGCGACCGCTTCTCGAGGTCGACGGAGTGGACGGTCTGGAGGATCTGGTGAACAACGAGAACCTGGGGCTCGTCTCCGATCTGGCCCGGACACTGATGGCGATGCTGAACGACGTCCGGCCGAACTGACTACAGGGTGGCCACCCAGGCGCTGAACGGCTCGGCGAACTCCGACGAATAGGGGAGGGGCTCGACGTAATCGGGGCCTGTGGACGGGCGGTTTCCGACGTCCTTGAGGACATGGCTGGCGTTCACCATGCGCACCGACGTGAGAGCAGTGTGCGCCAGTGCGGCATCGAGTCCATCGACATCCGCCACCTGCACCTGGATGTCCTTCGCCGAGCAGCTCGTCAGAACAGGGAAGCCGGCAGGGAGGCGGCCGGCGAGCGTGCGAGGGTCGAGCGCATCCTCCTCGGCGAGGGCTTTCGCGTTGGCGTGGACCAGACCCGCGTTCTGCAGTGGCTCGGGCAGGTTGTCGGGGATCGTTCCGTCGGTGCGCAGCGACTCCACGGTGTCGGCCAGAGCAAGCCGGAGCTCGTCCGCCAGTTCCACCGGCAACTGCCCGGCGCCCACAACGGTGTCCAATTGGGCGGAGATCTGGGTCGTCAGCAGGTCGAGGAGGCGGACACTGAGCGGTTCCAGAAGTCCCACGGCACGGACCCGGTTCTCGCCGATGGCGGTGGCGAGCGCCAAGGCGACGAGTCCGCCGTCGCTGTGACCGATAACGATGAGCCTTGACGGGTCCACACCGGGTTGCGCCGCGAGGAAGTCCAGCCCCGCCGATGCGGCGTCGACGAACGTGGTGAATCCGAGGTCGCCGATCTCGTCCACCTCATAGGGGCCGAGAGCGGTTCGCCCGCTGCCGATCTTGTCGTAGCGCAGGCTCACGATGCCGTGCTGCTCGAGTAGATCAGCGAGAAAGCGGAGGGTTCCGATGTCGCCGGGAAGGAGGCCGCTGTCACCGTTTCGATCGGTGGGTCCGCTACCGGCGAGCAGGAGCGCCCCGGGTGCGGCCGCCCGGGTCGTGTGCTCGGGGGTGCGCAGGCTGCCGTAGTAGGTGACGGCACCGCTCTCGAAGGTGATCTCGGCGTCAGGCATGGGGACTGTCTACCAGTTCCGGACGAACGGTCGCGAGGCGGAAGCGCCGACTTCTGTGAGGCGGAGCCGACCCCAGTTCTCAGAGAAGCAACACAGTCCTCACAAGAACGGCGAATAGCGTTCAGGTCAGCACATCCCGCCGGCGCTGCGCCGGGCCGAGATCCGACTCCAGGAAGGTGCCACGCCATGAACGTCGTACAGCTGAACACGGGTGGGTATGTCGCCGCCCTGTTGTCGCTCGATTTCGTCGATGGTGCCTTCCGCGGCGATGCCGTCGAGCGCATTCATCGCGGGGAGGTCGACGAATGGGCCTTCGCCCTGGCCCGTACCGGGTTGTTCGGGAACCGTGCCGTGGCCGAAGCGGTCCAGTCGTGGCGAGACGATCCGCGGTCGCTGCTCGATGCCCTTCTCACCGACGCGGACGAGGTGCTACGCAAGCGTTACGACGTCGCCTGGCAGGCGCTGGACAGGGTGGCGACGGTCGGTTCGGCCGCGTACGCGTGACGCGGGGTGTGACGAAATCTCGCCGCTTCGCCACGTCAAGGCGTGCCGATTGTCTCGAACACTCGTAGCTTGGAGTGGTGACGTCATCGCAACAGAGACCTTCCACACTCGGCGAGCTCCGCGAGTCGGGCCATGTTCAACGCACCGTCAAGGAAGAAATCCGCGAGAATCTGCTCGCGGCCTTGCGTGACGGACGTGATCCGTGGCCCGGCATCGTCGGGTTCGAGGAGACGGTGTCACCGCAACTCGAGCGTGCCCTGATCGCCGGGCACGACGTGGTGCTCCTCGGCGAACGTGGACAGGGCAAGACACGACTGCTCCGCACACTCAATTTGCTCCTCGACGAATGGACTCCGGTGATTGCCGGTTCCGAACTCGGGGAGCATCCCTATGAGCCCATCACCCCGGCCTCTATCCGTCGGGCACGCGAACTGGGTGACGCCCTGCCCGTTCTGTGGCGGCATCGCAGCGAACGGTATTCGGAGAAACTCGCCACGCCCGACACCTCGGTGGCGGACCTCGTCGGCGACGTCGACCCCGTCAAGGTGGCGGAAGGCCGCAGCCTCGGTGACCCCGAGACCATTCATTTCGGATTGGTGCCCCGTGCTCACCGCGGCATCGTCGCCATCAACGAACTCCCCGACCTCGCCGAGCGCATCCAGGTGTCGCTGCTCAACGTGATGGAGGAGCGGGACATCCAGGTTCGCGGGTACACCCTGCGGCTTCCCCTGGATGTTCTGCTGGTGGCGAGTGCGAACCCGGAGGACTACACCAACCGTGGTCGCATCATCACTCCGCTCAAGGACCGGTTCGGCGCCGAAATCCGCACCCACTATCCGAACCATCTCGACGACGAGGTCGAGGTGATCCTTCAGGAAGCGCATCTCCTCGCCGAGGTGCCCGAGTATCTGCTCGAAATCCTGGCGCGCTTCACCCGCCTGCTGCGCGAGTCGACGTCGGTCGACCAGCGATCGGGTGTGTCCGCGCGATTCGCGGTGGCCGGGGCGGAGACGGTGAGTGCCGCGGCGGTCCATCGGGGAGCTGTTCTCGGCGAGGCGGACCCGGTCGCGCGGCCGGTAGACCTCGAGACCGTCGTCGACGTGCTCAGGGGCAAGGTCGAATTCGAGTCCGGTGAGGAAGGGCGGGAGATCGAGGTTCTCGAGCACCTGCTGCGCCGGGCAACGGCCGACACCGTGCGGGCGAGGCTCGGCGGCATCGATCTGGCCCCGTTGGTTGCCGCCGTCGAACAGGGTGAGCCCGTCGTCACCGGTGAGCGAATCACCGCCAAGGTGCTTCTGAACGAGCTGCCCGAACTCGACGTCCTGGACGAACTGGCCGAGCGGCTCGGCGCCGAATCGGATGGGGAACGCGCCGCGGCCGCCGAGTTCGCGCTCGAGGGGCTGTACCTGGCGCGCCGGATCTCCAAGAACCCCGACGTCAACGGCCAGACGGTGTATTCGTAATGACCCGCAAAGCGGAGCGCGGGTCGCACAACGCGCGGTACGGGCCGTACGAAGGCGGTGATCCGCTTGCGCCGCCCATCGACCTGAGGGAAGCCCTGGCCGCGATCGGCGACGACGTGCTGTCGGGCAGTTCGCCGCGTCAGGCGTTGCGGGAAATGCTTCGGCGTGGCAATCGCGATATGCGGGGACTCGACGACCTGGCAGCCGAGGCCAATCGGCGCCGACGGGAACTGCTGAAACGAAACAATTTGAGCGGCACCCTCGAAGAGGTGCGGGAGCTCCTCGACCACGCTGTTCTCGAGGAACGCAAGGCGCTGGCCCGCGCACTCGACGACGACGCCCGGTTCGCGGAAATGCGGTTGGCGGAACTACCGCCGTCGACGGCGCAGGCCGTGCAGGAGTTGGCCGACTACGACTGGCGTAGCTCCGAGGCGCGTGCAGACTACGAGAAGATCCGGGATCTCCTCGGCCGGGAGGTGCTCGATCAGCGATTTGCGGGCATGAAACAGGCCCTCGAAGGTGCGACGGAGGAAGACCGCGAACGCATTCGCGACATGCTCACCGATCTCAACGACCTACTCGACAAGCATGCCCGCGGTGAGGACACGCAGGAACAGTTCGACGATTTCATGAACAAGCACGGCGAGTACTTCCCCGAGAACCCGCGCAACGTCGAGGAGTTGCTCGATTCGCTGGCGCAGCGCGCAGCGGCCGCGCAGCGTCTCCGGAACTCGCTGTCGCAGGAACAACGCGACGAACTGGACGCGCTGGCCCAGCAGGCATTCGGCGACCCGTCCCTGATCGGACAATTGGATCGGCTCGATCAGCACTTGCAGGCCGCCCGGCCGGGCGAGGACTGGCAGGGCTCGCAACGGTTCCGCGGCGACCAGGGCATGGGACTCGGCGAGGGGACCGGTGCCCTGCAGGACATCGCGGAACTCGAATCGCTCGCCGAACAGCTGTCGCAGCAGTACGCCGGGGCGGCACTGGACGACATCGACGCGGAGGCACTGGCCCGGCAACTCGGTGACGAGGCGGCCGCGGACGCGCGGACCCTGGCAGACCTCGAGAAGGCGTTGCGGGATCAGGGTTTCTTCGACCGCGGTGCCGATGGTCAATGGAGGCTGTCCCCGAAGGCGATGCGGCAACTCGGGCAGACGGCGCTACGGGATGTGGCACAGCAGCTGTCCTCACGTGGGGGACAGCGGGAAACCCGGCGTGCGGGCGCGATGGGTGAGCCGACGGGAGCGTCCCGGGAATGGGCGTTCGGGGACACCGAGCCGTGGAACGTGACCCGCACGATGACCAACGCCGTGCTGAGGGCGGCGGCCGAGGTGTCGGATCGACCCCGCGTCCCGGTCCGGTTGTCCGTCTCCGACGTGGAGGTGATGGAAACCGAGCAGCGGTCGCAGGCGGCGGTCGCGCTGCTCGTGGACACCTCCTTCTCGATGGTGATGGAAGGCCGCTGGGTGCCCATGAAGCGCACCGCGCTGGCACTGAATCATCTGATCAGCACGCGTTTCCGCAGCGACGAGCTGCAGCTGATCTCGTTCGGCCGTCACGCGCAGGTGCTGACGCCGTCGGAACTGGCGGGCTTGGACGGCGCCTGGGATCAGGGCACGAACCTCCACCATGCGCTGTTGCTCGCGGCGCGACATCTGCGTCGGCATCCGAATGCGCAGCCGGTTGTCCTGATCGTCACCGACGGCGAGCCGACGGCACACCTCGAGCCGGACGGGTTCGCGTACTTCGACTACCCGCCGAGCGCGCGCACGCTGGGCCTCACTGTGCGCGAACTCGACACCCTCGCTCGGCTCGGCGCCCGTGTGACCTTCTTCCGGCTCGGCGACGACCCCGGACTGGCGCGAGTGGTGGATCGGATGGCCGAACGCGTCGGGGGACGGGTGGTCGCACCCGGCTTGGACGGTCTCGGCGCGGCTGTCGTGAGCGACTTCATGCGGCGCAGGCGCTGAGTGCGGCTCCGCCGCCCGTGAGTACTTGTTAACCGCGGGGGGGCTGTTGCGAAATTGAGGGTCGGGGTGCCCGCGTGTCTACATGCTGTGACCTGCGGTTTCCTGGATAATGTGTTGGTGGCCAAGGGATATCG
>NZ_JBIRXS010000009.1:0-217982 GCF_044389235.1 Rhodococcus sp. NPDC019647 | reverse complement strand
CCGCCACCACACCCACTACGACGAACACATCGCCTGGGACCACCGCCGCATCGCCCAAGCGGCTTGACAACTTACGGCCCTGGGATGTCTAGCCGTTGGCTGCGATGTCCTCGATCACCGAAATCATGGTGCGCACCGGGACTCCGGTGCCGCCGCGCCCGGTGTACCCCCACGGGCCCGACGAGTTGTAGGCCGGTCCGGCGACGTCGATGTGTGCCCACTGGACGCCGTCGGCGACGAACTCTTTGAGGTACAGCCCCGCGGCCAGCATGCCGCCCCAGCGGTGGTTGGTGACGTTGGCGAGGTCGGCGACCTTCGAATCCAGGTCCGCACGCAGCTCCGTGGGGAGCGGCATCGCCCAGGCGTTCTCGCCGATCGCCTGCGAGATCGACGCGACCCGGTCCCGGAATTCGTCGGTGCCCATTACGCCGGGTGTACGAGTGCCGAGCGCGACCACCTGCGCGCCGGTGAGAGTTGCGGTGTCGATGAGGTAGTCGGGGTCGTCCTCGCAGGCGCGGACGATGGCGTCGGCGAGAATCAGGCGCCCTTCGGCATCGGTGTTGATGACCTCCACCGTGGTCCCGCCGTACTGGGTCAGCACGTCACCGGGGCGCTGGGCGGTGGACGAGGGCATGTTTTCAGCCATCGGCACGGTGGCGATGACGTCGACGGGCAGTCCGAGTTTCGCCGCGAGGACAACCGTGGCGACGACCGCTGCCGCGCCGCCCATGTCGGAGGTCATGTTCTCCATGCCCGCAGCAGGCTTGATCGAGATGCCGCCCGTGTCGAACGTGATGCCCTTGCCGACGAGCGCGACCTTGGGGGCGTTCCGCTTCTTCGCCGAGTAGCTCAGCCGGACCAGTCGAGGAAGGCGCGACGACCCCTTGCCCACGCCGAGGATCCCGCCGAACCCGTTCTTCTCCAAGGCCTTCTCGTCGAGGATCTCGACCTTCAGCCCGGCCTCTGTGCCGAGAGTCTTTGCGCGCTCGGCGAATTCGGCCGGAAACAGGTGGCTCGGGGGAGTGTTGACGAATTCGCGTGCGGTGGCGACGGCCTCGGCGATCGCGGCCGACCTGGCCAGCGTCTCCTTGGCTTCCTTCGCGCGGGGGGACGACACGAGAAGCTCGACCCGCGAGACCGGCTGTGCCTCCGGTCCGGGCGCGGATTTCGCCGACTTGAACTCCGTGAATCGGTACGCGCCGAGCGCGAAACCCTCGGCCGCGGCGCCGAGATCCAACGACGACAGGGTGGTGGCGACGGTATCGACACCGCCGAGTGAGCGGGCCGCCGCTCCCGCGGACCGGCGGATCTGCTCCGCGTCGAGCTTGTCGGCGCCGCCGAGCCCGACCGCGAGGACGCTGTCGACCGGGAGCGTGTCGGGAGCGGGGATACGCGTGGTCTCCTCCGCCTTGCCCTTGGCTCCGACCGCGACGAAACGGTCGAGGAGTCCGGCGAGGACCGATTCGTCGACGATGCCGTCGCCCAGCGCGATCTCGGGGCCGTTCGACGTGGACGTCAGCCCGATCACCAGCACGTCCACCCGCTTGCCGACAGTGCCTGCAAGGGCGAGTTGTGGTCCGAGGGGTCGAGCTGTGCGAGTGCTCACGGTGTCTCCTGAAGCAGTTCGGGGTTCGGGTCGTGCCGGGCCGGTCCGGCGCTCGTCCCGATGGTAGTGCGCGTGTGCCGTCACCGACGCGGGGTGCTGCGGGGTCCGATAGGTTTGTGGCCATGACCGAGGAGCAACTCTCGCAAGGGCCGATTCACGCCGTTCACGTCGAACTCGGGGCCACGTTCGCGCCCTTCGGTGGATGGGAGATGCCCGTGTCGTATGCGGGGGTCGTCGCCGAGCACACTGCCGTGCGGGAATCGGTGGGCGTGTTCGACGTCAGTCATCTGGGCAAGGCTCTCGTGCGCGGCAAGGGAGCCGCAGCTTTCGTCAACTCCGCGTTCACCAACGATCTGGACAAGATCGGCCCCGGTAAGGCGCAGTACACGCTCTGCTGTACCCCCTCCGGCGGAGTGATCGACGACTTGATCGCCTACTACGTGAGCGCCGAAGAGGTGTTTCTCGTCCCCAACGCCGCCAACACCGCTGACGTGGTCGCGGCGCTGGCGGCCAAGGCGCCCGAAGGTGTCACCGTCGACAACTGCCACCGCGATTTCGGTGTCATCGCAGTTCAGGGGCCGAAGTCGCCGGAAGTGCTCGCCGCGCTGGGCCTGCCGACCGACATCGAGTACATGGGCTTCGCGGACGCCACGTGGGAAGGCGTGCCCGTGCGGGTGTGCCGTAGCGGGTACACCGGCGAAATCGGATTCGAAGTCCTGCCCCGCTGGGAGGACAGCGAGAAATTGTTCCGGGCCGCGGTCGAGCAGGTTCGGACCCGCGGTGGTCAGGTCGCGGGTCTCGGCGCCCGCGACACCTTGCGGACCGAAATGGGATATCCGCTGCACGGTCACGAGTTGTCCTTGGAAATTTCTCCGCTGGAGGCACGGTGCGGATGGGCGATCGGGTGGAACAAGCCGAAGTTCTGGGGCAAGGAAACCCTGGCCGACGAGAAGGCTGCCGGACCCGCCCGCAAGCTGTGGGGCATCAAGGCGCTCGACCGCGGGGTGCTGCGAGCAGGGCAGAACGTCCTCCGCGACGGTGAGCCGATCGGCGAGACCACGTCGGGCACCTTTTCGCCCACACTCAAGGTCGGTATCGCCCTCGCTCTGCTCGATTCGGATGCCGGTGTCGCGGCCGGTGACGCTGTCGACGTGGATGTGCGAGGACGCGCGTTGCGGGCGGAGGTCGTGTCTCCGCCCTTCGTGAAGACCAGCACCAAGTAGCCGCTGCGGGTCGACCCTCTCGGGCGCTGGGGAGCAGGAGGCGTTCGATAGGATCACCGGCATGACAGGTGTCACCGAGTTCCTTCGCGTCCCGCATCCTTCCCCCGCCTCGGATGAGGCGCGGCGAGAGATATTGGCGGCGCCCGGATTCGGTCGGTACTTCACGGACCACATGGTGTCGATCACCTACTCCGCCGTCCACGGTTGGCACGACGCCCGGGTGGAACCCTACGGTCCGCTCCAACTCGATCCGGCGGCCATGGTGCTGCACTACGGGCAGGCCATCTTCGAGGGACTCAAGGCGTACCGGCAGCCGGACGGTGGCATCGCGACGTTCCGCATCGAGGCAAACGCCGAACGACTCGTCACCTCGGCTCGTCGGCTCGCGATGCCCGAACTTCCCGCCGAGTTGTTCGTCAAGTCGATCACCGAACTCCTCGACGTCGATCACGAGTGGGTGCCTGCCGCCGGCGGTGAGGATGCGCTGTATCTGCGTCCTTTCATGTTCTCCACCGAGGCCGGCCTGGGGGTCCGGCCGGCCGACGAGTACCGCTACCTCCTGATCGCCTCGCCTGCGGGCGCATACTTCCCGCGCGGGGTGAAACCGGTCAGCGTGTGGCTTTCGACGGAGTACGTGCGCGCGGCTCCCGGAGGAACCGGCGCGGCCAAGTTCGCCGGCAACTACGCGGCTTCGCTTCTCGCCCAGGCGCAGGCGGCCGACGAAGGCTGCGATCAGGTGGTGTGGCTCGACGCCCTCGAACGTGCATACGTCGAGGAAATGGGCGGAATGAATCTCTTCTTCGTCTACGGGTCCGGTTCCGATGCCCGCCTCGTCACACCCTCGCTGTCCGGCTCGCTGCTTCCGGGCATCACCCGGAATTCGCTGCTGACCCTGGCAACCGACGCCGGTTTCGCAGTCGAGGAACGTCGTATCAGCACCGAGGAATGGCGAACCAAGACCCTGTCGGGAGAGATCACCGAGGTATTCGCCTGCGGCACCGCGGCAGTCATCACCCCGGTGGGGCGGGTCAAGTCGGCAGAGGGCGAGTTCGTCGTCGCCGACGGGGAGCCGGGAGAGGTCACCATGGCCCTTCGGGACACCCTTACCGGGATTCAGCGTGGCACGTTCGCCGACACCCACGGCTGGATGCACAAGCTGCGCTGAATCGGGGCTTCTCGGCGGTCGCTCAGAGGAGGAAACCGACCGCTGAGGCCGCAACCGTGATCTCGATCGCGGCACCCAGCACGTCACCGTTCACGCCTGCGAACCGGCGGACACAGTGCGCCACCAACAGAGCCGACAGGGCGAGAGTCACCGCGACGACGATGATCCCGTGCCACCAGTCGGGGCCGCACCACGCCGCTGCTGCTAGCAGCGGGACCGTCCAGGCGAACGCCGTCCACCACGACTGCGTTTCGGCAACGTGTGCGCCGAAACCTTCGGTGGCGGAAGCCGGAACTCCACGGCGGCAAGCGAATACGACGGCGACCCGCCCGGTCGCCACGGCGACTGCTACGGCCCCGAACTGTCCTGCAACGGCGAGTGAACCGAAAGCAAGAGCCTGTGTCCCGAGGCAAATCAGCAGGGCACACACGCCGAACGGGCCTGCGCCGCCGCTGTGCATCACAGCCTTTGCGCGTTCCGGCGGCCCGTAACACCCGAGACCGTCGACCGTGTCGGACAACCCGTCGATGTGCATGCCACGAGTGGCGAGCGCGAGAGCCCCGACCGTCAACAGTCCTCCCAGGGCCGGGTTCAGTCCTGCCGACACCAGGAGCCACAGCAGGCCGGCAGCGAACACGCCCAGAGCCGCACCGGTCACGGGTGCATATCGGATCGCGCGCCCGCCTGCCGCACGGTCCACGCTGTCGGGGCCGCGGAGCGGGAGCACGGTCAACCAGGAAAACGCCAGCAACAAGCCAGACACGATCAGTCCACGTCGGCGACGTCGGCCTCGGTGACGTCGCCGGTGCTGACTCCCGCCTCGTCGAACGTCGCCATGAATGCGAGTGTGGCGACGGCGCCTTGCAGGATCGGTAGTGCGGCCACCGCGCCCGACCCCTCACCCAAGCGCATGTCGAGTTCGAGGAGAGGGTCCAGCTGCAGGTGTTTCAGGGCGATCGTGTGTGCCGGTTCGGTCGACCGGTGTCCCGCGAGCCACCACGCGCGGGCGCCATGGGCCAGTTCCTCGGCAACCATGGCAGCGGCCGTGACGACGACGCCGTCGAGGATCACCGGCGTCCGGCGCGCGGACGCCTGCGCGAGAAAACCTGCCATCGCTGCGATGTCCGCGCCCGACACGGTGCGTAACAAGGCCACCGTGTCACGGACGACGGGCCGAGCGCGGCGGAGGGCGTCGCGGATCACCGCCGTCTTTCGTATCCACCCGGCGTCGTCGATACCGGTTCCCCGACCCACCGCTGCGACGGGCTCGGTGTCCGTCAGCGCCGCGATGAGCACCGTGGCAGGGGTGGTGTTGCCGATTCCCATGTCTCCGGCGATGAGAAGATCAGCGCCGGAGTCTATTTCGTAATCCGCGATGGAGCGACCGGCTTCGATCGCCCGTAGGGTCTCTTCGGTAGTGAGTGCGTCCTCGCGGTCGATCACCCCCGACGAGCGCCGCACCTTGTACGCCGACACCGTCGGATCGGTGTCGCCGTCGACCGACATGTCGACCACGCGCACACTGGCACCCGCTCGGTCGGCGAGAGTGTTGACCGCGGCCCCGCCGCCGAGAAAATTGGCGACCATTTGCGCCGTCACTTCGGGGGGATACGCCGACACCCCGGTGCGCGCGACTCCGTGATCCCCGGCGAAGACGACGACGCGGGCCCGTTCGAAAGGTGCGGGCGGACATATTCCCTGGCATGCCGATGCCCAGCATGCGAGTACCTCGAGCCGTCCCAGTGAGCCGGCCGGTTTGGTGAGCTGCAGCTGACGGGCTTCGGCCGTGCGGCGGATCGTGTCGTCCGGCGGGGGAACTGGATCGAACCGACCGGGGTCGTTGCTCACGGACTCGCTCGTCACACTTGGCCTCTCGTTCGACTGGGAACTGTTGTCCCGGATGCATTCGCGGCGGGTAGGTCTTTCAGGGTCATGGTCAGCCCGGCCACCACGAGGACTGCCCGATCGCATACCTCGGCCAGCCGGGCGTTGAGGGCGCCGATTTCGTCGCGGAAGAGGCGTCCGGAGCGGGTCTCCGGGATGACCCCGAGGCCGACCTCCGGTGTCACGAGGACGAGGTCACCGGCGTAGTCCCGGACGCTCGCGACCAGTTCCTCCACCTCGTCGGCGAGGGTGCCTCGCGGCAGATCCCAGGCGCCGGCGGCGTCGAACTCCACGGTCAGCCAGGTGCCCAGATCGTCCACCAGGGTGACAGGGGCATCGGTGGACGACCGCAATTGTTCGGCGAGGTCGCGGCCCGGGGCCGTCTCGATCGTGGTCCAGGTGGCGGGACGGCGGACTCGGTGCTGCTCGACGCGGTCCTCCCAATCGACATCGCTGGGATCGCGGCGACTGGTGGCGAGGTAGCGGACCGATCCGGTACCCGCGAGAGTGTGCGCCAGCCGTTCGGCGTATGCCGACTTCCCGGATCGTGCGCCGCCGAGAACCAGGGTTCGCGAGGACCTGTGGGGGAGATCCGGTCGGTTCGGGGGCTCGGCAGGGGGCACGGACCCCAACGCTACCAACCCGACAATTTGGCAGTATTCTGACGTACATCGTCATTTGCGCCACTGTTGGCCGGAAGTAGTCGAGCGGAGACTTTCAGCCATGACTGAGTTCCTCGCCCTCGTAGCGCTCTTGGTAGCGCTGAACGCGGCCGTGATGTTCGCCGGGAAGCGCCTGGGCACGCCACGCCCGTGGCTTCGCCGCAGTTTCCGCGACAACTTTTTCCGGCCGGTCGACCCGCCTGCGGATCAGTCGGATGGCCACGACGCCGAACTCGGCCGACTACTCGCCGAGTCGCACCGCGCGCCGCATCACTGACGCGAAGAGGGTGAGTCCTAGATCGCGTCGCCCGGACGAACCCGGGGCTTCGGAGCGCGAAGCTTACGAATCTGCGACGCCCGAACGAACGCATACCAGCCGAGTTTGAAGCCGCCGTCGATCGTATCCGGGAAGCGCTCGCGCACCCGGGAGTTGATCTTGCGACCCAGCCACACGCCTTCTGCGGCCATGAACAGCATCATCACGAGCATCGCCAGCGTCACGATCGCCTGCAGGGCGGGGCTGACGAACATCGCCATGATCAGTACCAGCGCAAGTGGCATGAAAAGTCCGACGAGGTTGCGCCGGGCGTCGACGATGTCGCGGACATACGCGCGGACCGGCCCCTTGTCGCGCGGCAGGAGGTACTTGTCCTCCCCGGCGAGCATGCGGGCGCGCCGCTCGGACGCCGTAGCCCGCCGTTCCGCGGCAGCGATCTTGCGTTCTTCCTTGCTGCCCCGCGTGGCTTTGCGGCGTGCCCGCGCCTCTTTCGCTGTCAGAGGGGCCGGTGCCACAGGTCCTCGCCGCCTCGCTTCCGCGTCGCGGCGTTTAGGAGTCGGACGGCCCTTGCCGACCTGTTCGGCGGACTCGGGTTCCGGTGCCGTGGACGGCGCGGCCGTCTCGGCATCCCGCTTGTCTGAATTGTCCGAATCACCGCGGCGTAGCAATTTCACTCTTCCAGCCTATGGGAAGACGCGGCCACGAGGAAAACTGCCCTCGCACCGAAATGCCGGGTGGCCTCGGCGGGCGAAGGGCTTCGTGGGTGCGAGGACTTGCCCGGCTTTCGGTAGATGTGTGCGTTACTATCTGCGTATGAATGCAGATAACGGTTCATGCCGTCGGCGCTTGCCGGACGATCAGGTTGATCTGGTGGTCGAGGTCTTCCGCATGCTGGCCGATTCCACACGCGTCCAGGTGCTGTGGGCGTTGGTGGATCGAGAGTTGTCGGTCAACGACCTGGCCGAGCATGTGGGAAAGCCCGCCCCGTCGGTGTCGCAGCATCTGGCGAAGCTGCGGATGGCGCGTTTGGTGCGTACGCGGAAGGAAGGCACCCAGGTGATCTACCGGCTGGAGAATGATCACATCCGCCAGTTGGTGACCGACGCGGTGTTCAATGCGGAGCATGCCGGGCCGGGTGTTCCGGGGCATCACCGCACCGGTGACGAGTTGCGGATTCTGCATCCCGAGCGAAAGTCGGGTCGGGCTCCGTCTTCGGCAGGTGCCGATATTCCGGATCCCGCACGTGCGGAAGGTGGCCAGGCATGAGTCACGCACCGAAGCCACCGACTCACACCCACGGCCACGGTCACGGTCACGGGCATGAGGGTGGGGGCCGGTTCCGGGCGGCGGTGCGGGAGGTGTTCGCCCCGCACAGTCACGACGCAGCGGACAGTGTCGACGACGCCCTCGAATCGAGCGAGATCGGCATTCGGGCGGTGAAGATCAGCCTGGTCGCGCTGGGTGTCACCGCGATCGCTCAGTTGGTGATCGTCGCCGTGTCGGGTTCGGTCGCATTGCTGGCGGACACGGTGCACAACTTCTCCGACGCACTGACCGCGATTCCGTTGTGGATTGCGTTCGCGCTCGGGCGTCGGGCGGCCACTCGCCGCTACACCTACGGGTTCGGGCGGGCCGAGGACTTGGCGGGGCTGTTCGTGGTCGCGATGATCACGCTGTCCGCGGTGATCGCCGGAGTCGAAGCTGTGCGGCGACTGATCAACCCGGTTTCGATCGAGCACGTCGGGTGGGTTGCCGTGGCAGGCCTCGTCGGATTCGTCGGTAATGAACTCGTCGCCCTCTACCGCATTCGGGTGGGCAGCCAGATCGGCTCCGCCGCCCTGGTCGCCGACGGATTGCACGCACGCACCGACGGTTTCACCTCCCTGGCCGTGTTGTTCGGCGCGGGGGGTGTGGCCCTGGGCTTCCCATTGGCGGACCCGATCGTCGGACTGGTCATCACCGTGGCGATCCTCGCGGTCCTGCGCACCGCGGTGCGGGACGTGTTCCGCCGTTTGATGGACGGGGTCGATCCGGAACTCGTCGACGCCGCCGAGGGATCGTTGTCCGTAGAACCCGGGGTGCGTGAGGTGCGTAGCGTGCGGATGCGGTGGATCGGGCACCGTCTGCATGCCGACGTCGAGCTCGACATCGACCCCGAAATCAGCCTGGCCGAGGCGCACCGGTTAGCGCACGAGGCCGAGCACACCTTGACCCATGCGGTGCCGAAATTGTCCACCGCACTCGTCCATGCCTACCCCGCCCACCAACACGTCGGCGCGCCCTGATGCGCGTCGGCCGGGGTAGCTCAGCGAAGGGAAAGTCGTCATGGGACTCGGTCAACGACTGCTCGGCGGATCTTACGGACACGCCGACCACTCGAGCGGAGGACTGATTCGGCGCGCCCGGTTATACGAGTGGTTCTCCGCAGTGGGGTTCGGTGGTTTCCGTCGCCGGGTCTTCGACGGCCTGGTCGCGCTGTCCGGTGCGAAGCCGGGGGATGAGGTGCTCGACATCGGTTGCGGAACCGGCATCTTCTCCCGCCGTGCAGCCCGCGTGGTGCGTCCGGGTGGGCGGGTGGTGGGCATCGATCCGTCACCGCCGATGATCGAGTACGCGGCCCGGCGAGCCCTGGCGAACTGCACCTTCGTGATCGCCGGTGCCGAAGACCTTCCCCAGCCGGACGCGTCTTTCGACCTCGTGATCTCCAGCCTGGCCATTCATCACATTCCGACCGAACTGCGCGCGAAGGCGCTCGCAGAGGCGTTCCGGGTACTCAGGCCCGGCGGGAGGCTGTTGATCGCCGACTTCCGGCCACCGCGTAACCGCATCGCCAACCACTTCGTCGGAGCTGTGAGCGGGCATGCGATGCAGCACAATCCGATCCACGAATTGGCCGGTTCGGTTCGCGGCGCCGGGTTCGTGGTTACCGGGAGCGGTGACCGCTGGCCCCGCCTGCATTACATTCAGGCAACACGACCCTGATCCACGATTTTCAGGCGCTCCCGGCTCGAGACAACCTACCTATCCCGGTCCGAAAGCTCGCTGCTCCCCTGGAAGACCTTCTTGCCAGCGCGCTGCCTTCGCCGATCGGTGACTGTGCTCGACACCAAAAGAAATGAAGAAACACATGACTTCCTGGTTCACCCGCGCCGTCCTCGTCGCGGCCGCGGTCTTCGCCTGCGCCGCTCTGACCGCCGGCCCGGGAATGGCTCATGCCGCGCTCGAAAGCAGCAACCCGGCCGACGGCGCCCAGATCGATGCCGCCCCGGACAACGTCACCCTGGTGTTCAACCAGGACATTCAACCGAATTTCGCCGCCCTGACCGTGGTGGGTTCCGACGGCGCCCGGTGGGGGCGCTCCGAGCCGGTCGTCGACGGTCGGCTCCTGAGCGTCGACCTCGACGGTCTCGGCGCTGCCGGGCAGTACACCGTCGCGTTCCGGGTCGTCTCCTCCGACGGTCATCCGATCGCCGGCACCTACACCTTCGACCTCACCCAGGCTTCGGCTACTCCTGCCGCCGGTACAGCGCTTTCGGCGACCACGGCTGCGAACACCTCCCAAGCACAGCGAGCCGTGGAGTCCGGTGGATTCCCCGTCTGGATCTGGTGATCGGTGTGGTGGTCCTCGGCGGCGCGGTCACGTTCATGCTCGCCAGAAAGCCGAACACCCGAAAATAACCTCACGGTTCGTACTCGGCCGTCCACCCCGTCGACATCCGGCGGGGTGGACGGCCGGTCGTGTTTTCGGCCTCCGCTGGACGGCCCGATCTCGGTAAACTTCGGGTACAAGCGAGGTGCTGACGATGTGGACGGTAGCGAAGCTCGAGGTCGAGGATCTGCGGTGGTCCTGGGTGGTGATCGCCGTTGCCGCCGGCCTCCTGGGCCTGCTGGTTCTGCCCCCGATTTACCTCTTCTTCCTCGCGGCCGTGATTGGCTTCGCCGGGATGAGCATGTTCAGCACCCGCACCCACCGCGCGAGCGGTACCACATTCGCATCTATCGGTCTCGGAATGCTGATTCCGGCCGCGGCAGCACTCGTCCTACAGGGGATCAATTCTCTCTGACGACGGCTGTGGGGGCACGGCGTCAGTTAATGGGAACCCCTTCGGTAGTAACCGGAAATCGCGACGTCGGATACCATGGACGGTGATTGCTGTGCGGTCGCGCCGCAGAGGCAATGAAACCCGGGAATAAGTCGGGCGCGGAGTACCGTTGAAGCGTTCACGGGTTTGTTACGAACTACAGGGAGAGCCCATGACTGTGCAGAACGAGACCGCCACCCACGGCGTCAAGATGACCGAGGCTGCGTCCGCTAAGGCAAAGGCGCTGCTCGATCAGGAGGGTCGTGACGACCTCGCACTGCGTATCGCCGTGCAACCCGGCGGCTGCGCAGGACTGCGTTACCAGCTTTTCTTCGACGATCGCAACCTCGACGGCGACCTCATCGTCGACTTCGGCGGCGTAGCCCTCGCCGTCGACCGGATGAGCGCGCCGTACGTCGAAGGTGCGTCGATCGATTTCGTCGACACCATCGAGAAGCAGGGGTTCACCATCGACAACCCCAACGCCACCGGGTCCTGCGCCTGCGGCGACTCCTTCAACTGAGTCCCGGGCCGGCCGACAACTGAATCGAAAAGTCTGATGCGGAGCTCAGGTTCCGTGTCAGACTTTTTGGTGTCCGGACACCACTGTCCACCTCGCCGTGCTCCCACCCGATCATGGGTGGTACTGCGGGTACGGTGAGAAATCCCGCCCGAACTCACCGAAAGGCATCCGCCCGTGACAATTGCGGTAACCGGTTCCATCGCCACCGACCACCTGATGCGGTTCCCTGGCCGGTTCGCCGAGCAACTGCTCGCCGATCAGCTCAGCCATATCTCGTTGAGTTTCCTGGTCGATGACCTCGTGGTCCGGCGTGGGGGAGTGGGCGGCAACATCGCGTACGCCATGGGTGTCCTGGGCGGCTCGCCGCTCCTCGTCGGCGCCGTGGGGGCCGATTTCGCCGATTACCGTGAGTGGCTCGAGAGCAACGGCGTCGACTGCACCGCCGTTCGGATCTCCACGACGGCGCACACCGCGCGGTTCGTCTGCACCACGGACGAGGACATGGCGCAGATCGCGTCGTTCTACCCCGGCGCAATGAGCGAGGCTCGCGAGATCGAGCTCGAAGAGGTCACCGCAACCGGTGGAAGTGTCGACTTGGTGCTGATCGGCGCCAACGACCCCGCCGCGATGATCCGCCACACGGACGAATGCAGGCAGAAGAACATTCCATTTGCGGCCGACCCCTCGCAGCAGCTGGCCCGGCTCAACGGTGACGAGGCAACGGCGCTGATCCGAGGCGCCAAGTACCTGTTCACCAACGAGTACGAATGGGGATTGCTCCAGCAGAAGACCGGGCTGTCCGAGGAGCAGATTCGTGCGCAGGTCGGCGTCCGGGTCACCACCCTGGGTTCGAAGGGCGTCGACATCGTCGAGTCGGACGGCACCCATACCCGGGTCACCGTCGTACCGGAGAAGGGCAAGGTCGACCCCACCGGTGTCGGCGACGGATTCCGGGCAGGATTCCTCCTCGCGCACAGCGCCGGCCTGAGTTTCGAGCGCTCCGCCCAGCTGGGATCGCTCGTCGCCGTGCTCGTCCTGGAGACAATGGGAACCCAAGAGTGGACCTTCGACCGGGACGAGGCAGTCAAACGACTGGCCGATGCGTACGGCTCCACCGCGGCCGACGAGATTGCGGCGTTTCTCCCGTAAGAGGCGGCTCCGCCGCTCGTGAGTGGTTGACGAGTCCCTGGACTCGTCAACCACTCACGAGCGGCGGAGCGCCTAGAGGGACACCGGGTACGCAGGCTCCGCGATCTTCGGCGTGATCCGGTTCTCGACGAAGATGCCGTGCCAGACCATGAAGGTCAGGACGGTCCACAGGCGACGGCTGTGATCTGAGACGCCGTCCCGGTGATCGTTGAGCATCTTCGCGACAGCGGCCTTGTCGAGCAGCTGGTCGGTGCCGGACGCGGCGATCTGCTCGTGCGCCCAGTCGAAGAGTTCCGTGCCGCGTAACCAGTGCCGAAGCGGCACGGGAAACCCGAGCTTGGCCCGGTGCAGCACGTGGCCGGGCACGATGCCTTCGAGAGCCTGCCGTAGCGCGTACTTCGTGGTGTTCTTGGTGATTTTCTGGTCCAACGGCACCCGGGAGGCCACCTCGAACACCTCCGGATCGAGGAACGGCACCCGCAGTTCGAGGGAGTTGGCCATGGTCATCTTGTCTGCCTTGACCAGGATGTCACCGCGCAGCCAGGTGAACAGGTCGAGGTGCTGCATGCGGGCCACGGGGTCCCACCCCTGCGACTGGGCGTAGATCGGATCCGTGACGTCCCGATGCGTCCATTCGGGACGGAAATCGCGCAGCACCGTACGCAGCTGGGCGTCGTTGAAGCTGCGGGCGTTGCCGTAGTACCGCTCCTCGAGGGTGAGGGAACCGCGATTGAGCAGGCTCTTTCCGCGTGTCCCGTCGGGAATCCGTTCCGACAAGCGTCCGGCGGCCCGCCGCAGACCCTTCGGCAGATATTCGAACGGCTTCAGTGACAGCGGCTCGCGGTAGATGGTGTAGCCGCCGAACAACTCGTCGGCGCCCTCGCCAGACAGCACCACCTTGACGTGCTTGCGGGCTTCCTTCGCCACGAACCACAGCGGAACGAGGGCCGGATCGGCGACGGGATCATCCAGGTACCACACGATTTCCGGGATGGCCGCCGCGAATTCCGCGGGGCTGACCACCTTGACGACGTGCCGTGCCCCGATTGCCTCTGCCGACTCGGCCGCGACGTCGACCTCGGAATAGCCCTCGCGCTCGAAGCCGGTGGTGAAGGTGATCAGGTTGGGATTGTGGCGCATCGCGAGCGCCGCAATGGCCGTCGAATCGATGCCGCCCGACAGGAAGGACCCGACCGTGACATCGGCCCGCATGTGCTTGGCGACAGAATCCTCCAGAGCCGCCGCGATCTCCGCATACCGGGCCTTCTCCGTTCCCGCGGTGAAGGGCTGCACCGGGAAGGTAGGGGCGAAATACCGGGTGATGACCGGTGCCTCACCCGGACGCACCCGCGCGAAGCAGCCCGATTCGAGTCGGCGGATGTCCTTGTGCAACGTCTCCGGTTCCGGCACGTACTGCAACACCGTGTAGTGCTCCACGGCGCGCGGATCGAGGTCCGTACCGATACCGATGAGGTCGGCCAGCTCGAGCAGGCTCTTCTTCTCGCTGCCGAACGCGGTGCCGCCCGTCCCCGTCGCCAGAAACAGAGGCTTGATGCCGAACGGGTCGCGGGCAATGAACAGCTCCCGCGTCTCGGTGTCCCAGATCGCGAACGCGAACATGCCGCGCAGGCGCCGCACAGCGTCCTCGCCCCAGTAATGGAACGCCGCGACGATGGCCTCACTGTCGCCCTCGGTCGCGAACCGCGCCCCGAACTGCTCGGCGAGTTCCGCGCGAACCTCGAGGTAGTTGTAGATCTCACCGTTGAAGGTGAGGGCGTACCGCTGCGGGTTCTCGGCAGGACCCCACCGCAACGGCTGGTGGGAGTGTTCGATGTCGATGATCGACAGCCGATTGAAGCCGAACACGAGGTGATCGTCGTGCCACGTCCCGTGCTCGTCCGGCCCGCGATGCCGCAGGCAGTGCATCGCCTCGTCGACCTGTGAGACGGCGTAGTCGCTGGTTTCTCCAGAGGTCAGTAGCCCGAGCAGTCCGCACACAGCGTCCGGTACCTCAATTCAGAATCTGGGATGCTCCACACGGGTGTGGAGAGGTCAGGGAACTCTGCCGGAAAGTATGCCGCAGATTCCCGTGGCGGCCGGTTCCGGCCGTCGAGGACACCGCCCCGGCAGCGGTGGCGACACGACCGCCCGACCCGAGGAGGGACGGCCATCCGCTTTGGTCTACGCTGCGTAGTAATTGGGCCTTCCCATCGGGTGTGCCCTAGTGGAATTTGCGGCGATCAGGAAGGCGTGAACGTGGCGCAAGGTCGGATCCTTCGGCGGGCAGGGTTGGCAGCATCTTTGGGCGTTGCTGCCTTGCTGCTGTCGGGTTGTTCAATCGACAACGAAGTGCTTCGTTTCGGGTGGCCTTCGGGCGTAACCCCGCAGGCAGAACGCATGCGTGAGCTCTGGACCTGGTCGGTCATCGCCGCCCTCGTCATGGGCATTCTGGTGTGGGGCCTCACCTTCTGGGCGGTGATCTTCCATCGTAAGAAGAAGGACTCTCCCGAGTTCCCTCGCCAGACTGCGTACAACGTGCCGCTCGAGTTGGCGTACACCGCCGTCCCGTTCGTCATCATCGCCGTTCTGTTCTACTTCACGGTGGTCGTGCAGAACCACGTCCTCGACAAGGAGGACAACCCCAACGTCGTGGTCGACGTCACTGCCTACCAGTGGAACTGGAAGTTCGGTTACCGCTCGATCGATCTCGGTGACGGCCAGGCCAAGTACGACGGCATCGACCAGGAGGCCCAGGCGGCCGTCGAGGCAGGCGCGGCGTCCGGAACCGAGCACGGGGGCGAGGGCGGTCACGCGCAGCCCGGTGCAATCCACGGCAAGTCCCCGCAGGACCTGTCCTACCTGCACTACGACAAGATCGAGACCATCGGCTCCAGCCAGGAGATCCCGATCCTCGTCTTGCCGACCGGTAAGCGGATCGAGTTCGAGCTCGCTTCCTCTGACGTCATCCACTCCTTCTGGGTGCCGGAGTTCCTCTTCAAGCGGGACGTGAACCCGAACCCCAAGGAGAACCAGTCCGACAACGTCTTCCAGATCAGTGAGATCGAGAAGGAAGGCGCCTTCGTGGGACGCTGCGCCGAGATGTGCGGAACGTTCCACGCGATGATGAACTTCGAGGTTCGCGCCGTGAGCCCGGAGAAGTTCGCGCAGTACATCGATCTGCGTAAGCCTGCTGACGAGGGTGGCCGGGCGCTGACCACGGCGGAGGCTCTCGAGGCTATCGGCGAGTCGCCTGTGGCGACCTCCACCTCACCGTTCACCACCGATCGCGGCTACCAGCAGGCGAGCGGTGTCGAAGGTAACTGACCCCGCTGCTGATACCTCATTGACCAAGGACAAGTGCTGATATGAAGATCGAAGCCAAGCTCTTCGAGATCCTGACGGTATTCTTCATTCTCGTCGCGATCGTCTACGGCGTGTTCACCGCCGTCTCCCGGACCGGTATCGAGTGGGCGGGTCTGACTGGCATCTGCCTGTCGGCGGGCCTGACATTGATCATCGGTACCTACTTCCGGTTCGTCGCCCGCCGTCTCGACACCCGGCCCGAGGACTACGAGGACGCAGAAATCGCCGACGGCGCCGGCGACCTCGGGTTCTTCAGCCCCGGAAGTTACTGGCCCATCCTGCTGGCCGGTGCAGCGGCCCTCGCCGGCCTCGCGCTGGCGTTCTTCCAGCCCTGGATGATCGTCGTTGCAGTTGTTGCTGTGTTGGCAGCAGCGGCAGGCCTGGTCTTCGAGTACCACGTCGGACCCGAAAAGCACTGAGCATCAAACCCCACGGCGGGGCGTCGGAATCCTAGGGATTTCGGCGCCCCGCCGTTGTTGTCGCATCTCTAACCGGAGGCCGCGGTGGCCGCGCGCAGCAGTGCCTGTGACCGAGCCGACGCGAGGGTGAGCGCGTCCTCGAACACGTGAAGACCATGTGCCACCAGAGCCCCTTCGTGGAGCAGCATGAAGGTGCAGGCTAGTTCGTGTGCGTCTGCCACTTCCGCGTCTGCGCATACCTGCGTGAACAGTGCGAGCATCCACCTCTTCTGCTCGATGATGACGCGGTACGCCGGATGGGCTGGGTCGCTGATCTCGGCGTGTGCGTTCACCATGCTGCAGCCCTTTGTGCTGTGCTGACCGGCCCAGTCGCGGGATGCGTCGAAGATAGCCTTCAGGCGTCCGTCCGGTGAGCTGGCCGCTGCGTCGAGATAGCCGGCAAGGAACAGTCGCCAGCGCTCGTCGCGGTCGGCGAGGTACTCGACCACGAGCTGTTCCTTGGACCCGAACCGGTCGTACAGCGTCTTCTTCGTGACGCCCGCCTCCGCGGCGATGAGATCGACCCCCACAGCGGAGATTCCGCGCTCGTAGAACAAGCGGTCGGCTGCGGCCAGGGCGCGTCGGGCCCCCGGGGTCAGCGTGACTCGTCTAGGTTCCGGCACTGTGCCCATGACAGAAGTATACAGATCGGTATATCGTTGGTTTTGCTACACAGATCTGTATACCCGGGAGGTTCTTCGTGAATGTACTTCTCGCTGCGGCCTTCGTCGTGTGCTGGAGTTCGGGCTTCATCGGAGCGAAACTCGGGGCCGGCACCGCCGATCCCATCACCCTGCTCATGTGGCGGTTCCTGCCCCTCGCGGTGGTGCTTGTCCTCTGCACAATGCTCTTCGGACTCCACCGCTGGAGAAGCCTCCGACTGCACACGGTGCGGCGCGAGATTGTCATCGGCGCGCTGTCGCAGACGGGCTACCTCCTCACCGTCTACCAGGCAATCGGCTTGGGGGTCTCCAGTGGGACCACGGCGCTGATCGACGGTACTCAGCCTCTCGTCGTCGCCGTACTTGCCGGACCGCTGCTGAGGGAGCATGTCGGGCCGCGGCAATGGTGGGGTCTGGCGCTCGGTGTGGCCGGAGTCGTGACGGTCACCGCCGGCGATGCCACCTCGTCCGGGGGAGTGGTGTGGTGGGCGTATCTGGTGCCGTTCGCGGGGATGCTCTCACTGGTGGCCGCGACGTTCTTGGAGCGCCGCTCACCTCGGGACACCGATCCCACGGTGTCGCTGACGATCCACTGTGTCACCAGCGCGGTGTTGTTCACCGCGATGGCGGCAGCGGGCGGAGATGTGACTCCACCGGCTGACGCCACATTCTGGCTTGCCGTGACCTGGTTGGTGGTTCTGTCCACCTTCGGCGGCTACGGCCTGTACTGGCTGGTGCTGCGACGCAATGGTGTCACCCGGGTCAATACGCTGATGTTTCTGATTGCACCCGTGACCGCGGTGTGGGGGGCCGTGGCTTTCGGTGAGCCCTTCGGAGCCCTCACCGCGACAGGCCTGCTGTTGTGTCTCGGTGCAGTGACAGTGGTGTTCCGTGCGCAGTCGCGAGAGGAGGGAGGAGATGCAGCTCGTCCCATAGAGGCAGGGCCCCGAACCACAAGTGGTTCGGGGCCCTGATCAGCGCGGGGTCAGCCTCAGTGGGCCTCGCCGTTGCCGGAGCTGCCGTTGCCTGAGCTTCCGTTTCCGTGCACCCGATTCTGCAGCTCGGTCAGCATGGTGAGCTGTTCGCGCTCACCATGATGCAGAGCGGCCTCGAGAGCTTCGCTCTCTTCGATCGGGTCTGCGGTGACAAGGCTGCCGGAGCCGGGCTTGCCTGCGGAGCCGAGCTTGTTCATCTTCTTCGGGATGGCCGCACCCTGGTACTCGAGCGGAATCGGGTGGCCATGGCCGTCGACCGGGCCGAGCGGCTGATGGATCTCGATGTACTGACCATTGGGCATCCGCTTGATGATGCCGGTCTCGATGCCGTGCTCGAGAACCTCACGGTCGCTGCGCTGCAGACCCAGGCAGAACCGGTACGCCACGAAGAACGCGAGGGGCGGCAGCAACACCATGCCGATACGGCCGATCCAGGTCATCGCGTTCAACGAAATGCTCAGGTGGTACGCGATGATGTCGTTGATGCAGGAGATCGTCAGAACGGCATAGAACGTCAGTGCCATTGCGCCGATCGCCGTGCGGACCGGAACGTCCCGCGGACGCTGCAGCAGGTTGTGGTGAGCGTCGTCCTTGGTCAGACGCTTCTCGATCCACGGGTAGGCGATGAGGACGGTGAAGACGAGTCCCATGATCAGCGCCACCGCGAACACGGCCGGGATGGTGTACCGGTCGAACAGGTAGATCTCCCACGCGGGCCACAGACGGGCCAGGCCGTCCGTCCACATCATGTAGATGTCGGGCTGCGACCCGGCGGACACCTGTGCCGGGTTGTACGGGCCGATGGTCCACACCGGGTTGATCTGCAGCACGCCGCCCATGACGGCGAGAACACCGAAGGTGATGGCGAAGAACGCGCCCGACTTGACGGCGAAGACGGGGAGGATCCGGACGCCGACGACGTTCTGTTCCGTGCGGCCGGGGCCGGGGAACTGCGTGTGCTTCTGGTACCAGACGAGCGCGAGGTGACCGGCGATCAGCGCGAGGATGATGCCGGGGAACAGCAGGACGTGCGCCACGTAGAGCCGGGGGATGATCAGGTCGCCGGGGAAGTCGCCGCCGAAGATCAGCCAGTGCATCCAGGTGCCGGCGATCGGGATGCTCAAGGTGATACCGGAGAACGCGGCACGTAGGCCCGTACCCGACAGGAGGTCGTCGGGAATGGTGTAACCGAAGAAGCCCTCGAACATGGCCAGGATCAAGAGAAGGCAACCGATGACCCAGTTCGCTTCACGCGGACGCCGGAAGGCGCCGGTGAAGAAGATGCGCATCAGGTGCACCACGATGGACGCCGCGAACATCAATGCCGCCCAGTGGTGGATCTGCCGGACGAACAATCCGCCGCGCACCTCGAAGGAGATGTTCAGCGTGGTCTCGTATGCGCGCGACATGGTGACGCCGCGCAGAGGCTCGTACGCGCCGTTGTAGACCACGTGGGCCATCGACGGGTCGAAGAACAAGGTGAGGTAGACACCCGAGATCAGCAGAATGACGAAGCTGTACAGCGCGATCTCACCGAGCAGGAACGACCAGTGGGTGGGGAAGACCTTGTTGATCTGCCGCCGCATTCCTGCTGCGAGGTGGTAACGGGAGTCCATTGCCTCCGCCTGGCCGGCGGCCATGGCGTTCAGTCTGGACGGTTTGTTGTTGGTCACGGTCGACGCTCCCAAAATGCCGGGCCGAGAGCTTCGATGTAGTCACCGGTGGCGACCAGGAAACCCTCTTCGTTCACTGTAATAGGCAACTGCGGAAGTGCACGAGCAGCGGGACCGAAAATCGGCTTTCCGTAGGTCAGCGCGTCGAACTGCGACTGGTGGCACGGGCAGAGAATTCGGTTGGTCTGCTGTTCGTACAGCGACGTGGGGCAGCCGAGGTGGGTGCAGATCTTCGAGAAGGCGAAGTAGTCGCCGTAGTTGAAGCTCTCCTGGCCCTTGCGCTTGGTGACCCGTTCGGTGTCTTCCGTGCGCAGACGGATGAGCATCGTCGCGTTGCGGATACCGCGCAGGCCCTCGAGCAGGGCGTCGTGGTCGCCGCGGTCGGACTCGCGGAAAGGAAAAACGGTTTCCATGGCACCGGCGTCGAGGTCTTCCGGACGGACGAGGACGACGTCCTCGGGACGACCGGTGTCTCGGCGCAGGTAGATGGTCTCGCCGGCGTAGCGGGGCGTCCAGCCGGACACCCAGAGCGGCGAATCGTCACGCTGTGCCCACGGGTTCTTGACCAGTCCACCGAGCGGCATCAAGGACATGATTCCGAGTGCGCCACCACCGAAAAGGAGACTGCGCTTGATGAGCTTGCGGCGCCCGAGCGTCGAGGTGTCGAAGGAGTCTCCGAGTTCCGCGACGATGGTCCGGCGGTCCGTCTCGGACGATCCGCCGTCGTGACGGTCCTGGACGGACAGCTCTTCCGGAATGAACTTCTTGGTGAACTGGACGGCGCCGACACCCAGACCGAGGATGGCCAGGCCCATGGTGAGACCGATCAGCGGGGTGTACAGGCTGTACGCGGAGTAGTTCTCTTCACCGGCGCCGGCGTACTCCCACGGCCAGAACAGGTAGATCGCGATGAACGCCACGGCCGAGACGCCGGCGAGGGCGAACCAGAACGCCACGGAGCGTTCGGCGCGCTTCTCGGCCTTGGTTCCTTCGACCGCCCAGCGGTTGCGGCGGAACGCGACATCGACCCCGTCGAGGTTGGTACCGAGTTCGACCAGCTCGTCGCGGCTCAGGTTCTCGAGTTCCGCGTCCGTGTACTTCTTTGGCGTAGCGCCGCCCGGTTGGCCAGCGTCGCTCATGACCTTGCTCCGATCCACAGTGCTGCACCGACGACAGCGATGATTCCGACGACCCACATGGCCAAGCCCTCGGATGCCGGACCGATGCCGCCGAGTCCGTATCCACCGGGCTGCTTCGTCTCGCCCGACGACTTGATGTAGGCGATGATGTCCTTCTTCTCCTCGAGGGTCAGCTGACGGTCCGAGAACTTGGGCATGTTCTGCGGTCCGGTGACCATCGCGGTGTAGATCTGCTGCTCGTTGGCCGGGTCCAGGACGGGCGCATACTTGCCGGAGGACAGTGCTCCGCCGCGACCGGTGAAGTTGTGGCAGGACGCGCAGTTGAGGCGGAAGAGTTCGCTGCCTCGTCCGATGTCGCCGCCGCGCAGCGAGGACTGGGCGATTTCGCCGTTCTCGTCGCGCACGACCGTGGGGCCGCCGCCGTTGGCCTGGATGTAGGCGCCGATGGCGTCCGTCTGCTCGGCGTCGAACTTGAGCGGCTTGCGCTCGACCTGCGCCTCGTTACGCGACGCGGGCATGCGTCCCGACGACACCTGGAAGTAGACGGCGGCCTCACCGACACCGATCAGGCTGGGCCCGCGGTCCTGCACACCCTGAAGGTTTGCACCGTGGCAGGTGATGCACGACGTGTCGTACAACTGCTTGCCTTCGCGGATCAGTGCTGCCTGATCGTCGGTCGCGGTGGCCACCTGCGGGGTAGGCGTCAACGCGGACGCGAGGAAACCGGCGCTGACCAGTCCCATCATCAGGACCAGGGCGCCCGTGACGCGACGGCGTAGCTTGCGCTGGCGACGCGTCTTCGCGGCAGACGCCGTAGTATCGGATGCGGGCGGGGGGGATGAACTCATCTGTATCCCTTTGGTATGTCGGGACGGACTGGACGTCAGGGGGCTGCCTGGGCGTTCAGCTGATCAACGGATGAAATAGATCGTGGCAAACAGGGCGATCCACACGATGTCGACAAAGTGCCAGTAGTACGAGACGACGATCGCGGCGGTGGCCTGGGCGGGCGTGAACTTGCTGACCTTGGTGCGGGCGATCAGGAAGACGAACGCGATGAGACCGCCGATGACGTGGAGACCGTGGAATCCCGTGGTCATGTAGAACACCGAGCCGTACACGCTGCTCGAGATGGACGTGCCGTGCTCGACGAGGTGCACGTACTCGTATCCCTGGCCGAGCACGAAGAACGTGCCCATGGCGAGGGTGAGGAGGTACCAGCGGCGCAGACCGAAGACATCACCGCGCTCGGCCGCGAACACGCCCATCTGGCACGTGAACGACGACGCGATCAGCACGAGCGTCACCGGCACGGCGAGGAAGAGGTTCAGCTCGGTCGGCTCCGGCGGCCAGTTTCCATTCGCCTGGGCTCTGGCCACGAAATACATGGCGAAGAGCCCTGCGAAGAACATGAGCTCACTTGACAACCACACGATGGTGCCAACGCTGACCATGTTTGGTCGGTTCAGCGAGTGCACGCGTTGGGTGATTGCTGATCCTGAAGTCCCTACTGCGCTCGTCACAGACAGAAGTATGACGCTTCGTCGTAAGAGACGACTACCCGGGTCCACCCTCGGCGCGCCGACGCGTCCCGCTTGTCCGATTCTGCCTGCTGACACGCTGGTGGCGGGGCATGAAAGGGTGGAGGAATGCGAACTCGTGACAACAGTACGGGGTGGTTGCGGAGACTGTTCGGCGGCGGCAGGTCGGCGCCTCCGCTGGACCCGGACCGGGAAGATCTCGTCGTGGTCGCCTCCTGCTTCGACGACGTGGAGGCGTGCTCGACCACGCTCGAACGCGCGGCCTCGGAGACCCCGGTGTGGCAGGCCGGCGAGGAGGCCGTGCTGCGTCACCATTTGCGGCTGCCGGCGACCACGGTCGGCGAGGCGGAGTCCATTGCCGCGCAGGACGGATACCGGCCACGGCGCACCGGCGTCGCGGTTGCCGACACCCCCGGCGCGGCCGAGGGGACCGTGGAGTTGGTGTTACAACGGGTCCAGGTGCTGGACGCGCTGCACTGTTCCCAGGAACGGTCGAGAATGGCCGGGCTGGCACAGCGTCTCGGTGGGGACGTCGCGGGGTGGGACGCAATGCAACCGGTGCGCGAGATGGATACGCAAGGCAACTAGGCTGCGGAGAGCGGATCACACGAGTACACATCGCTACGAGTTTCGAGGGGACACGACGATGCAGAGCCCGACCGTGCAGGGCCCGGACGCCCAGGGGACGAACGACACGACCCCGCCGGTCCGCACGTGGCCGTCGGTTCTCGGGGCGCTCACCGAAGGACGCGACCTGTCGGTGGAAGACGCGACGTGGGCAATGGACGAAATCATGTCCGACAATGCCACGTCCGCCCAAATCGCCGCGTTCGGTGTCGGCCTCAAGATGAAGGGTGTCGTTCCGGAAGAACTGCGCGGACTGGCCGACTCGATGCTGGGCCATGCGCGCAAGGTGCCGGTCGATGCCAATGTCGTGGACATCGTGGGTACCGGTGGCGACCGGTCCAACACCGTCAACATCTCCACGATGGCGTCGATCGTGGTGGCCGCCAGCGGCATTCGGGTGGTGAAGCATGGAAACCGGGCTGCCTCCTCGAAAAGTGGCGGCGCCGACGTACTCGAAGCACTCGGAGTCCGGATCAACTTGGGGCCCGACGAGGTGGCACGCTCCTTGCGCGAGGTCGGTATCGGTTTCTGCTTCGCGCCGGTCTTCCATCCCGCCCTCCGGTTCGCGGCGGCGCCGCGTAAGGAAATCGGCATTCCGACGGTGTTCAATGTGCTGGGGCCTCTCACCAATCCGGCGCGGCCGCGCGCGGGACTCATCGGCTGCGCGTTCCTCGATCTGATCCCGG
Organism: Rhodococcus sp. NPDC019647; assembly: GCF_044389235.1. NCBI lineage: Bacteria > Bacillati > Actinomycetota > Actinomycetes > Mycobacteriales > Nocardiaceae > Rhodococcus > Rhodococcus sp. NPDC019647. The sequence goes on along the minus strand of NZ_JBIRXS010000009.1, from coordinate 194,267 downwards.
TCGTCGCCGGGGTGCTGGCGCAGCGCGGTAACTCCGCACTCGTGGTGCGCGGGGATGACGGCCTCGACGAGCTGACCACATCGAGCACGTCGACCGTGCATCTCGTGTCCGAGGGATCGGTGACGGTGCGTCAGCTCGATCCTCGCGATCTCGGTATAGCCCGGGTGTCGCTGGACGAGCTGCGGGGTGGGGACGCCGAAGCGAACGCGCTGGTGGCACGGCGCCTCCTCGACGGCGAGGCCGGCCCGGTGCGTGACGCGGTGCTGCTCAACGCTGCCGGCGCCATCGCGGCCTTCCGTGGTCTCGGCGACCGCCCGCTCGAAGAAATCTTGGCCGAGGGTATTACGACTGCAGCTCAGGCAATCGACAGCGGGGCGGCGGCGGCACTTCTGGCGAAGTGGGCCGCAGTCACCTCGGCGATGACGGCGACCAAGTAGCGCGCCCGCCCGGCGCCGGTCATTCGCCGATGGAGAATCCGGCCTCGACATCGGCGCTCGAATAGGACTGGAACGCGATGTGCGTTGCCGTCCTGGACACTCCGTCGACCTTGTTGATCCCCTCGGTGACCACTTCGGCGATCTTCGCGTGGTCCCGGACCCGCACGATTGCGATCAAGTCGATGTCGCCGGCGCAGGAGTAGACCTTGTCGACGCCGTCGATATCGGCGACGGCTTGCGCTGTTTCCGGGATGCGGCGGGCTTCGGCGTGGATCAGGACGATGGCGTTGATCATGAGTGCCACCCTATGTGGTGGTGAACAGCGTCGGGCACAGGCGCTCGGGACTCCGGTTCGGGTGTCGGTTCACTGCCGGCGCGGGCCCGCTCGCACCACTCCGCCCACGATCCGGCCCCTCGCGCGGGTTCGCAGTATCCCGCGGAGGCACTGACTATGCGGGTGCCCTCGCTATCGAGCCAACGGGCCAGCAGGCCGGCTTCCTCGGGCGAGGCCCCGCGGAGCGGCGCATCATCCGGAACGACGGTCTCGGCAGCGAGCACCAGAGCCTCGACCACCGGCATCGGGTGTATTCCGCGCCGCGCACGCCCGGAGGATGCGAGCCGGCCGTGCCGGATCACCGCGAACTCCCAGCCTCCGGTGGCGGCCGGGCGGGCCGCCACGATCTCCTCGAGCGCGGTGAGGGCAGCCAGCCGTTGCATCCTGCGCAATGCGAGGGCCACGTCGGCAGTGCGGTCGCGCAGCCGGGCGGCGTTCTCGAACAACTCGCTCGCCGCGAGCCCGTCCAGCCGTGTGCGCATCCGCCGCAGTGGCGTGTCGTCGACGCCTCGCAGCAGGTGACGGAAGAGTCGGGGGCCGGGGCTGTAGTCGTCCTCGGTCTTCAGACCCTGCACGGCCGCCGGGCACCGGGCGAGTTCGCGCGGCGGACATTGCGGTCCATGCTCCCGTCCTTTCGGTATCCGGGTGGTACAGGTTCGCAAGACGCAGTACTCGGCGAGCGTCTCCGCGACCTCGACCGCGGTGGAGCGGGACCGGAACGGGCCGAGTGAATCCGGAGTGGGAGTGCGTACGACGGACAGTCGGGGAAAGGCCTCGACTGTGAGTGTGATCCACCATCCGCGCTTCGGATACTTCGACCGCCGGTTGTACGGCGGCGTGTGTGCGGCGAGTAGGCGCAGTTCGCGGACACCGGCCTCGAGCGCGTGCGAGCACTCCACATGATCGATCCGGGTGGTGAGCGCCACCATCTCCTTCATCCGTCCGCGCGTCTCGGACCCGGTGAAGTAATTGCGTACCCGGCGCCGCAGGTCTGTCGCCGTTCCGACGTAGAGCACCTCGTCCGAGGGGCCACGGAACAGGTACACCCCCGGGGCATGCGGTAGGTGACTGGCGAGGGTGCGCTTGGCTCGCTGGTGGGAGGAGACGTCGGGAAGGTAATCGACGAGTTCGGTGAGGCTGTGCACTCCCTGGTTGCCGACCCGATCGATCAGAGCGTGCAGGACGTCGACGGTGGCGCGGGCGTCGTCGAGTGCGCGGTGAGTGGGCTGTGTGCTGACGTCGAAGAGCCGGGCAAGGGAGGACAGCTTCACCGACGGCGCTTCGTCGCGGGTGAGGACGCGGCGCGCCAGCTTGACCGTGCACAGCACCGTGAACTTGGGCCAGGGGGTGTCGGTGGCCGCCGCGGCGGCCTTGAGGAAACCGGTGTCGAAGGGAGCGTTGTGCGCAACCAGCACCGAGCCTCGTGCGAATTCCAGAAAGGCAGGCAGTACGCGCTCGATACGCGGGGCGTCCACGACCATCGCCGTGGTGATTCCGGTGATCTCCACGATGTGCGGCGGGATGGAGCGACCCGGATCCACGAGGGTGGCCATCTCGCCGAGTACTTCGCCCCCGCGCACCTTCACGGCGCCGATCTCGGTAATCGCGTCCTCCCCGGGCCGTCCACCGGTCGTTTCGAGATCGACGATCACGAAGGTGGTATCTCGCAGCGGGGTGTCGAGCTCGTCGAACCTCAGTTGCTCGAACTTCGGTTGCACGAATTTCGGTAACTCGGGTACGCCGGAAACTCTCACAGCCCGGAGCGTATGGGCGGGTACCGACAAGCCACTTCCGGCGAACACTTCGGGGGCGGGGAGACGAGGATCACACTGCCTTTTCCCGGCTCGTCCCAGAGTGCAGTAGCGGGCAGCGATTGTCGCGCAGTGGGTGTGCCTCGGGCGGACGACGACAGGTGTTCGGCCTCGGCGACGCGTCGTGGGTCTCGTATCGCGGAAGGGTATGTGAAGTGCAGGGATGCGGGGTCGGCGAAGGCTCGTCGCGAAAGGGTCGGGCGAAATCGCCACAGCCGCTATCGAAAAGAGATCGGAAACCAACCGGCTGTTATCTCGCTGTTATCGGAACCCGGTACAGGCGCCCGCGGCGGGTTTCCCTGCGTCCGATGGGCAATCTTCGCGTGTCCCGGTCGACATCCGGGTACTCCATTTCGTAACCTACCTGAGACCTAGCGGAGTCTTGCCGCCCCACACCGGGACAGCATCGCTAGTCACCGCCTAATCGGCTTCTCGTGAGAGGGCCGTACCGGGAACCCAAGTTTCCACTGGGGTGAATCCTGCCGGGACGTTCGTCGGACCGGTGGGTAGGGCTGATCTTCCCAGCCCGAACCCGTCAGCTAACTCGGTCGGCGGACGAATGGAAGAAACGGAGTACCCCTTTCGTGGCGTCACAAGTTTCCAAGCGGAATGTGCGGCGGGCAATCGTCGCCAGCGCTCTTGCAGTAGGTGCGCTCACCGCTACCGCAGCCCCGGCCGCTGCGGACCCCATCACCATCCCCGGAATCGGAACCTTCGAGATCCCGGGCGTCGTCATCCCGCAGGTCCCCGGAGCGCCCGCGCTGCCCGCGCCGCCCGCGTCCTCCACCGGTGACAAAGCTGTTCAGGCAGCTCAGAGCAAAATCGGTGCCCCATACGTCTACGGCGCCGCCGGTCCCAATGCGTTCGACTGCTCCGGTCTCGTGCAGTGGGCGTTCAAGCAGGCCGGACTCAACCTGCCGCGCACCAGCTACGACCAGGCCGCGGCCGGGACTCCCGTCGCGCAGGCCGATCTTCGTCCCGGCGACGTCGTGTCCTTCTACGGTGGGTCGCACTCCGGTATCTACGCCGGCAACGGCAACGTGATCCACGCCTCGACCGAGAGCCAGCCGGTCAAGTTGGCGCCCATCGCGTCGATGCCTTTCGACGGCGCACGCCGCTACTGATCCAGCCGCGTGGCACACGCATCTCCGGGACTCGTCCGGGCATGTACGGGGTAGCTTCGCAGGATCGCGCACGACCACCGAGGGTGGGTTCGAATCGCCATTCGAACCCACCCTTTGTGACATCTCGGCGCCCTGTCACCGTCGGAAATGCGCCCCGTTGTCGACTGTGCCACGAGGCTGCGTCGGAGGTGGACACGAACGTATGCCATTCCGTAACCTATCCGAGACCTTGCGAACTCATGTCACCCGAACCGGACGACAACGCGGGTCGCCACCTCTTCAGCATTCCGTGGCCGTGCGCGACCGCGGACCCTCGTGTCGCGCATCGCATCGCGTCTCGGGTGGTGGAGATCGATGAACGGAGAACCGCATTCCGTGGGCTCGAACAAGATGAAGCGCTCGCTGCGCAGCATGCTGACCGTGGGCGTCCTGTCCTTGACACTCACCTCTCTGCCCACCGTGTCGGCGGGCGCGGACCCGGTGGTCACCAACCCAACGGAGGCACTGGCCAAACTCGGTGATCTCTCCCGGCAGTCCGAGCAGACGTCCGAGGCACTCCACAACGCGCAGATCGACCTCGACGCCAAGTTGGCGGCACAACGTGACGCCGAGGCGAAGCTCGCCGGTGATCAGGGGGCTCTCGACGCCGCCAAAGCGCGCATTGCGGTGTTCGAGCCGGTGGTGAACAAATTGGCGACAGCCAATTACCAGGGAGCCCGCACCAATCGGCTCTTCGCGGTGATGGTCAGTGATTCGCCGCAGCAACTTCTGGACCAGATGTCGGCTCTCGACGTCATCTCCAACGAGACCCGCAACCAGGTCGCGCAGTTCCAGGCAGCGACGTCGGATGCGGCGAAGGCCGCGGAAGCATCGAAGCAGTCCGCGGACGCCGCCCGGTCCGCAACCGAAGAAGCCAAGGCGCTCAGCGACGATTTGCAGCGCAAGCAGAGTGACCTGCAGGCGCAGATCGGTGAGGTGATGAAGGCGTTCGGTGACCTCACGGGCGCCGAGCGCGACCAGTTGGCCGGTACCCCGTTCCCCCCGGGATTCGATCCGAACACGATCCTCGCCCACCTCACCCCGGGCTCCGGGTCGAGCGCACTCCAGGCCGGGATGACCCGCATCGGCGACCCGTATGTCTGGGGTGCCACCGGTCCGAACGAGTTCGACTGTTCTGGTCTCGTGGTGTGGGCTTACAAGCAGGTCGGGAAGACGTTGCCGCGGTCGAGTCAGGCGCAGGCAGGCGGGGGCACCCCGGTGTCGCGCGATCAGCTCCAGCCCGGCGATGTGGTCCTCTTCTACGACGACGCCTCTCACGTCGGCCTGTATGCGGGCAACGGCAACATCCTGCACGCGTCCACATTCGGTGTCCCGGTAAAAATCGAGTCGATGGCCAGGTTCCCGTTCTACGGAGCACGCCGCTACTGACGGTGACCGTCCCGCCACCGTTCGAGGTCATGCTCATACACTCACCGGCGTGCCTGAATCAGAGCCGGCGACCGCCGGGGAGCCGACATCACGCCGCCGGACGCGTCCCTGGGAACTCGCCGCCCTGGTGGGACTCGTTCTCGCCGTCCTCGTCGTACTGGCTTTGACTGCATTCTCGCGAACCGGCGAACGCACGGACGGCGCCGTCGGCAACGCCGACACCGCGGAGCAGAGCCGTCGCATCGCGGTGCAGGCCCTCCTGGATCGATGGGCGGAGGCAGTTCGCTCGAACGATCCGGCAGCCTTGTCACAGCTGATGGATGCGTCGGCATCACCCGGATTTCTCGCTGCAGAGACGCGGCGAGCCGCGAATCTCGCGGCTGTCGAATTCTCGGACTGGGGATACGAGCTCGCCGACGGTACCGCGACCGAGGTGCCGGAGAGTCTGGTCGACGCGCTCGGCGCCGACGAAGTGTGGTCACCCGCGGTTCGACTCCGCTATGCGATCGCGGACGTCGACGTGCTTTCCACCCGTAAACCAGTGTCACTGGTCGTCGCCCGGCGCGGTGATCGTTGGACCCTGGTGAGCGACAACGCCACAGTGGACGGGGATCATCGGACTTGGCGTGGGCCGTGGGATTTCGGCCCCGTGGTGTCGCGCCGCGTGGACACAGGCGACGGACTGACGTCGGTGGTGCTGGGGCACCCCGACAACGCCGCAATGGTGGACCGGCTGGCCGAAGAACTCCCGTCTGCGGTGGTCAACGTCACGCAATTGTGGGGGCCGGACTGGGCGGGCAGGACGCTCGTGTGGGTGGCGGCGTCGCAAGACGAGTTCACGGCGCTGGTCGGCCCGGATCACGACGGACGTGACATTGCCGCCGTCGCGATCTCGGATGCCGTCGACCCGGAGGCAGCAGGGGTGAGCGGCCAGCGAATCGTGTTCAGCCCGGCGTCGGCGGAGCGCCTCACCGAGGTGACGCGCCGGGCGATCCTGCGGCACGAACTGACCCATGTGGCGGCGCGGGCCGACACGGTCGATCACTCGCCGATGTGGGTGCTCGAAGGGTACGCGGAGTACGCGGCATACCGCGGTTCCGACGAGGAGAAACGCCGGATCGCACCCGCGCTCACGGCGCTGGTGGACGAGGAAGGCGCACCGCAGGAGTTCCCCCGTGACGAGGACTTCTCTGCGGCAGGTGAGCGCGGGTCCATCGCCTACGAGACGGCGTGGTCCCTCAACGCGTTCGTGGCAGAGGAATTCGGTGAATCGAACGTGACGCAGCTGTATCGTGCGTTGGCTGTCGGGGAGAGTGACCCCGTGCAGGTCGACGACACACTGGCCGAGGTCCTCGACGTCGATGCCGATCAATTCCGGGACGAGTGGGCCGACTGGGTGGGCGCCCGACTGGGGTGACCCTGCGTCGCCCAGCGCCTGGTCAACCGCCTACGGTGGTCACATGCGTCGAACCCTGTTGGTGACGAACGATTTTCCGCCCCGCCCGGGTGGTATCCAGTCGTACCTGCACACCTTCGCCAAGCACTTTCCGGCGGACGACTTGGTGGTGTATGCCCCGCGGTGGCGGGGCGACTCGCATGTCACCTTCGATGCACGACAGCCTTTTCCGGTGGTACGCCATCCCACCACGCTGATGGTGCCGACACCGTTCGTGGCCCGGCGCGCCGCGCGGCTGATCGAGGAGTACGGGTGCGCGAATGTGTGGTTCGGGGCCGCCGCGCCACTCGCCTTGCTCGCTCCGACGCTTCGCCGTGCGGGCGCGCAGCGCGTCATCGCCAGCACGCACGGGCACGAAGTGGGCTGGTCGATGCTGCCCGCCGCGCGGCAGGCGTTGCGGCAGATCGGTGAGCAGACGGACGTTGTCACCTACGTGAGCCGCTACACCCGTGGCCGCTTCGCGTCCGCATTCGGTGCGGGCGCCGCGCTCGAGCACGTGCCGCCGGGGGTCGACACGGAGCGGTTTGCGCCCGACAGCGGCGCTCGCACGGAATTGCGGGCCCGGTACGGGCTGGGGGAGCGGCCGACTGTCCTGTGCCTGTCGCGTCTGGTGCCGCGCAAGGGGCAGGACGTTCTCATCCGGGCCCTTCCGGCCATCCGTGAGCACATCGACGGTGCGGTACTCGTGATCGTCGGTGGTGGGCCCTACGAGGACCGCCTCCGGTCCATTGCCCGGGCGGTGGGTATGGAGGACCACGTGGTGTTCACCGGAACGGTTCCGTCGGCCGAACTGGCGGCACACCATACGATCGCCGACGTGTTCGCCATGCCGTGCCGCACACGGGGCGCGGGACTGGACGTGGAAGGCCTGGGGATCGTCTTTCTCGAAGCATCCGCCAGTGGAGTTCCCGTGGTCGCGGGACAGTCGGGTGGTGCACCGGAAACGGTGCGCCAGAACGAGACCGGGCTCGTCGTCGACGGCACGTCGGTGAACGAGGTGGCCCGTTCGGTGATTGCGGTTCTCGCCGACCGAGATCGCGCGGCCGCCATGGGTGCGGCCGGACGCGAATGGGTCAAGGCGGAGTGGCGATGGGACGTACTCGCCGCCCAGCTGCGGGCACTGCTGGCGTGACCGCTCGTGAGTACTTCTCAACCGCGGGCGGTTGAGAAGTACTCACGAGCCGGAGGGCACTACTTGGCGTAAATGGCGGCGATCTCCTCGGAGAAGCTTTCGTGCACGACGTTCCGCTTGAGCTTCATCGTGGGCGTGAGTTCCCCTGTCTCCTCGGTGAAGTCGACGGGCAGGACACGGAACTTCTTGATCGCTTCCGCGTGCGAGACGAGTTTGTTGGCTTCGGCGACCGCCTCGTCGATCTCGGCCGTGAGATCGGCGTCGGCGAGCAGATCGCCGACCTTGGTCTCGGCGGGCTTGCCGTTGCGCTCGTTCCACGCGGGGAGGGCGTCGGCGTCGATCGTGATCAGAGCGCCGATGAACGGCTTCTGGTCGCCGACGACGATGGCCTGGCTGATGAGCGGGTGCGCGCGAAGGTGATCCTCGAGCTGCGCGGGGGACACGTTCTTTCCACCGGCCGTGACGATGATCTCTTTCTTGCGGCCGGTGATCGTGATAAAACCGTCCGAATCGACCGACCCGAGGTCGCCGGTGTGGAACCAGCCGTTGTCGAGTGCCTCGGACGTGGCGGCCTCGTTGCGCCAGTATCCGTGGAACACCACCGGTCCCGACAGCAGGATCTCGCCGTCGTCCGCGATGCGGACCGAGTTTCCTGCGAGGGGTTTGCCGACCGAACCGACCTTCTGTTCGCCGATCGTGTTGACTGCGAATGCCGCTGAGGTCTCGGTGAGACCGTAGCCTTCGTAGATCGTGATGCCGATGCCGCGGAAGAAGTGACCGAGCCGGGCGCCGAGCGGGGCGCCGCCCGAGATCGCCAGCTGACACTTTCCGCCCAGCGCCGCGCGTAGTTTCGAGAACACCAGCTTGTCGAACAGTGCATGCTTGGCCTTGAGGACCAGTCCCGGCCCGCCCTTGTCCTGAGCTTCGCTCCAGGCGATGGCCGTCTCGGCGGCCGCGTCGAAAATCTTGCCCTTGCCCTCGCCGTGGGCCTTGGCGCGGGCACTGTTGTACACCTTCTCGAAGACACGGGGCACCGACAGGATGAAGTCGGGGCGGAACTCGCCGAAAGTGGGGACCAGGTTCGGGATGTCGCTCGTGTGTCCGAGCGCAGCACCGGCGTCGAACGATGCGATGCTCACGGCCCGCGCGAGTACGTGCGCCATCGGGAGGAACATCAGCGTGCTCACACCGGGGGACTTCAGCAGGGTGCCGAGGCTCGAGTCGAGGATGCCCTTCGACTCGGCGATCAGATTCGAGTGCGTCAGCTGGCAGCCTTTGGGGCGACCGGTGGTACCGGAGGTGTATATGAGAGTCGCGGGGTCGCTCGACTTCAGAGCCGCGACCCGGGCCTCGATCTCCGCGTCCGGGACGTCGATGCCGAGCGTGGTCAGTTCGTCGACGACGCCGCGCTCACCGCCGGCCGCCTCGATCTGGTAGACCCCACGCAGCGCCGACGCCTCGGCGGCGACCTCCTTCACGGTTGCCGCATGCGTGGCGTTCTCGACAATCAACTGGGTGGCTTCGGAATCGCCGAGGATCCAGCGAACCTGATCCGTCGAGGATGTTTCGTAGATCGGGACGGTAACGCCGCCGGCGGACCAGATGGCGAAGTCGAGGAGCGGCCACTCGTACCGGGTGGCGGACATCAACGCGACCCGATCACCCTGCTGGACGCCCAGGGCGACAAGGCCCTTCGCGACCGCGGTGACCTGTGCCGCGAAATCTGCGGCCGTGACATCGGTCCAGCTTCCCGCGACCTTCCGCTTGTACACGACCAGCGCCGGACGGGCCGCTGCGTGGGCGAACACCGAGTCGACCGCGGACGCGTCCTCCGCGATCGTGAACGACTGTGGCGCGCTGAACTCGGGCACGAAAAACCTCCGACGCTGAAAGATACTGACGAGTAGGATTGTCTGGCCCAACTTTAGACCTTCGCCTGCACCTCGCTGTCCCAGCCCGACGGACCCCTGCTCAGAGCCTGCTCTCGGCCACCGGAGCGACCACGCGGCGATCGTGGCGCGGCAGTGTGTGAAGCTAGTCGCTGTGAGCAGTATTCAGGTCGCAGACCAGACGTTCGTTGCGGCGCCACCCGCGCAGGTAGCGGCGGCGATTGCCCCGCCCACCCGCTGGCGACGGTGGTGGCCCGACCTCACTCTGTCCGTCCGCGAGGACCGTGCCGACAAGGGGATCCGGTGGGTCGTGGCCGGGTCCCTCACCGGAACGATGGAGGTGTGGCTCGAACCGGTGCTCGACGGGGTGATCGTCCACTACTTCCTGCATGCCGAACCGGCCCGGAGCGAGGGCGACGGTTCACCCGACCTGGCCGCACTGAACCGTCGCCGCCGTGTCGAGGGGAAAGTGATGTCCTTCGAGGTCAAGAAGGAACTGGAAGCGGGTCGCGCACCCGGGGAACCACCATCCTGACCTGGCGCCCTTTCCCGGGGGCGCCGTCAGCATTGTGTCCGAGCACAGGAATCGTGTGTGATAGTCGGGCACGACACAGTCACGGAACCAGGTAACAGTGTGGCCCGGCCATCGGCGCGCGGGTTCGCACACGCGAAAGGAAGCGTTCAGTCCATGCCCGAGAGGACCAAGAGGTCGATCAGTATCGAGGCGCCGGCCGCTCGGGTGATGGATGTGATCGCCGACTTCGACGCGTATCCGGCGTGGGTGACGGCAGCGAAATCCGTGGAGGTACTGGACCCGGGGCCGAACGGCAGGGCCGATCGGGTGCGCTTCGTCCTCGATGCGGGAATGGTCAAGGACACCTATGTGCTCCGCTACCAATGGGCGCCGGACGGCAAGGCCGTGAGCTGGGAGCTCGAGTCGGGCGAGATACAGAAGGCGCAATTCGGTTCGTATGTGCTCGAGGAAGAATCGGGCGGCAGTACCACCGTCACCTACGAACTGACCGTGGACCTCACCATCCCGATGATCGGCCTGTTCAAGCGCAAGGCCGAAAAGGCCATCACCGATACAGCGCTCAAGGAACTGAAGAAGCGGGTGGAAGGCTGATCAGCGAGGGCGGTAGCGGTCCCGCACGGGTCCAGTTCTTCGTTGGCAAGGGCGGTGTGGGTAAGACCACACTCGCTGCCGCGACGGCGCGGGCGGCTGCGGACAGTGGTAGTCGGACACTTCTCGTTTCCCTCGATCAAGCGCATTCACTCGCCGACGTCCTCGGTGTCGGGTCGGCACGGGACCTCGTGTCGGTGGCCGAAAGTCTCGACGTGCTCGAACTGGACACTCTCGCCGTGCTGGAAAGGCGCTTCAGGAGCGTGTCGGCACTGATCGCCGCCGCAGGCAACCACGACCACGGCGCGCAACTGTCGGCACTGGAGCCCGAGGAGTTGACGGGGCTGCCGGGTGTGCAGGACGTGCTGGGTTTGCGGGAGGTCGTCGGCTTCGCCACCAGCGGGCGGTACGACACCGTCGTCGTGGACTGCCCACCCACCGCGGATGCCCTGCGGATGCTCGACGCTCCTGCGATGACCCTCGACTACATCGAGCGGGTGTGGCCGCAGCATCGGCGGATGATCGCCCTGGTGGGCACGGATCCGCGGCTGGTCATGCTGGTCTCGTTGCTCGAGCAGGTGGTCTCCGCCGTCGGCGAGGTCCGGGCGTTGCTGACGAACCGCTCGAAAACCACTGTGCGCCTGGTGACCGCGCCCGAGCGGGTGGTGCTCACAGAAACTCGCCGCACCTTGGCCGCGGCGGCGCTCTCGGACCTGCGGGTCGATGCCATCCTCGTGAACAACCTTCTGCCGCAGTTCGATTCGACTGATCAGGGAGATGGTCCCGGAGTCGCCTGGCTGACGCGGCGACGGGCGCTCCAGCAGAGGGTGCTCGCCGAGCTCACCGCGTCGGTCGGAGCGACCGTGATCCGCACGGTGACCCGTTCGGTGACGGAGCCGGTAGGGTTGGCCGATCTCGGCGATATCGCCAGGGAGTTGTATACCGACGGCGTGGACGCGGTTGCGGTGCTGGGGAAGAACCCCCCTGCAGTGCGGGTGGGGCTGGAATCGGGGGCCGGTGTGGATTCTGTGTACACGATGCGGATGTATCTGCCGCTCGTGAATCCGTCGACTCTCACCTTGGGTCGAGTGGAGGACGATTTGGTGGTGGGTGCCGAAGGGGTGCGCCGGCGAATACGCCTCGCCTCCGTCCTACGCCGATGCGTCGTTGCAGGCGCGGAACTGGACGGCACCGACCTCGTGGTGCGCTTCACCCCCGACCCTCAGGTGTGGCCGGTATGAACGACGATCACGCCCAACTCGTCGCGGAACTGCGGGCGCTGGCCGAAAATGCCCTGGAGCGACTCGAACCCATCCTGCAGCGCGCCGCGGCACCCCACGCGCAGGACGGGCCGAACGATCCGGCGGCGGGCACCGGCGAGTGGTCGGGGTGCACGTGGTGCCCGGTCTGTGCGCTCGCGGCGTTGATTCGCGGTGAACAGCACGACCTCGTGACACTTCTGGCGAATCAGGGGACCGTGCTCATCGCGGTTCTCCGGCAGATACTCGACGAGCATCGTGTGCACGACACCCCGGACCCCCCGTCGGGTGGCGCCGAGGACGCAGCACGCGATCCCGCCGGCTCGGCGTTCGTCCCCATTTCGGTCACCATCAAGCAGTGACCGCCGGCGCCCTGTCCGCAGATCTCGTGCGCGCGGGCGGCCCGGCGTGGGCACAATCATGTCCATGAACAACGGCGCGGGCAGCGACACGGGTGGCAGCTCGCCACTGACCATCGGCATCGACGTCGGCGGGACCAGCATCCGTGCCTCGGTGGTCGATGCGAGTGGCGAGGTTCTGGACTCGCTCCAGTCGCCGACACCGGCGTCCGCGAAGGCTCTCGAGAACGGCCTCGACCGGGCCGTACGGGAGCTGTCGGGGCGACACAGTATCGCCGCTGTCGGGCTGGCGGTCGCCGGATTCATCACCCCGGACCGCACCACGGTGCGGTTCGCGCCCCACCTGCCCTGGGTGGGTGCACCGGTAGGGCGGGACCTGGGCGAGCGGCTGGGCCTCCCGGTGATCCTCGAGCACGACGCCAATGCCGCCGCATGGGCCGAGCACCGTTTCGGCGCTGCGGCCGGAGGTCGGAACGTGGTGATGCTCGCCGTCGGGACGGGCATCGGGGCCGCGCTCCTCGCGGACGGGCAGCTCTACCGCGGCAGCCATGGTGTCGCTCCGGAGCTCGGGCACATTCAAGTCGTTCCGGGCGGCCGTCCGTGCGCGTGTGGGAAGCGCGGGTGCTGGGAGCGGTACTGCAGCGGCACGGCCCTCGTCGACACGGCGATCGAGCTGCTGGCCGCCGACCCGACGACCTCGACCATCCTCGCCCGTGAAGTCGCCGTCGATCCGGGTGCGCTGACGGGACGCCGGATCGCAGGCGCCGCCCAGGACGGGGACCCCCTTGCCCAACAGACGATGCGGGAATTCGCGCGCTGGCTCGGGGTGGGGCTGGCACTGATCGGCGACGTGTACGACCCCGATCTCATCGTGATCGCAGGCGGCGTGGCAAGCTCGTCCCCGTTGTTTCTCGACGCGGCACGCGAGCACTACGCTGCATTGACCACCGGCGCGGGCCATCGGCCGTTGGCACGAATCCGGTCCACTCAACTGGGTGAGGCAGCGGGCATGATCGGTGCCGCGGAGCTCGCCCGGGCCGTCCTGCCCGACCGGGTAGGTTGACTCCTCTTCGACACCTGTAAACCTGCAGTGTGATGCTGTGCGGGGTACCAGGGCGTATGTAGCGGCCCTCACCTACCCGAAGTAGAGTCGACCCGAACGAAGCTTGGGTTGAAACGGGAGGGACGCCATGTGGTACTGGCTCTTCAAGTACGTGTTTTTGGGGCCGGTTCTCTGGGTGTTGGGTAGGCCCACGGTGGAGGGAACGGAGAACATTCCGGCCGAGGGTGGTGCCATCTTGGCGAGTAACCATCAGGCAGTGCTGGATTCGTTCTTCCTTCCGTTGCGTGTCTCGCGCAGGATCACCTTCCTCGCGAAGAGTGAGTACTTCACCGGGACGGGACTGAAGGGCGCCTTCCAGCGCTGGTTCTTCTCCGTCGCCGGGCAGGTGCCGATCGACCGCACCGGGGCCGACGCCGCGCAGGACGCACTGAATGCCGGTCTGCGCGTGTTGTCGCAGGGGAAGTTGCTGGGCATCTATCCGGAGGGCACCCGTTCTCCGGACGGCCGGCTCTACAAGGGGAAGACCGGACTGGCGCGGTTGGCGCTCGAGTCCGGTGTGAAGGTCATCCCGGTGGCCATGATCGGAACGGCGAAGGTCAACCCGATCGGTTCGCGGCTCTGGCGTCCCGCGAAGGTGACCGTCCGGATCGGGGAGCCGATCGACTTCTCCCGGTTCGAGGGAATGGGCGGCAATCGGTTCGTCGAGCGGGCCGTCACCGACGAGGTGATGTACAAGCTGATGAAGCTGTCCGGTCAGGAGTACGTCGACATCTACGCGGCGACCCTCAAGAAGTCGACGTCGACCGGCCCGACTGCGGTGCCGGAGGCAGGACTCGCCCCGGCCACCGATGTCACTCGGATGCCGGACACACGCGCGAGCTGACTTGCCACGGCCTCAGGACATGGGGACGGACACGTCGCCTCAGGACATGGGGACGGACACGTCGCCGGACGGTGTCCGGCGTTCGTCCCCGTCCGGCCGGGATGCGGCCGTGCCGAAGGTGACGAACGCCACGGCTACCACAGCGAGGCCCCACCACACGTAGGACGACGCCAGGAACTGGTCCCACACACTCCAGTGGACGCCGCTCCAACGGCCGACTCCCAGTTTCCAATGGGCGGCCACCTTGATGACGGCCAGTCCCGCGACTGCGACGAGCCCGAGCGCGATGCTGCGCCGCCGGTAGGCGAGGACCCCGAGCGTGAGGATGATCGGCACCGACCACACCCAGTGGTGTGACCAGGACACCGGGGACACCAGAAGTCCCAGCACCGCGTTCACCCCGAGCGCGAGCGCGGCCTCTCCGGCGCGGAGTGTTCCGAGCATCGCGACGATCACGAGGGCGAGAACCCCGAGGCTGAGCAGCAGCCAGATCGGGGTGCGCAACGACTCGCTCACGTCGAAACGTGCCAGCACCCCGGTGATGCTCTGATTTGCCGGATACGCGGGAGTGCCGATCCGGCCCGAGTCGAAAAGAGTGCGGGTCCAGTAGGTGACCGAGTCGCTCCACGTTGCGATCGCGCCCACCGCGCTGAATGCAACGAAGGCGGCCGCCGTCGTCACTAACGCGCGAAAGTCTCTGCGCAGCAGGAAGTACAGCACGAACACGGCGGGGGTCAGCTTCACGGCGGCGGCCAGTCCGATCAACACACCGCGGGGCAGGGGGGTGCGCTTCGCGAGGCAGTCGAACGCCACCAACGCCATCAGCAGGATGTTGATTTGCCCGTAGTCGAGAGTGGACGACACCGGTTCGAGTGCCATGGCCACGGCCAGCCCGCCGAGTGCCGTCCACACCAGGGTGGTCCGCGGCTCGATTCCGAGGGAGTCGAGAGTGACGAGGAGTGCGCCGAACAGGGCGACAAGGGACAGCACGGTCACCACCACTCCTGCGGCCTCCAGCGACACCAGCGACAGTGGACTGAAGACCACCGCCGCGAGCGGCGGATAGGTGAACGGAAGAAAGTTACCCATCTGCGTGGGTGGCATCGATCCGTAGAGAGTGGGCCCGTGGAGGAACACCGACCCGCCGAGACGGTAGACGTCCAGGTCGAGCCGGTAGTAGAAACCGAAGTCGCGCAGACCCGGCAGACCGACGAGGTTGTACGCGAAGCCGGTGACGAGTCCGGTGACGATCAGGACCCGGATCAACACACCTGCCACGCGTTGTCCCGGCGGCGTCCGCGGCGCCTCCGAGCGGTCCGCGGCAGTGCCCGCGGACCGACGACCGTCGGGGGTAGCGCTCACCAAGGTCTCCTTCAGGAGTGAGGGGTGGATCCGGTCGACGCCGACGAATGAGGCATAGTCTGCGGGCGTGCGTTACTTCTACGACTGCGAGTTCATCGAGGATGGTCGCACGATCGACCTGGTGTCGATCGGGGTGGTCGCAGAGGACGGACGTGAATTCTACGCCGTGTCCACCGAGTTCGATCCCGCGCGCGCCGGAAAGTGGGTGCGGCGGAACGTTCTGCCGAAACTGCCTCAACCGTCGTCCCCCTTGTGGAAGAGCCGCGCGCGGATCCGCGACGACCTGTACACGTTCCTGATTCCCCGACCCGGCGTGGTGCCCGAACTGTGGGCGTGGGTGGCCGCCTACGACCACGTCGCCCTGTGTCAGCTGTGGGGAGACATGACGGCGTTGCCGCAGTCGCTGCCCCGCTACACCCGAGAGCTCCGTCAGTACTGGGAGGACAACGGCAGTCCAGCCCTTCCACCTGCACCGGGAGACGCACACGACGCACTGGCCGACGCCCGGCACAACATGGCAAAGTTCGAAGCCGTGCGGGTGGCGCGGTCGCTGCGGTGACCTGACTCGCCATCCGTCCTGCCGAGCGAATATCCTGTATGGGTGAACTGGACTGTCGACGTGCCGATCGACCGCTTGCCCGAACTTCCGCCGCTTCCTTCCGTGATGCGTGAGCAGCTCGACGCTGCCCTGGCCAAGCCGGCTGCCCAGCAGCCGCAGTGGCCGGAGGGGCAGGCCGCGGCGATGCGGACCGTCCTCGAGAGCGTTCCGCCGATCACGGTCGCCAGCGAGGTCGTCGCGCTGCAGGAGAAGCTGGCGCAGGTGGCCCGTGGGGAGGCATTCCTCCTCCAGGGCGGTGACTGCGCGGAGACCTTCGCCGACAACACCGAGCCGCACATCAAGGGCAACATTCGCACGCTGCTGCAGATGGCCGTCGTCCTCACCTACGGCGCGAGCCTGCCCGTGGTCAAGGTTGCGCGCATCGCCGGTCAGTACGCGAAGCCGAGGTCGTCGAACGTGGACGCACTGGGACTGCAGTCGTACCGCGGCGACATGATCAACTCCCTCGTCGCGGACGAGGCGGTGCGGGCCCACGACCCCTCGCGGCTGGTGCGCGCCTACGCGAACGCGAGTGCAGCGATGAACCTCGTCCGCGCGCTCACCGGCGCGGGCATGGCCGATCTACACAAGGTCCACGACTGGAACCGTGAGTTCGTGGCGTCCTCACCCGCGGGTGCCCGCTACGAGGCACTTGCCGCGGAAATCGACCGTGGCCTGCAGTTCATGAACGCGTGCGGCGTCACCGATCCGAGCCTGCATCAGGCGCAGATCTTCGCCAGCCATGAGGCACTGGTCCTCGATTACGAGCGAGCGATGCTCCGTCTGGACAATGACGACGATCACCCCAAGCTGTACGACCTGTCGGCCCACTTCCTGTGGATCGGTGACCGCACCCGTCAGCTCGACGGAGCGCACATCGCCTTCGCGGAACTGGTATCCAACCCGATCGGACTGAAGATCGGTCCCAGCACCACCCCCGAGATGGCCGTCGAATACGTCGAGCGTCTCGACCCCACCAACAAACCGGGCCGGCTGACACTGATCTCCCGCATGGGTAACAACAAGGTGCGCGACCTGCTGCCGCCCATCATCGAGAAGGTGCAGGCCACCGGTCACCAGATCATCTGGCAGTGCGACCCGATGCACGGCAACACGCACGAGGCGTCCACCGGCTACAAGACCCGTCACTTCGACCGCATCGTCGACGAGGTCCAGGGTTTCTTCGAGGTCCACAACGGCCTCGGCACCTACCCGGGCGGCATCCATGTCGAGTTGACCGGCGAGAACGTCACCGAGTGCCTCGGCGGCGCCCAGGACATCTCCGACCTCGATCTTTCGGGCCGGTACGAGACCGCCTGCGACCCGAGGCTCAACACGCAGCAGTCACTCGAACTGGCTTTCCTCGTCGCGGAGATGCTGCGCGGCTGATCCGACAGAGTCAGGGCAGCGACACCAGGGTGATTGTGCTCCCGGGTTTCACCAGGTCGCCGCTGCCCGGGTTCTGGCTGATCACCACCGACCGGTCGGTGTCGGTGACTTGACGCACCTTCACCTCGAGTCCCAGTCGCGTCAGTTCGTCGCGAGCGGATCCGACGGTGCGTCCGAGCATCGACGGCACCCGCACAGCGTTGGACACCGTCAAGGTGACACTGCTGCCTGCGCTGACCTGGGTACCGGCTTTCGGGTCGGTGGCGATGACATCGCCTTCCTCGACCTTCCGGTCGAAGTCGGTGGCAGTGTCCTGCACCACGATGCCGACCGCTTCGAGGGACGCACGTGCCTCAGCCTCCGACATTCCCCGCACGTCGGGGATGTCGACGGGGGGAGCGCCCTTGCTGACGATGAGTTTTACCTGCGAGCCCGTGGGGAGTGAGGTGCCGGGCGCCGGATCGAGCGCGGCCACCGCACCGATCGGAACCTTCGCGCTGAATGCCTGACCCCCGTCGACGGGCATGAAGGTCCGGTGCCGAAGCTCCCGCTCGATCTCGGAACGATCGCCGCCGGCGGGCAGGGGAGGGACGGTCGGCTGTCCGAGTGACACGACGAGCGCGACCGTGCCGTCCCGGGAGATTCGCGAGCCGCCCGGCGGATCCGTCCCTAGCACGGTGTCGAGGGCGGCTGTATCCGAATACTCGCCGCGAATCTCCGAGGAGAGCCCTGCCGCCTCGATCGCCGACACCGCGGCACCTCGATCCAGCCCGTCGATGGCCGGGACCGCGGTGTACCGGCCGGAACCCATCCACCAGCCGCCGAACCCCACGGCGAGGGCGAGCATCAGTACCACCAGCAGCCACAGGATCGTCGTCCGCCGCGACCGCTGACGTTCGGCGGCGAAATCCGGATACCGGTACCCCTCGTCGGGTTCGTCGTCGCCGTCCGATCCGTGCCCGTCCATCGGGGGACGCGGGGTACCCGCCGTCACGATGCGGGTGTGCTGGATACCGGGCTGTCCGCTGTGGTGCGGGAGCGGTGCGTGGAGAGGAGCAGCGGGAAGGTGCGCGGTGGGTGGGGCGAGCGGGCTCGGCGGCGAGGTGAGTGGAGGTGCGCTCGCAGCGGCCGCAAGATGCTGGGCCGAGCGGCGGGGTGCGGGCACCCGGTAGGTGGGCAGCTCGAGCGCCGCCGCGATGCTACGGAGTGCCGTTCCCATCTGTTCGGCGTTGGCGAAACGGTGTGAGGGTTCCCGGTGGGTGGCCTCGGCGACGAGTTCGTCGAACTCGTGCGGAACCCCGGCGATGTACGACCCCGGTCGGGGAACGTCCTGGTTGATGCGCTGATATGCAACGGAAAGGGAGGTGTCCCCGGTAAACGGTGTGCGCCCGGTGAGAAGCTCGAACAGCAGGATCCCGGTGGAATAGACGTCGCTGCGGGTATCCGCGACCCCGGACGTGACCTGCTCGGGAGACAGGTACGCGGCGGTACCGAGAATGACGCTGTTGGACGTGGTGTTCGACGCTGCTGCGGCGCGCACCAGACCGAAGTCGGCGATCTTCACCTCGCCGCCGTCGGAAATCAGGATGTTCTCCGGTTTGACGTCCCTGTGAACGAGTCCGGCACGGTGAGCGACGGCCAGCGCATCGAGAACCGGTCCAGCCACCGCGGCCACGGCATGCGGAGGCATCGGCCCGCGCTCGCGCAACAGTTCCCTTAGCGTTCCCCCATCGACGAGTTCCATCACGAGAAAGGCGTGTTCGCGGTCGTGTCCCTGGTCGTAGACGGCGACGAGTGAGGGATGCCCCAGCCGGGCCACCGAACGGGCTTCGAACTCGAAGCGGGAGACGAAGGCAGGGTCGGCAGCGAACTGCGGGTCCATCACTTTGATGGCCACCGGACGGTCGAGGCGCATGTCGAGCCCCCGATACACGGTGGACATACCCCCACGCGCGATCAGGGCATCCACCCGATAGCGCCGGTCGAGCAGTTCGCCGATCAAACGTTGACCTCCATCGTGCACTGTGTCCGTCCCCCGTAATGTCCGCGCAGTCCGGCCACGCGCCCTCCAATCGTAGCCAGCCGGACCGACCGGTAGCGCCACGGCGGAACCGACCAGATAACGTTAGGGGAGTGAGTGCCATCCCTTACTGTGACGATGTCCTGGACCCTTCCGTCTCGCTACTACAGCTGGTGGACGTGGCGAAGTCGCTGGGTGTACCCGTCACACGTGTGCAGCAGCTTCTACGGGATGAGCAGCTGATCGCTGTTCGCCGCAACGGTGTGCTCGGCGTTCCGGAACTGTTCTTCGGTGAGGACGGGCAGACGCTGAAGTGGCTGCCCGGCCTCATCGCGGTACTACACGACGGCGGCTTCCGCGACGAGGAGATTCTGCTGTGGCTTTTCCGGGAGGACGACAGCCTTCCGGGGACGCCCGTGCAGGCGCTGCACGGGGATCTGGCTCGAGAGGTCGTTCGCCGGGCACAGGCGATGGGTTTCTGAGCGTCGTTTCACTGCGTGCCGCGTATGGGAACCGCGAGCCGGGCGAATTGGGGAATGGCGGTGGACCACCGGTTCCTGCGCGGCACCGTCGCGCGCTGGTGTAAGACGGCGTAGCCGCTGCGCTCTATTTCGTCGAGAATCCTCGAGTACAGCACGAAGGCCGTTCTGATCCCGGGCTGTACCCGGCGGTCCAGCATGCCGATGCCCGGCTCCGCATCCCGGTACACCGCCCGGGTGACCGCGATGAGGTGGGCGAGCGCACGAACGATGCGCTGATCCGTTGTTCCGGTGCGTCGGCTGGACATCAGCAGGTCGGTGTCGACACCGAAAGCTGCCAGCTCGTCAGCGGGGAGGTATACGCGTCCCCGGTCGAGGTCTTCTCCGACGTCCCGGAGGAAGTTGGTCAGCTGGAACGCTTCGCCGAGCGCAGCGGCGTGGGGCTCCGCCTCGTCCGCGGGACAGATCGTGCCGAGCACGGGCAGCATCTGCAGCCCGATCACGGCGGCGGACCCGTACATGTACTCCCGCAGTGCCGGCATCGTGGTGTACCGGGCACGGTGCGACGGGGTATCCGGAATATCCATCCGCATCGACTCGAGGAACGCAAAGAAGTATTCGGGCGCGATGTGGAAGGTCGCGACCGAGTCCAGGAAAGCGGGAAGGACGGGCGCCAGCTCGGGAACCGTTCCGGGGTCGATTGCAGTCGGGTCGTCGAATCCCGGTCGAAGCATCGATTCGATTCGATCGAGTTCTGCTGCACAGTCTTCGGTCGACCGCACGCCGCCCATCTCGACATCGACGATGTCGTCGACGGTGCGAGCGAATGCGTAGAGCGCGTGAACCGCGTTGCGGCGGTGCCTGGGAAGTAACCGGGTGGCGAGGTGGTACGTGCGTCCATGCTCCGCTGTCAGAGCACCGCAGTAGCGATAGCTCTCCACCAGCTCCGTCATGGCCCGGCTATTCCACGCCGGGTGACGCGGCTACGCGTCGGAGTCCGGAGGAGGGGACCTCCGGGGACGGCCGGGATGCGCGCAAGCGCAGAGGGTCGACCGTGCGCAGCGACACCGCCGCGACCACAGCCGCGAACGTGGCGAGAGCAACGTGGGGGAAGGTGTAGAGGCCGATCGAGCCGTCGGGCTGGAATACCAGCATCAGCCAGGTGGACAGCCCGACGAGCACCATCAGCGTGCGTGTGGACAGGGCGAAGCCCGCTGCGATGGCGACGGGCCAGGAGTAGTACCAGGGCAGCGCGGCCGGCGAGAGAATGACGATGGCGACGAGGACGATCAGGACTCCGAGTATTGCGTCCCGTTCGGTGTTCTTGAATTTCCACCAGACGGTCAGGACGATGGCGACGAGTGCGGCTGCGCAGATCGGCCGGGTGATCGCGAGGATTTCGCCGAGCCGCAGATCCGCGAACCACGACGTTCCGACGGTCACGACATGGGCAAGGATCGTCGGCAACGACAACCAGTTGATGATCTTGTTCGAACCCGACAGGGCCGTCATCCAGCCCAGTCCGACCCCGGCCACCGCTGACGCCGCGGCGAAGATGACGACGAACACGGCGACCCCCGCGCCGGCGGTTTTCGCGAACAGTGTCAACGGCGATGCCGGAGTACGCCCTTCGGCCTCTGCTCTCTCCTTCTCGTGCAGCATCCAGATCCACACCATGAAGGGGAGTGCGGCACCGGCGGTCGCCTTGATCGCCACCGCGATCGCGACGAGCCCGATGCCCGCGAGATGGCGTCGCTCGAGGACGAGCGCAATGCCCGCCGTCATCAGGCCGACCATCAGCATCTCGTTGTGGACTCCACCGATGAGATGGACCAGAACGAGGGGGTTGAGCACTGCCAACCACAGCGCGATGGCCGGGTTTCCGCCGAGGTGACGTGCGAGGTGGGGGACCGCCCACATCATGAGAGCGAGCCCCGGCAGCATCGTCAGACGCAGCAGCATGGTGCCGGCGATGACGTTGTCACCGGTCAGGGCGGTGATTCCCTGACCGAGAAGCAGGAAGACCGGACCGTAGGGCGCCGTAGTCGTGGTCCACACGTTGCTGACGTTGTCGAGCAGAATCCCAGGATTGACCACCGGGCCCACGGCATAGGGATCGAAGCCGTCGCGCAGGAGGGCGCCCTGGGCGAGATACGAGTAGGCATCGCGGCTGAACATCGGCACCGCGAGCAGCAGGGGCGCCGTCCAGATCGGCACGATCAGGCGCAACTGCCGCAGAGCCACATCCCCGGCCAGTGTGCCGCGCCCCAACCGGACCCAGGCGGCGATCATCGAGATGACGCCGATCCAGACGATGGCGGTGGACAGTATCTGGCCGTGCCCGAACCGCAGCCACGACAGATGCATCGCCTCGAGCAGGGGATCCTCGCGGCGGACGCTACCCGCACCGAAACCACCGAACGTGATCATGATCGCGCCGGCGAAACCCAGTATCGCCGCATGTCCCGCCTGGCTGCGGAGGAAGTCGGCCGTGGTCTGAGGCCACGAACGGTGCGGCGGTGTCGTCGCAGGGGCGACGGTCGCCTGCGGGGCAGAGGACGTCATGGGTGCAGATTCCTCCCCCGAGGTGAGTTCGGTTGCGATCGGTGCACCGATCATCGCGCGCACCACATGGTCGCGCCTAGTTTAATTGCTCCCGACACCACTTATTGCCACGCCTCGCTCATATATCTGCCTTTCGGGCTCCTGCGCACCGATGATGCGGCGCGCGGCGAGCTTCCCCGACAGCAGAACGGTCGGAACACCGACACCGGGGACCGTGCCGGAACCGGCGAGGACGGCGTTGTCGACGCCCGGCACCAGATTCGGGCGCCGGAAGGGGCCTGTCTGGCGGAAGACGTGTGCTGCCGCGAACGGGCTGCCCGCGCTCATGCCCTTGTTCAGCCAGGTCAGCGGCGTATCCACGTGGTCGATCTCGAACTGCGCGGCGATGCCCGTGTATCCGCGGTCCTCGAGCACCCGCAGAAGTTCGCGCGTGTAGGGGCCGGTCAGCGACGACCACTCGAGCGGGGCGCTGTGCAGATTGGGGCAGGGCGCCAGCACCGACAGCGGCTCGGACGGAACACCCGAGCGGTTCACGAGGAGGCTCGGGTCGGACAGCGCGGGCCGGGTGATCAGCAGGGAGGGGTCCGTCATGAGGCGACCGAGGCCGGCTTTCGCGGTGATCTCCGCGAAGGTTCGCTCCCACGCGGCGCCGAAGTCGATGGTGTGGTGACGCTGCGCCGGCCACCGGGAGGTCACCGCGGTGGGGATCGTGCCGTGGAGGACCACCGCGGACGGTGACACCCGTACGCGGCGGGGGATCCTCCGGGCGACCGGCCCGAGCAGTTCGTCGACGATCGCGGTGTCCGGGGTGAAGACAACGGCGTCGCACCCGACGCGTTCACCGGTCGCGGTGTGGAGGGCGCGCACCCGGCCATCGGACGTTTCGACCCTCGTGACCGTTGTGTCGAGCCGGAGGTCGCCGCCCGCCGTGGTGAATGCGTCGGCGAGTGCGAGAGCAATGGAGCGCATGCCGCCCTGCGGGAAGTAGACGCCCAATGAGGTGTCCATATGGGCGATGGCGCCGTACACCGCGAGCGCATCGGCGGGCGCCACCCCGGCGTACAGGGCCTGGAAGGTGAAGATCCGGCGTAGCCGCGGATCGGTGATCGTGCGATCGACCCGGGAACCGAGCCGGCCGAACCCGCCCAGGGCTGTGAGCCGGACGAGATCCGCCGCGGCTGCCCTGCTCGACACGAGGTCGAGAGGCGAGTCGAAGTTCGCGTCCATGAAACGGGAGTACTCGGCGTCGAAGATGCGACCGAGCCAGCGTCGTAGCTTCAGGTAGCGATCGGATTCCGCGGGTCCGCACACGCGAGTGATCTCGGCGACCATCGCCGCCGGGTCCGAGTGGACGTCGAGCGAGGAACCGTCGATGAAGCGCGCGTGATAGGCCGGGGTCAGTTTCTCGAGAATCAGGGCGGGCCGGGTCGAGGTGAAATCCGCTCCGACCGCAGCGAGGGCTTCACGGACCAGTTCGGGCATGGTGAGCACGGTTGCGCCGTTGTCGATGTCGTAGCCGGGCCCGCGATAGGTGCCCACCCGGCCGCCCGGCAGTGGATCCCGTTCGAGGACGGTGACCCGCCGGCCCGACCCCCTGAGGTGAAGAGCCGCCGACAGGCCCGCGAGACCGGCGCCGACGACGACGACGTGATCGGTGGGGCCCGGAACGGTGCGGAGCGTGCGTGCCATCGGGGTGCCGTCAGGAGTTGCGCCGCGTCGCCGCGACAGCCATGTCGGTGAGGTGTTGTTTCGCCTCCGGCGTCGCGGTGCTTGCCGTCAGGGTCGTCAGCGCGGAGTCGACGAGTTCCTCGATTCGTTTCTCGACGTCGTCGACCGCGCCGAGCGAGGTGATCGTCTCGCGGAGCGTATCCACGTCGGCGTCGGACAGGTCGGTGCCGATGCTCCCGCGTAGCGCTGCGGCCGCCCCGGGATCATCGCGGTCGGCGCGCTGAAGGGCCAGCGCGAACAGCACGGTGCGTTTCCCCGCCCGCAGATCGTCACCCGACGGCTTTCCGGTCACGGCCGGGTCACCGAACACACCGAGGAGATCGTCCCGCAGCTGGAATGCGATCCCGATGTCCGTACCGAATCTTCGGTAAGCCGACACGAGGTTCTCGCCGGCACCGGCGAGTGCGGCACCGAGATGCAGTGGCCGCTCGATGGTGTACGCCGCGGTCTTGTACCGGTTGACCCGCATCGCCGCGTCGATCGACTCGTCGGCCCGGGCCTCGTTGCTGATGTCCAGAAACTGGCCACCGAGAACCTCGGTGCGCATCGCGGACCAGACGGGGGAGATGCGCGCGGCGGCGTCCGGGCCGATACCGGATTCGCGGATCATGTCGTCCGCCCAGGCCAACGCGAGGTCGCCGAGCAGGATGGCGACAGCCTCCCCGAAGTGCGGAGACTCGCCGCTCCAGGAACCGGCGCGGTGGCGTTCCTCGAACTGGACGTGGACGGTGGGGAACCCGCGTCGCGTGGTGGAGGCGTCGATGATGTCGTCGTGAACCAGGGCGCAGGCTTGGACCAGCTCGAGTGCTGAGCAGGCGCGCAGCACCGGCCCGGCGTCGGGACCCTGCGGGTCACCGCCCGCGCCGATCCACCCGGTCCACGCGAAGGCCGGGCGTACTCGCTTTCCGCCGCGGAGGACGAAGTTCTCCAGCGTGGTCACGGCGTCGCGGTAGCCGCCGCCCACGGCGTCGACCAACTCCGTCCGGCCGGCGAAGAACTCTCGAAGCGCATTCTCGACCCCGGCCGCCAGAGCGGAGGGGCGCGTTTCGACGGACAGTGTTGCCTCCCAGATCGACGTTCCGCGTGCGCACCGGTGACGGCAGCAGGCCTCGTCACCACCATAGTGGGCGTCGCCCGGTAGGGCCGGATGCCCTGTTTCCCACGAATGCCGAGTTCCCGCGATCGAAGAGGATCGGCGACGCGGTGGGCACACCCGGCGCGGCTGTACCTATGCTTGTCGGGTGACATTCGATTCCGTCAGGGGGCGGGCCAGCGAAGGCTGGGTGACCCGCACTCCCTCCATCGTCGACCGCATCCGGTCGTGCCGTGACGGTCGGGTGCCCTTCTCCGTCGAATTCTCGCCCCCGCGGGACGAGGCCGCCGAGGCCCGCCTGTGGCGCGCGGTGCGGGAGTTCGAACGTCTGGGACCGGCCTTCGTGTCCATGACCTATGGCGCCGGTGGCTCCACCCGTGACCGCACCGTACGTGTCACCGGTCAGCTCGCCGAGGAGACGACGCTCCTGCCCGTGGCGCATCTCACCGCGGTGTCGCACAGCGTCGACGAACTCCGGTCGATGGTCGGCGCCTACGCAGACCGCGGAATCAGCAACATTCTCGTCCTTCGTGGTGACCCACCGGGCGATCCGCTGGGCGAGTGGAAGAAGCATCCGGAGGGTGTCGAGTACGCCGAGGAACTGGTCCGGCTCGTGCGTGAGCTCGGTGACTTCCATGTCGGCGTCGCGTCGTTCCCGGAAGGTCACTACCGGGCGCCGGACCTCGACCACGACACCCGGTACCTGGTCGCGAAACTCCGGGCCGGCGCGGAGTACTCCATCACGCAGATGTTCTTCGACATCGACGACTACCTGCGCCTTCGGGACCGGGTCGCGGCCTTCGACGCCGAGCAGGGTGAGAAGCCGATCATTCCCGAGATCATGCCCATCACGTCCCTGCGGTCGGTGCAGCGCGTGATGGAGCTGTCGGGGTCCCGGCTTCCGGTCGCCCTGGAACGCCGGTTGAGCCGGGCGGCTGGTGACGGCCCCGAGGAGAATCGGGCCGCTGTCCGTGAGATCGGCATCGATGTGGCCACCGAGATGGCTGAGCGGCTCATCGCGGAGGGTGCGCCCGGCCTGCACTTCATCACGTTGAACTTCGCCCGGGCGACCAGTGAGGTGCTGGCGAGGCTGGGGGACAAGGTCGGATCGCGAACCGACCCTCGGCCGGTCACTCCGGCCCGCGTCAGCTGAGGGCACGCCCCTTCCAGCTGGTTCGTCCACGGTGGTGGGCGAGGTGTGACGAGATGATCAGTGCTGCGGTCGCCGCGACCGAGAGCGGGTGGGTCACCGCCCCGGCCACGTCCGTGGCGGTCGGCGACGCGCCACGCTCGAGCGTTCGTGCGCACAGTCTCGACGTCACGGCAGCGAAATACCCCACTGCACCCCATCGGCGCACCCGTCCACTGCCCAGCGCGAGCGCCACCGGCGGCACAAGATAGGCCAGACCGACCGCGCCGACGGCTGCCACCGCCCCCGGCCTCGAGCCGAAGGCCGTCCACAGCCAGCGGTCGTATCCACTGCGCAGCGCAGTGGCGTTCTCGTACATCCGGCAGGTCGCGGCGCCGCCTGCGACGACAACGTGGGTGGAAACTCCGCGGTGTCGCAGCAGTCGGGCAATGTCGAGATCCTCGGTGAGACTGTTCACCACCGCGCCGTGCCCACCCGCCCGGCGGTACGCCGCGGAGTCGAAGACCATGAACTGTCCACAGGCGACGGCCATGGACGGGCGCAGCGAACGATTGCCGAGTCGCACGGGTAGTGAGGCCGCCCACGACCAGGCCAGAAGCGGCTGGACGGCGGTTTCGGCGATCGACCCGGACTCCTGGAACGGCCAGGGGCAGATCAACCCGGCCCCGCTCTGGCGAAGCGCGGAACACGCCGCGGCCAGCGCGCCCGGCTGCAACCGCACGTCGGCGTCGAGGAACACCAGCAGTCCGTCGCGGCGGGGATGGAGGGCTTGGGCGCGATCGTAGGCGCGGTGGCAGGCGGCGGGCTTCCCCACCCACCCGGGAAGCGGCTCCTCGGTGCTTCTGACGACGGTGAACCGCGGGTCGTCGGCGCACGCAGCCTCGGCTGCCTCGGCCGTGTCATCGGTCGAGGCGTCGTCGAACACGAGGACCCGGAGATCGTGGATGCCGCGCTGACCGGCCAGATCTTCGATGAGGGCGGGCAGTCGCCGGACCTCGTTGCGGGCAGGGATGCAGACCGTGACCGGTTCGGTGACGGTGCGGCGCGGCACCCGCAGACGCGGGGCCCTGCACAGATTGACGGCGGCGACGGCCATACCGGCCACCGACAGCACCGAACCGGTGCGGACCAGCTGAACGATCGGCGCAGGCGTCACACCGTCGACGAGTCCTTCCGGCGTCCACTGCCTACGGCCGGCTCCCTGTTGCGGGCCAGCCATGCCAAGGCCCCCACGATCACGGCCACGCCGAGCGTCACCCCGGCCATGATCCCCGCCCAGCCCGCGAAGCTCCGGGTGCTCGGGTCCGAGTAGCGCACCTCGGCGCGGATCGTCGACGTGTCACCCGCGGGCAGCTTCCACGACACGATGGAGTCGCCCTCCCGCGTGCCGTTGGTCGTGGCCACGCGGGCCGGGAAGGCGATAGTGAACTGCACATCGGTGCCCTGGGCGGGAACCGAGCTGAGGTCGGCCTTGCCTTCCAGGGTCACGAGGTCGCCGGTCCGGCGCAGCGAAATCTGGAAGCTGCCGGCGGCCTGTTCGGACATCGAGCCGAGTTGCTGTACGTCACCGAACGTGAGATCGCTGAAGAATGCCTGGGTGCCGACGTACCCGTCCTTCTTGTACTCCTGTACGCGAATCTTGCCCGACAGCGCATCGGGCGGGGTGAGCTGCGGACCCTTGTCCTGATCGTCTGCGGGTACGGCCGCAGCCACGATCTGACCGGAGACCCGGTCGTCGGCGGACACTCCCATCGACACCTGGACGCGCAGGCAGCCGGCGAGTAACGGGACGATCAGAAGTACCAGGGCCGTCAGGGAGAGGGCCCGGCTCCGCGCGCGGGTGATGTTCGGGGCAGGGAGTGAGGGCGGCTGCACAGTCGTATCGTGCCAGGGGAGTGAACCGGTGTCAGGCGCGAGGGGGCGTGTCGGGGATCTCGGGTCGCCGGACCCGCGACCGCACGAGGACGATCAGGAGGGGAATCCCGAGTACTCCCATCGTGATCCACCCGTAGATCGCGGAGAATCGGAGTCCGGGTCCGTCGAGAAACACCGCGTGGGCCAGCGCCGAACCCAGCCAGGTCCACAGGAACAACGCGATCGGGACACTGTCCCTGTGTGGCGGCGTTCCGTGCGGTGCGGCGGTATCAGAAATGCGGTGATCGAACCATTCCATCGCCGCAGCCATGGTGGCAGCCACCACACACCATCCGACGTAGTTGGTCACCGGAATGTGCTCGACACCGGGAAGACCCGCATCGGTGACGCACCAAGTCCACTGACCGTCCGCGACCATCTGGGGGTCGAGATACAGATCCCATCCCACGACGCCGACCGTGGTGAGGACCATCCGAATCAGGTGCCGATATCTGCGCCCCGCCAGGAGGGAGGCGACGCACCACACCGGATAGAAACCCGCTGTCCAGGCGAACGGCACCACGAGGGGGACACCGGCGAGTGCGGGACCGAGTCGGTCGACGCTGTAGTCGTAGCAGCCGTAGGGCACGCCGGTTGACGTCCCGACGACCTCCGAGAGCAGGCCGACACCCGCTGTCACCAGAACCAGAGCCGCGGCCCAGCGCGGACCGCGCGTGAGGGCGGCATGCGTGATGCTCGCCGCGGCGAGCAGGAGCACGACGCAGACCGTCACCGCGTCACGGAGGTCACCGCGCACCAGAGGGTAGACAATCTGCGCCGCGATCGCTGCTGCGGCCGTCAGGGCGGGGATGCGCGCGGTCACGTCCCCGGCCACAGGCGGCGCAGTCGCGCGGTTCTGGAGGCGCGGCGTGCGTCGTGGAGCGCGACGTGTGCGGCGCTTCGCCCGCTGGCACCGGACACCCCACCGCCCGGATGCGTCGAGGCGCCGGTGAGGTACAGGCGTTCGGCTCCGGGGACCCGGTGCCCGGACAGTTCGGGAAGGGGCCGCCACATCATCATCTGGTCGAGCGACATCTCGACGTGCATCACGTTGCCCCCGATCAGCCCCATCTCGTCCTCGAGGTCCTGCGGTGACTGCACATGACGGTCCAGGATCGACGCCCGGACACCGGGGGCGAGTGCGTCGATCTCGTCGACGATGCGCTCGGCCTCGGCCTTTGCCAGGTCGCTCCACCGACGGTCCCCGCTGAGCCGGTAGGGCTGCCACTGCGACCACAGGGTGATCTGATGCCGACCCGCAGGCGCGATCGTGGGATCGAGGCCACTGAAGCTCATCCCCAGCACCGCCGGCCGCGGCGGGAGTTCACCTGCCATCGCGGCACCGTGGGCGAGGCGCAGGTGCGCGCGATCGGACACGAGGAGCTGCAATCCGCTGGTCACCGAGGTGTCAGGGGCGCTCGGATAGGACGGCAGGGCGTCGGTCGCCAGCCGTACCACCATCCCGATGCCCGGTCCGACGCGGATCCGCCGGCGCCAGCTATCGAGGATTTGCTTGTCGTAGCCGCCTGCTTCGAGGAGATCGAGCGTAGTGAGCACGTGGCACCCGGCAATGACGGTCCGCGATCGTACTTCCCGCCCCGCCGATGTCCGGGTGATCCAGGAGGTCCCGTCCCGGCGCAGCGCGACGACCTTCTCACCCAGGGAAAGCACGCCGGAGTCGGCCTGCAACCGCGACGCCAGGGCCGCCGTCAAGGCGCCGCTGCCACCGACGGCACGGCCGGGCGGAATGGTGTGCATCAGTGCCGCGAATCCCACCATCGGGGCGGTGCCCGGCTCGGACATCGGCGGCCCGGACTGGGCGCCGAACCATGCGAGTGCGGCCTTGAGCCGTTCGTCGTCGAAGAATTCGTCCAGCAGGGCGTCCCCCGACGCGAGGAACTGCCGCGACAGGTCGCTGCCGCCGCTCCCCGTATCGAGACCCCAGAACGACGACAACAGCGCGGGGGCGGTCGGCGGCCTGGTGAAGGCCCGCATCACGCGGGCGCTGCGCGGCCCCCACACGTCGACGAACCGCCGATACGCGTCGGCCTCGGCCGGTCCGCAGGACTCCTGGATGGACAGGCAGGTCGCGTCGAGGCTGCGCCGGAACACGATGCCGGGCCGGCCGGTACCCGCAGGTGCCGGGGCGAACGCCCACGGATCGCAATCCAGGTAGCGCAGACCGTGCGCCTGCAGGCCCAGTTCTTCGACGATGCCGGTGTGACGGATCATGATGTGCGCGGAGGATCCGCGGTCGACACGGTGACCTGGAAACCGTTCCACTGTCGAGACCGCTCCGCCCGGTACGGTGTCGCGTTCGATCACCTCGACCGACCATCCCGTTCGAGCCAGGTAGCACGCCGACACCAGGGCGTTGTGTCCCGACCCGACTACCACCGCATCGATCATCGGGTCAGGTTAACGGTTCTTCTCCGGAGGAAGGCTTCTCGGTGGAAAGGCTTTCCAGTGGAAGGCTACGGCCGAGGACCGCGAAGGGACGGTTGTCGCCTGCGAACCGGAAGTGGCGCAGTACATCCCGGAATCCGAGCCGACGGTAGAGCCGCCACGCTCGATTGTTCTCGTCCGCGACCTCGGGGGTGGACAACAACACGCCGCGTTCGGGTCGGCGGTCGAGCAATCGGAGAAGGAGTGTTGCGCCGAGACCGTGTCCCTGGGCGTCGGGATGGACGTGGAGTTCGGTCAGTTCGAAATAGTCGTCGAGGATTGTGTCGATCCGGTCCCGGGTCCAGCCGGTGTGCCGCAAACCGGTGCGGACCTGCTGGTGCCACCACTGTTCGGGGGCTCCGCGGTAGCCGTAGGCCACGGCCACGAGGCGGTGAGTCGCATCGGATTCGGCGGACGGATCGGCCGGGACCACGGCGCCGACACCGCTCCACCCCGATCGCTGCACATGTTCGGTCCACATCGGCGCGCGGTGGTATTCCGTGCCGCGGGGATAGCCCATGGCGGCGACATAGATCGCGAGGGCCTCCTGGAGGCGGTCGCGGAACTCGGCAGCCGAGAGTTCGACCACGAGCGGTATCTGGTCAGCGTTCGTGTCGACCGGTCTCACCTTTCTCTTGACGACGTGTCGGTGGGTCCAGCTATATTGAATAGGTCGAACGGATGTTCGATAGCGGGGATCCGGCGATGCTCGAGGGAAGCGAGCATCGCCGGGACCCCGGCTCACGACAGGACTACGCCCGGCGGGGTGGACACACCGGGGTTGTGGAGGTGTTCGAAGTGAGGAACAACTCGGTTTCAGGACCGACCTCTGGGCCCTCGCGGCGACCGGGGGAGGTGCGTGCTCCGGCATCTCGGCGCGCCGCCTCCCTGCTCGACCGGGCTGACGCTCTTCTGTCGCAGTCGGTCGGCGCCGACTCGCCTGCGGATCGTTTTCACAGCGCGTATCTCGCCGCACTGCGCGGCGCCGGTGCTGTGCTCGCCGCTGTCGAGGGGTCCTCGCCGGGAGGTCGACGGACACGAACGCGTAACGCTTGGGTTCTCATGGCAGACGCCGCGAGCGACTTCGGCGCATGGGCCGACTATTTCGCTGGGCACTCCGCCACTCGTGCCGCGATCGAGGCCGGGATGTCTCGTACGCTCACCGATCTCGAGGCGGATGAGTTCTTTGTCGAGGTGGGGCGGTTTTTGCAAGCGGTGGAAGACCACATCGGTCGCGGTGCAGACGTCGATCTTCGGGCGTCGTAGCTGCCCGTCTCGCCCGGAATCCGGGTCGGCCGCCCGCAGTGTCGGCGACGTAGTGAAAGCCCGGAGCAGGGTTCGGTGCGGGAGTCCGTAAGGTTGGTGTCGAACTCGTGCACCGAGTAGGTGGTACCGGGGTCGAACTGCTCGTATTATTAAATCTAGGTAGCCGCCAAAGTCGGTTACCCACCGCCTCGCACCGTGAGGCGGTGGCCAACACTCCAGTGCCGGGGGAGGTACCGTGCCACTCTCCGAGCACGAGCAGCGCATGCTCGACCAGATCGAGAGCGCTCTCTATGCCGAAGATCCCAAGTTCGCCTCCACTGTGCGAGGCGGTCGCATGCGTGCGGCATCGAGTCGTCGTCGTTTTCAGGCCATAGCCCTGTTCGTCCTGGGGCTGGTCCTGCTCATCGCCGGCGTCGCCCTGCCGATCAAGCCGGGTGGATTCCCGGTGATCAGCTTGATCGGCTTCATCGTTATGTTCGGTGCGGGAGTCCTCCTCCTGTGGGGTGGGGGAAAGAACAAGTCCCGACAGTCGTCGCGTGGCGGCTCGACCACGCCCGACGAGACCAAGAGGTCCGACCGGGGTAAGCCCCGGGGCGGACGAAAGAGTGGCGGGTTCTCGTCGCGAATGGAAGATCGCTTCAAGAAGAGATTCGAGCAGGAGTAGCAGAACTCACTTCGGGCGTTGGCGGCGGTGGCATTTCGATGCCACGCCGCCAACGCTTTTTTGTGGCTGTGAACGCGCCCACGCCTCCCGCCGCGACTGGCTGGTGCTCTCAGTGAATGTCTCTGTGTGATCCCCGGACCCCTACTCGCCCCACTTTCCCCCATTGCGTGCGGACTGATCGATGCGCGACTGCCCGGGACATCGCCGTCGTCACCTCACCTGGCCTTTTACGGCGTTCACCGCGTGCGCTGGCTGGTTCGTCCCATGAGTGGGCCGTGTTCGTGGTCACTGTGGGAATTTTCCCCCACCTTCACGAATTGGCATTGACCAGCAAGTATCGAGCAAACAGGAGGGAAACACCGCTGCTTCCGCCTTGTCAGTGGGGGAAAGTGGGGTACTGTGGTGCGCAGCGGGGAGCCGAAGGTGAACCGCCCGGGCATGCGGCGTTCGATATGGACGTAGTGGGAGGTGTCGAGTGTTTCTCGGTACCTACACGCCGAAGCTCGACGACAAAGGGCGGCTGACGTTGCCCGCAAAGTTCCGGGATGCACTGGCGGGAGGGTTGATGGTCACCAAGGGTCAGGATCACAGCCTCGCGGTGTATCCTCGGGAAGAGTTCACCGCGCTCGCGCGCAAGGCCGCGGCAGCGTCGAGAAGCGATCCGGAAGCGCGAGCTTTCGTGCGCGGTCTCGCTGCCGGCACCGATGAGCAGCATGCAGATGCCCAGGGGCGCATCACCCTCTCGGCAGATCACCGTCGCTACGCAGGTCTCTCCAAGGATTGCGTAGTGATCGGTTCGGTCGATTTCCTCGAGATCTGGGATGCGCAGGCATGGCAGAGCTACGTCGAGGAGAACGAGGAGAACTACTCGCAGGCAACGGGAGTCGCGCTCGGCGAGATCGTCTGAGCATGACCGCACGCACGCGAATGCAGCGAGGCCTCTGTCCGACGGAACCCTGACGCACTTCCCCAGCGCCAGGTTTTCATTTCGGGCAGGGACCTCGAAGCATTCGCACCGGCAACCGGCCGAGAAGAGAAGTTCGACATGTGGACTCCGGCTTCGGACATGTCCACCCGCACCACAGAAGCAGGAGCCGGAGGGATCATGGTGGATCACGAGGGGGAAGAATCCTCGCCCGCCGATGGCTTCGGCCATATCCCCGTCCTGCTGCACCGAGCAGTCGAACTCCTCGGCCCCGCGCTCACTCTGCACGACCCGGAGGGTGGGGGAGCCGTCATGATCGACGCCACCCTCGGCCTCGGTGGGCATTCCGAGCATTTTCTCCGGACGTACCCTCGGCTGAAGCTCGTGGCCCTCGACCGGGATCCGCACGCCCTCGAGATCGCCGGGGCTCGGTTGGCCCCGTTCGGGGACCGCGTGACCTTCGTCCACACTCGGTATGACGGCATCGAGAATGCACTCCTCGAAGCGGGACTTCCTCCTCGAGATTCAGTTCACGGCATCCTGTTCGACCTGGGGGTGTCGTCGATGCAACTCGACGAGTCCGATCGCGGTTTCGCCTACTCCATCGATGCGCCGCTCGACATGCGGATGGATCCGACTACGGGCATCACGGCGGCAGAGGTACTCAATACATACAGCCACGGTGATCTGGCCCGGATCCTCAGCACCTACGGTGAAGAACGGTTCGCGGGAAAGATTGCGTCGGAAATCGTCCGGCAGCGGGCGAAGCAGCCCTTCACGACGAGTGCCGAACTGGTCGAACTGCTGTATCGCGCCATTCCGGCGGCGACCCGCCGGACCGGGGGACACCCCGCCAAGCGGACCTTCCAAGCTCTTCGCGTCGAGGTCAACGGCGAACTCGATTCACTGCGAGCGGCGATACCGGCGGCACTCGACGCGTTGACTGTCGGGGGACGCGTCGTGTTCATGTCGTATCAGTCGCTCGAAGACCGGGTGGTCAAGCAGGAGATCACTCCCCGATCGAAGTCGAGGAGTCCGGAGGGGCTCCCTGTCGAGTTGCCGGGTATGGGGCCGGAGTTCCGCATCCTCACCCGAGGGGCGGAGCGAGCGTCCGAGCAGGAAATAGAAGAGAACCCACGATCAGCCCCGGTGCGCTTGCGTGCTGCAGAAAAAATTGCCAGGAGGTCGGCGGCATGACGGTTCAGGTGAATTCCCCCGAGGTACGGCCTGCACGTGGGGGTAACCGTTCGGGCGCTGCCCAGCGAGCGTACGAGCGGCGTACCCAGCGTGCGGCAGTGCACAGCGGATCGCCGACCGCCGTGGCCGGAATGAACCGCGCCGGTTCCCTTGCTGCCCGGATTCCTTTTGTGGCAACGATTCTCGGACTTCTCAGCTTGGGCCTCGCCGTCACTCTCCTGCTCACCACCCGCTCGGCGGAGGATTCCTATCAGCTCAGTGCTGCGCGGGAACACAATCAGTCGCTCGCGGAGGAGAAGGCGGCGCTGCAGCGGGATGTGGAGACGGCCAACTCTGCGCCGAAACTCGCGGAGGAAGCGGCCAAGTTGGGGATGGTTCCGGCGAACGATCCCGCTCGTCTCGTGGTGCACCTGGACGGAAGCGTCGAGGTGGTCGGGAAGCCGGCTCCGGCATCCGGGTCACCTGTGCCCCCGCTCGATGCCGCGGCCCCGTCCACCCAGGCGGGGAACACGGTCGCGACAGCTCCGAATCGGGGCACGACCACTACGCAGGCGCCGCGCGCC
The DNA here is from genome assembly GCF_044389235.1 of Rhodococcus sp. NPDC019647. Classification (NCBI taxonomy): domain Bacteria; kingdom Bacillati; phylum Actinomycetota; class Actinomycetes; order Mycobacteriales; family Nocardiaceae; genus Rhodococcus; species Rhodococcus sp. NPDC019647. The sequence continues at coordinate 158,611 of NZ_JBIRXS010000009.1, read as the reverse complement.
ACGCCACGACCCGGCAATAGCCCGGAGATCCAGGCCCGAGGTGAACAATTGGTTCCCGTGATGCCTTCGACCACTGCACCGACGACAGCACCACCATCGGGTGGTCGCCGGTGAACCGAAACGCACCGAGAAGTCGTCCCCGGCGCCCCAAGGGCGCCGGCACAGGATCCTTTCCGTTCAGGCAACGGATCGGACGCGGGATGATGTTCGGAGCGCTCGGCCTCGCCGCGGTGCAACTCTTGTGGATTCAGGTCATCGACGCGCCGCAACTGTCGGCCGAGGCGGCGAATCAACGCACGACCACCCAGGTGGATCCGGCGCTGCGCGGGTCGATCACCGACCGCAATGCCAACCCCATTGCTTTCACCATGGAAGCGAAGGCACTGACTTTTCAGCCTGCGCGGGTCCGTAAGGAGCTCGAGGAGGCGCGCGCCAAGAGCGAGACCGCCCCCGAGGTCGATTCGAGGCTCGATGCCATAGCCAAGGAAATTCACGACCGCCTCGGTGACGCGGCGCCGGAGAAAGAACTGAAGGAGAAACTGCGCAGCGACGAGACGTTCGTCTATCTCGCCCGCAGTGTCGACCCCGCGATTGCCGCCGAAATCAGTGAGAAGTATCCCGAGGTGGGTCTCGAGCGTCAGGACATCCGCGAATATCCCGGCGGATCCCTCGCCGCAAACCTCGTCGGCGCGACCGGCTGGGACGGGCACGGGCTCCTCGGCCTCGAGGACTCACTGGACTCCACTCTCGCCGGCACGGACGGCTCCGAAACCTACGACCGCGGGTCCGACGGCGCCGTCATTCCCGGCAGTTGGCGTGACAAGCAGCCTGCGGTGGACGGGTCGAGTGTCGAACTCACCATCGACTCGGACCTTCAGTACTACGTGCAGCAGCAAGTGCAGATGGCGAAGGACAAGTCCGGCGCCAAGGATGCGTCGGCGGTGGTGCTCGACTCTCACACCGGTGAAGTCCTGGCGATGTCGAACGACAGCACGTTCAACCCGGCGATCGGGGTGGGCAATAATCCGAGATCTGTGGAGATGGGCAATCTGTCGGTCAGTACCCCGTTCGAGCCGGGATCGGTGAACAAGATCGTGACCGCCGCAGCGGCCATCGAGTACGGACTGACCACCCCCGACGAGGTCCTCGAGGTTCCCGGCACCATTCAGATGGCAGGCGTGTCGGTGAAGGATGCCTGGGATCACGGTGTTGCTGCCTACACTTCCACCGGGGTGTTCGGTAAGTCGTCGAACGTCGGCACGCTGATGCTCGCTCAGCGCGTCGGCGAGGACCGTTACGCCGACATGCTGTCGAAGTTCGGACTCGGTCAGCGCACCGATGTGGGGTTACCCGGCGAGAGCGCGGGCAGTGTGCCGAGCCGCGACCAGTGGTCGGGCGGCACCTTTGCGAACCTGCCGATCGGCCAAGGTCTGTCGATGACGTTGTTGCAGATGACCGGTATGTATCAGGCCATCGCCAACGACGGTATTCGCATTCCGCCGCGAATCGTCCGGGCCACCATCGACGCGGACGGCGACAGAACCGAGACGGAGCGACCGGAAGAAATCACCGTGGTCAGCCCGCAGACAGCGGCCACCGTGCGTGACATGTTCCGGTCCGTCACGCAGAACGACACCGGCAACCAGCGCGGCACAGGGGTTCAGGCTGCTGTCGACGGTTACCAAATCAGCGGTAAGACGGGAACAGCGCAGCAGGTCGACCCCGCCTGCAAGTGCTACTCGAATTCGAACTACTGGATCACGTTCGCCGGGATCGCGCCCGCGGACAATCCGCGGTACGTGATCGGCATCATGCTGAACGCACCTACGCGGAGCGCGGACGGCACCGGTGGGCAGTCCGCCGCGCCGCTGTTCCACAACATCGCGTCGTGGTTGCTCCAACGTGACAGCGTCCCGATGTCCCCGGATCCCGGACGCAGGCTGGTGCTCCAAGCCGATTGAGCGATGGTCGGCCGAATCCGGCTTTCGGAACGGTCGCGGTAATCTGACACGTCGGCCGTTCAGTGGGCACAGTCGTTCAGTGAACACAGTCGCGTGAAAATGCCCAGGTCGCGCACTGTAGAGCCGTGCACGACGCCCGTAGTCAGTAGAGAGTCGACACCCGAGAGGAGCCCGGTGCCTGTTCCGTCCCGCCCGCAGTCGACGTCCGCGCCACTGAAGTCTGGAGAAGATCTGCAGTCCGGAAAAACTCTGCAGTCCGGAGAAGATCTGAAGTCTGGCGACGATCTGCGCCCCAGTCTGCCGGTTCGTACCCCGGTGAGCGTTCTCGCCGCAGCTGCCGGAGCCAGAATCGAAGCTTCCGCAGGTGGTGCTGCCGACGTCGTCGTCACGGGAGTGGATCTTCGGGCTCAGGCCATCGCCCAGGGCGATCTCTTTGCTGCCTTGCCCGGCGCTCGGGCGCACGGGGCGGAGTTCGCGGCAGACGCTGTGGCACGCGGGGCCGTGGCGATCCTCACCGACGAGGCCGGGTTCGACATCGTGTCGGGGCTGGAAGCGGACGTGCCGGTCCTGGTCCACCACGATCCCCGCGGAGTTCTCGGCGAGATGTCGGCCACCATCTACGGCCGTCCGTCGGAGCGCATGCAAGTGATCGGTATCACCGGCACTTCCGGTAAGACCACCACCTCGTACCTTGTGGAGGGCGCCCTCACCGCGGCGGGGCGCACCACCGGTCTGGTCGGAACCATCGAAACGCGGATGAAGGGGCGACGGGTGCCGAGCGCACTGACGACGCCCGAGGCCCCGCAACTGCACGCCCTGTTCGCCGTGATGCTCGAGCAGGGGGTCGACACGGTGGTGATGGAGGTCTCCAGTCACGCGCTCGCGCTCGGCCGGGTCGACGGTGTGCGGTTCGATGTGGGTGCCTTCACCAATCTCTCGCAGGACCACCTCGATTTCCACCGCGACTTCGAGGACTACTTCGCCGCCAAGGCCAGGCTTTTCCGCGCCGAATCTTCGGTCCACGCGCCGCGGGCCGTCATCTGCGTCGACGACGAGTGGGGGCAGCGGATGGCCGAGGTTGCCGCCGACGCCGGCTCCGTCGTATCCACGGTGGCCACGGGGCCCGGCCGTGTGGAGGCGGAGTGGACTGCAGGTGCGCCGACGGTATCGCCTTCCGGTTCGCAGACCTTCTCTCTCACCACTCCGGACGGCACGTCGCTCGAGGTGTTGCTACAGCTTCCGGGCCGGTACAACGTTGCCAATGCCTCGGTTGCCGTTGCGTTGAGCGCCTCACTGGGGGTCGATCCGCTCGTCGCAGTGAAGGGCATCGCGGAGGTCGACGTGCCCGGGCGGGTGCAGCGGATCGATCGCGGCCAGGATTTTCTCGCCGTCGTCGACTACGCGCACAAACCCGCCGCCCTCGAAGCTGTGATCGCGACCCTTCGGAGCCAGGTGTCCGGCCGCGTCGCGGTGGTCGTGGGTGCGGGAGGTGACCGCGACGCCGGGAAGCGGCCCCTGATGGGGTCGGCGGCGGCGCGAGGGGCGGATCTGCTGATCATCACGGACGACAACCCGCGTACCGAGGACCCGGCGACGATCAGAGCCGCGGTCCGGGAAGGCGCCCTCGCGGTGCCCGAATCCGAGCGGGGAGAAGTTCGGGAAGTGGGGGACCGCGCGAGGGCGATCACCGAGGCCGTCCGCTGGGCGCAGGCAGGCGACGTAGTTCTGGTCGCAGGTAAGGGACACGAGTCCGGTCAGGAGATTTCCGGGGTGAAGCACCCATTTGACGATCGCGAGGTTCTGGGCGAAGCGATCGAGCAGGTAATCGGAGGAAGCAAATGATCCCGATGACACTCGCTCGCATCGCCGAAATCGTGGGAGGCGAGCTCCACGATGTCGTCGATCCCTCGACCGAGGTGACCGGCAGCGTGGAATTCGATTCGCGGAAGGTAGGCCCAGGCGGCCTCTTCCTCGCTCTGCCCGGTGCCCGCGTCGACGGTCACGACCATGCTGCGGCCGCCGTTGCGGCAGGTGCGGCCGCCGTCGTGGCTGCGCGGCCGGTCGGGGTTCCGGCCGTCGTGGTGCCGCCGATTCCGGTGGACGTCCCGAGCCGGGCGATGGCACTCGAACACGATTCGGACGGGTCCGGCGCCGCGGTGCTCGCCGCTCTGGCGAAGCTTGCCCGTGCCTCTGTCGACGAACTGACCGACAAGGGCTTGACCGTGGTCGGAGTGACCGGGTCAGCGGGCAAGACCTCGACCAAAGACCTCCTCGCGGCTGTTCTGCGCCCCCTGGGCCCGGTGGTGGCGCCGCCTGGATCGTTCAACAACGAGCTCGGGCACCCGTGGACTGCCCTGCGCGCTGATGCCGACACCCGGTTCCTGGTTCTGGAGATGTCTGCGCGCGGGCTGGGGCACATCGCGTCCCTCGCGACCATCGCGCCTCCCCGGATCGGGGTCATTCTCAACGTGGGCACGGCGCATCTCGGTGAGTTCGGGTCCCGGGACGCGATCGCCCTGGCGAAGGGGGAGCTCGCCGAAGCGCTGCCGACTGCCGCGGACGGCGGCGTCGCCGTGCTCAATGCAGACGACCCTCTGGTCGCCGCCATGGCCTCACGGACCTCTGCGCGCGTGGTGCTCGTCGGTCAGTCGGAGGCGGCGGATATCCGGGCCACCGACATCGTGCTCGACGAGAAGGCGCGTGCGCGATTCACGATCACCACGTCTTCGGGCAGTGTTCCGGTCGAGCTGGCGGTGCACGGCGAACATCAAGTCGGGAACGCACTCGCCGCTGCTGCAGTGGCTTTCGAGTGCGGCGCAGATCTCGGTCAGGTTGCCCAGGCACTGTCCGGGGCCGCTGCGGTGTCGGCTCGCCGTATGGATGTGCGAGACCGGCCGGACGGTGTGACGGTTGTCAACGATTCGTACAACGCCAATCCTGATTCGATGCGCGCAGCCATCAAGGCGCTGGTGTCGATGGCGAAGACCGGCCGCGGCGCGGCGCGCCGCAGTTGGGCGGTACTCGGAGAAATGGCGGAGCTGGGACCAGAATCAGTGGTCGAACACGATGCGATCGGCAGGTTCGCGGTCCGGCTGGACGTGAGCAAGTTGATCATCGTCGGAACCGGCAGACCGGCACGGGCCATGCATCAGGGCGCGGTCATGGAGGGCTCGTGGGGCGACGAGGCGATACTCGTTCCCGACGCCGCCTCGGCGATCGCGTTGCTCGAGGAGGAATTGGCGGCGGGTGACCTGGTATTGGTCAAAGCCTCGCAATCCATCGGACTGTGGGAGGTCGCGGACGCGGTGCTGGCGGGACACACGGGACAGAAGGGTTCGGAGGCCATGCGGTGAGACAGATCCTCTTCGCGGCGGGCATCGCGCTTGCCGTCTCGATTCTGCTGACGCCGGTCCTCATAAAGGCCTTTTCCCGTCAGGGTTTCGGCCAGGAGATCCGTGTCGAAGGTCCGGCCAGTCACCAGTCGAAGCGCGGGACCCCGACGATGGGTGGAGTCGCCATCCTCGCCGGCCTGTGGGCGGGGTACTGGGGATCGCACCTGATCGGTATCGGCTACAACGCAGACGGCCCGTCGGCGTCGGGTCTGCTGGTGCTGGGCCTGACCACTGCGCTCGGTGGTGTCGGGTTCCTCGACGACTTCATCAAGATCCGCAAGCAGCGCAACCTGGGACTGAACAAGACCGCAAAGCTGGTCGGCCAGCTGATCGCGGCGGTGGCGTTCGGCATCCTCGCGCTGCAGTTCCGCGGTGCCAACGACCTGACCCCCGGCAGTGCCCACCTGTCGTATGTCCGAGACATCGCGACGGTGACCCTGGGATCCGTAGTGTTCGTCGCGTTTTGTTATCTGCTGGTCAGCGCGTGGTCGAACGCCGTCAACCTCACCGACGGACTCGACGGCCTGGCGGCCGGTTCCATGAGCCTCGTGCTGGGTGCCTACGTCATCATCACGTTCTGGCAGTACCGCAACGCATGTGAGACCAGCCCGGGAAAGGGTTGCTACGACGTCCGGGATCCGCTCGACCTGGCCCTGATCTGCGCCGCCGGGGCGGGCGCCTGCATCGGCTTCCTCTGGTGGAACGCCGCGCCCGCCAAAATCTTCATGGGCGACACCGGCTCCCTTGCGCTGGGCGGCATGCTCGCCGGGCTGTCCATCACGACGCGGACGGAACTGCTCATGGTGGTGATCGGCGCTCTCTTCGTCGCCGAAGCGGCGTCCGTGGTGATCCAGGTTGCGGTGTTCAGGTCGAGCCGGAGACGCGTGTTCCGCATGGCGCCTTTCCACCATCACTTCGAACTCGCCGGGTGGGCGGAAACCACGGTGATCATCCGCTTCTGGTTGCTGGCGGCCATCGCCTCGGCGATCGGCCTCGCGCTGTTCTACAGCGAGTACCTGGCAGCGATCGGCGGCTGACCCAGTGGCCGAGGATCTGGAACTCGATCGGTTGCGGGGCCGTGCCGTACTCGTCGCGGGGGCGGGAATCTCGGGCCGGGCGACGATCGAACCGCTCCGTGAACTCGGAGCCCTCGTCACCGTCACCGATTCGAATGCCGACGCCCTTGCCGAATGCGCGAGGCTCGGCGCAGCCACCGTGCCCATCGACGACCTCCTCGCCGACCGCGAACGTGTCCGTGACTTCGCACTGGTGGTGACCAGCCCCGGATTCCGTCCCGACACACCGCTGCTCTCGGCTGCCGCCGGAGACGGCATCCCCATCTGGGGAGATATCGAACTCTCCTGGCACGTGGACCGATCGGGACTCTACGGCTCGCCCCGCCGATGGTTGGTGGTTACCGGGACCAACGGAAAGACGACCACGACCTCGATGCTGCAGTCGATCCTGTCGGCGGCAAAGGTGCCCAGCGCAGCCTGCGGGAACATCGGACTCCCGGTCCTCGAGGCCCTACGCCAGACGTCTCCTCGGCCCGAAGTGCTGGCGGTGGAACTCTCGTCGTTCCAACTGCACTGGGCACCGTCAGTTCGGCCGGCGGCCGGAGCCGTCCTGAACATCGCCGAGGACCACCTCGACTGGCACGGCGGTATGCAGTCGTACATCGAAGCGAAGGCGCGAGCGTTGACCGGCGATGTCGCAGTACTGGGTCTCGACGACGACGTGGCCGCGTCCCTCGCAACCTCCTCACCCGCCGAACGCACGGTGGGCTTCCGGGTGGGGATCCCGGGGCCGGGGGAGTTGGGGATCGAAAACGGCCACCTGGTGGATCGGGCGTTCGCCGACGGACTGCGGCTGGCCCCGGCGGAGGGGATTACCCCGTCCGGTCCTGCGGGGTTGATGGATGCGCTCGCTGCGGCAGCGCTCGCGCGCGCCGCGGGGGTGGGGCCCGAGGCCGTGGCCCGCGGTCTGACGAGTTACGTCGTCGGCCCGCACCGCGGTGCACGCGTTGCCGAGATCGGCGGGGTCACCTTCGTCGACGACTCGAAGGCCACCAACCCGCACGCGGCCGGGCCGTCGATTCTCGCGCACGAACGCGTGGTGTGGATCGCCGGCGGCCTCCTCAAAGGCGCCCAGGTCGACGACCTGATCGTCGAGGTGGCCAACCGCCTGACCGGAGTCGTGCTACTCGGGCGTGACGCCACCCACATCGCCGAGTCGCTTGCGCGACACGCCCCCGAGGTTCCCGTGGTCAGTGTCGAAACGGGAGACGATGCTGGAGTGAGTGCTGTTGCTCGAGCCGCGACCCGACGGGTGGTTCTGCCGCCCGATACCGACAGCGACGCGGTCATGGCAGCCGTCGTGCGTGAGGCGGCTGCCCTGGCGACGGCGGGTGACGCCGTCGTACTGGCTCCTGCCGCGGCTTCGCTCGACATGTTCGACAGCTACGGTCATCGAGGTAGGAGCTTTGCCGACGCGGTCGGCCGACTGCATGCATCGGACATTACCGGGCAGCCGCAATGACGTCGGCCGATCCGCGCCCACGCCGGGTTCCCGACGCGCAGCGCAGCCGTGGGGCCGACGCGCAGCGGAGCCGGGTGTCCGACGCGCAGCGGGGCCGCGGTGGCGAACGTGGTCGCAGTGACCCACCTCGGGGCCGTGCCGGTGATGCAGGACGGCCTCGCTCTCCCGCAGGCCCGCGTTCGCAGGACGGTTCTCCGCGCTCGGCTACGCCCCGCCGCCCGCCGCAGGGTCCGCGAACCCGCACTTCGCCGCCGCGCCCTCCCCGCACCCGGATCGGTGCGTGGCTGGCCAGACCACTGGCGTCGTTCCACCTCGTCGTGACCATCGCGTTTCTGCTCACGGTGCTGGGGCTGGTAATGGTGCTGTCGTCGTCGAGCGTCGAGGCGTATGCCAACGACGGCTCGGCCTACACGCTGTTCACCCGGCAAACAATCTTCGCCGGCGTCGGCATGATCCTGTTCTTCGTCGCGTTGCGCATCCCGGTACGGGTGATGCGCGCGCTGTCCTTTCCCGCCTTCGCGGCAACGATCGTTCTTCTGATACTGGTGCTCATACCCGGTATCGGAACGGTGTCCCAGGGCACCCGGGGATGGTTCGTCGTCGGCGGTGTGTCGCTGCAGCCGGCCGAGTTGACGAAGATCGCGCTCGCCATCTGGGGTGCGCACATCCTGGCGTCACGCCGGAGCGACCTGGTCGGGATCCGCGACATGCTGGTCCCACTCGTTCCCGCGGCGCTGTTGGCGTTCGTGCTCATCATCTTGCAGCCCGACCTCGGAACGACGGTTTCGTTGGCCATCATCCTGATGGCCTTGCTGTGGTTCGCAGGTCTGCCGCTCAAGTTGTTCCTGGGCATCGTGGGAACCGGCCTCGCCGGGGTGGTCGTTCTCGCTCTCACAGCCGGTTACCGTTCGGCGAGGGTCCGGGCCTTCTTCAATCCGGACGAGGATCCGCAGGGTATCGGTTATCAGTCACGCCAGGCGATGTACTCGCTGGCCGACGGCGGAATTCTCGGGCGTGGACTGGGGCAGAGCCGCGCGAAGTGGAGTTATCTCCCCAACGCGCACAACGACTTCATCTTCGCCATCATCGGTGAGGAACTGGGCTTCCTGGGTGGTGCCGCCGTGCTGGGACTCTTCGGGTTGTTCGTGTACACGGGGCTGCGCATCGCCGCACGATCGGCCGATCCCTTCCTGCGCTTGCTCACGGGTACGGCCACGGTGTGGATCACCGGTCAGGCGTTCATCAATGTGGGGTACGTCATCGGGCTGCTCCCCGTCACCGGACTGCAGTTGCCGCTCGTGTCCGCCGGGGGAACGTCGACGGCGACGACGCTGTTCATGTTCGGCGTGGTGGCGAATGCGGCCCGGCACGAGCCGGAGGCGGTAGCGGCGCTGCATTCGGGTCAGGACGGCCGTTTCGGGCGAATGCTGCGTCTTCCGAAGCCCGAGGCATTTTCACCGGTGCGGGCAGACGCTGCCCGGGCGGAGGCGGTGCGACGGGCCGAGGCACGGCGGCAGGCCGGACGCGAGATGGCAGCCCGCACCCGGAGCATCACATACGACAAGGGCCGCGCGGAACGCGGCAATGCCCGCACACCTGACCGCGGTGTGCGCCAGCAGCGAAGCTCGGGTGGCCGAGCAGGAGAGCGAGGATTTCGTAGGTGAGCGGCGAGAAGCCCACTCTGTCGGTGATCGTGGCCGGTGGTGGAACCGCCGGACACATCGAACCGGCTCTGGCGGTGGCCGATGCGATCAAGGTGATCGACGGGGATGTGGTGGTGACGGCGCTGGGGACGGCGCGCGGTCTCGAAACCACCCTGGTTCCGGAGCGCGGTTATCCGCTGGAACTCATTCCGCCGGTGCCACTTCCCCGTAAACCCACCCTCGACCTGCTGCGGCTCCCGCGCCGGGTGCTGCATTCGGTTCGTCGTACCCGTGCGGTGATGGACGAGACCGGGGCCGACGTGATCGTCGGTTTCGGCGGTTACGTCGCTCTTCCGGCGTACCTGGCCGCGGGTCCCGGTCTACTGCGGCGGCGACGCAGAATCCCGATCGTGGTGCACGAGGCGAACGCGAGCGCGGGCATCGCCAACAAGATCGGCGCTCGCCGTGCTGCACGGGTCCTCGCGGCGGTGGCGGGTTCCGGTGTGAAGGCGCGCGGCCGGGCGGAGGCCGAGATCGTCGGTATACCCGTGCGGGCATCCATCACCGGTCTCGACCGGGCGGGATTACGCAGTGAGGCCCGGGCCCACTTCGGGCTTCCCGCCGAGGGACCAGTGCTGCTCGTGTTCGGTGGGTCGCAGGGTGCGCGGTCGCTCAACGAGACGGTGTCGGGGGCGGCGGAGTCGCTCGCGGCGGCGGGGATCGCCGTCCTGCACGCACACGGTCCGAAGAACACCCTGGACGTCCCCGACTCCGCAGGCGGTCCGCCCTACGTGGCCGTCCCGTACCTGTCGCGGATGGATCTGGCATATTCGGCTGCCGACGCGGTGATCTGCCGATCGGGTGCGATGACGGTCGCGGAGGTGTCGGCTGTGGGTCTCCCCGCGCTGTACGTGCCGTTGCCGCACGGCAACGGTGAGCAAGAACTCAATGCGCGGCCAGTCGTCGAAGCGGGAGGTGGAATGATTGTCCGTGACGGCGACCTGACCGCCGCCTTCGTCGCGGACACCGTGATCCCGCTGCTGCGCGACCCCGCGCGGCTCGCGGACATGGGGCGGCGCGCGGCGGGAGCGGGTCACCGTAGCGCAGCCGCCGAGGTTGCGCAGATTGTTCTCGACGTGGCCGCGCTGACGAAGGAAACCCGATGACCGACCTGCCCGCGCACCTCGAACGTGTCCACATGGTGGGGATCGGTGGCGCCGGAATGTCCGGGATCGCCCGGATACTGCTGGCCCGAGGGGGCCAGGTGTCCGGATCCGACGCCAAGGAGAGCCGCGGCGTGCTGGCCCTCCGCGCTCGCGGCGCGAACGTGCGCATCGGCCACGACGCCAGCGCACTCGATCTCTTGCCCGGCGGACCCACCGTGGTCGTCACCACGCACGCCGCCATCCCGAAGGACAACCCGGAACTGGTCGAGGCCGCGCGGCGCGGCATCCCCGTGATCCTGCGCCCGGCGGTACTCGCATCGTTGATGCACGGTCACCGGACCCTGCTCGTGTCGGGCACCCACGGTAAGACGTCGACGACGTCGATGCTGGTGGTGGCGCTCCAGCATTGCGGTTACGACCCCTCCTTCGCGGTGGGCGGCGAGCTGAACGAAGCCGGGACCAACGCACATCACGGCAGCGGTGACGTGTTCGTCGCCGAGGCCGACGAGAGTGACGGTTCGCTTCTCCAGTACGACCCCGATGTCGTCGTCGTCACCAACGTCGAGGCCGACCATCTCGACTATTTCGGAAGCCCGGAGGCATATACCCAGGTTTTCGACGATTTCGCCGATCGGCTCTCGCCCGGCGGGCTCCTCGTCACCTGTCTCGACGATCCCGGTTCGGCAGCGCTCGCGTCACGGGTGAGCGCGCGGAACCTCCCGGGTGTGCGAGTGGTCGGCTACGGCAGCGCAGAGTCGTCCGCCGCTCCGTTCGACTCCGTCGACGGAATCGAGGTCGGTGCCCGGCTGCTGAGTTTCGAGGCCAGAGATGTGGGGGGAGTGCTGCAGTTCCAGCTGGCCGGTGAGCGGAGTCCGCGGACCATCCGGATGGGTGTCCCGGGACGGCACATGGCACTCAACGCGCTGGCCGCACTTCTCGCTGCCCGCGAGGCCGGTGCCGACGTCGACGAGATCCTCGAAGGAATCGCCGGTTTCGGCGGTGTACACCGCCGGTTCCAGTTCACCGGTCGTGAGCGTGGCGTTCGGGTGTTCGACGACTATGCGCACCATCCCACCGAAGTACGTGCGGTGCTCGGCGCCGCCGCGGATCTGGTGCGCCAGCCGCACGAGGCGGATCGGCGAGAATCCGAGGAATCGGTCCGCCGGGGCAAAGTGATCGTCGTGTTCCAGCCACATCTCTATTCGCGGACAGCAACTTTCGCGGAAGAGTTCGGGCATGCTCTCGATCTCGCCGACGAGGTCGTGGTGCTCGACGTGTACGGGGCGCGGGAGGAACCCATGCCCGGTGTCAGTGGCGCCCTGGTCGCATTGTCGGTGACCAAGCCGGTGCATTATCAGCCCGATCTGTCGCAGGCGCCGCGTCAGGTGGCGGGGTTGGCCGAACCCGGCGACGTCGTGATCACGATGGGTGCCGGTGACGTCACGATGCTCGGAAACCAGATTCTCGACGCGCTGCGCGCGGCCCCACACAACGCCTCGCGATGAGCCGGGAGCGCCGAGGCCGCCCGGAACGGCCGGATCGCCCGGTTCGCCGCGACACCCAGCGCAGTCCGCGGCCCGGTGGCGCCTCCGCGCGGAGTTCCGGCACCAGGACTGGGTCGCGCCGGACGCCGCCGGGCGGTGACCCGTCCACTCGCAGACCGCGCGGATCGGTCCCGGCCGCAGCATCTCCGGACGTGGAGCAGGGGCCGGGACGGCCGTGGTATCGCAGGCCGGCGGTGACCGGTTTGATCGGTGTCGTGGTGGTCGTGGCGCTCGGTCTGGTGGCCTGGTTCACGCCGCTGTTGTCGGTCCGGTCCACCGATGTCGCGGGTGCCACGAGCATTCCCGAGGAACAGATTCGACAGGTACTCGCCGTGCCGCAGGGGCAGCCACTGCTGCGCGTCGACACCGTGGCGGCCGCGCAACGGGTCGCCGCGATCCCCAAGGTGGCTACCGCCCGCGTGCAGAGAATGTATCCGTCCACCATCCGGGTGACGGTGACCGAACGCGTGCCGGTCGTGTTCGTCGATACTCCCGACGGCACGCATCTTCTGGACGCCGACGCTGTCGACTACGAGATTGCGCCACCGCCTCCCGGCGTTCCTCGCCTGGTGACCGACACTCCCGGGTGGGGTGATCCCAGTACCGCGGCTGCGCTCGAGGTGCTCGAGTCGATGCCGCCGCAATTGCGCGGGCAGGTGGGTGAGGTTGCGGCCAAATCCATTTCGGACATCTCGGTGACGTTGCTCGACGGCCGCGTCGTGGTGTGGGGCGGCACGGAGAAGTCCGAACGCAAGGCGGCGGTCACCTTGCCCCTGCTGACTCAGCCCGGGCAGACGTACGACGTGTCGAGTCCTGATCTCCCGACGGTGCGGTAGGGGAATGAAATTCGTAGTTGGCTCCCGCGAGCGAGTTCGTCAAATAACTCGGCGAGTCTCGGCGCGCCTAATGGCGTATCCCGATGACGGTGCATAGCGTTTCGCTCTAGTCGACCACTTGACATAACCGTAACCCTATGGTTCAGGTTGAGAGTTTACCCGACTGATTTGTACGAAAGCGTGATACACACTCATGGAAGGCGAGAGCCGATGACGCCCCCGCACAACTACCTCGCCGTAATAAAGGTCGTCGGCATCGGCGGCGGCGGCGTGAACGCAGTCAACCGGATGATCGAGCAGGGACTCAAGGGAGTTGAGTTCATTGCCGTCAACACGGACGCGCAAGCGCTGCTGATGAGTGATGCCGACGTCAAGCTCGACGTCGGCCGTGAACTCACCCGCGGCCTCGGAGCCGGCGCGGATCCCGAAGTCGGCCGCAAGGCCGCAGAAGACCACAAGGACGAGATCGAGGAAGTGCTCAAGGGCGCCGACATGGTGTTCGTCACGGCCGGTGAGGGCGGCGGTACGGGTACCGGCGGCGCCCCCGTCGTCGCGAGTATCGCGCGCAAGCTCGGGGCCCTGACCGTCGGTGTGGTGACCCGGCCCTTCTCGTTCGAGGGGAAGCGTCGCGGCGGGCAGGCCGATACCGGCATCCAGTCGCTGCGCGAATCGTGCGACACCCTCATCGTCATCCCGAACGACCGCCTTCTTCAGCTCGGTGACGCCGCGGTGAGCCTCATGGATGCGTTCCGTAGCGCCGACGAGGTCCTCCTCAACGGTGTTCAGGGCATCACCGACCTCATCACCACCCCGGGTCTGATCAACGTCGACTTCGCCGACGTCAAGGGCGTCATGTCCGGGGCCGGTAGCGCGCTGATGGGCATCGGGTCCTCGCGCGGTGAGGGGCGTGCCATCAAGGCTGCCGAGTCCGCGATCAACTCACCTCTGCTCGAAGCATCGATGGAGGGTGCGCGCGGCGTCCTGCTGTCGATCGCGGGTGGCAGCGACCTCGGACTGTTCGAGATCAACGAGGCCGCCTCGCTCGTCCAGGAAGCGGCGCACATCGATGCCAACATCATCTTCGGCACCGTGATCGACGACTCGCTGGGTGACGAGGTGCGAGTCACCGTCATCGCCGCCGGATTCGACGGCGGCACGCCGGCCCGTCGTCCGGTCGAGTCCACCGCCGCCGGCCGCAGCGCCATCGGGGCCGGACGCGCGGGTGAAGTGAACCAGGGCGCGGAGCCGCAGGGCGGTGAGCCGATGTCCGTGACACGCGAGACGATCAGCTCGCACAGCGCGAGCAGTCTGCCTCCGTTGTCCGGAAACGGCTCTTCCCGGCCCGTGCCGGTGTCCGACGAGGAGGGCGAAGACGACGTCGACGTGCCCTCCTTCATGCGTCGTTGACGTCGCCGTCGGGTCCCGCATTCCGGGTTCGCCGCGTCGTCACCGCACGTGCAGGTGGGCACTCCGTCGGACCGTACGAGTCCTTCAATCTGGGTGACCACGTGGGGGACGACCCCGGCGCGGTAGAGGCCAACCGTCGTCGGCTGGCCGACAAGATCGGTGTTCCGTTCGACCACCTGATCTGGATGGAACAGATTCACAGTCGCACGGTGACGGTGGTCGACAGACCGACCGATACGGCTGTGCCGGCAACAGACGCGTTGGTGACCACGGTCCCGGGTTTGGCGCTGGCCACACTCAGCGCCGACTGTGTGCCCGTCCTGCTCTCCGACGAGGAGGCGGGCGTCATCGCGGCCGTGCACGCCGGACGGATCGGTGCACGCATCGGTATCGTCCCCCGGGTTCTCGAGGTGATGGTGCAGCAGGGCGCCCGGATCGGACGGATCGGTGCCTTCCTCGGCCCGGCCGCGAGTGGACGCCAGTACGAGGTTCCCGCCGCGATGCAGGCGGATGTCGAAAAGTACCTTCCCGGCAGTGCCACCCGCACGGTGAAGGGGACCCCCGGTCTCGACCTGCGGGCCGGCATCCGCAGGCAACTGCTCGACGCGGGAGTGTCAGGTGTCGCCGAGGATCCGCGTTGCACCATCGAGGACCGGACCCTCTTCAGTCATCGGCGGGAGGCACCGACCGGCCGGCTCGCAGCGGTGATCTGGATGGATACTGGGCAGGGCGGCAGGTAGGCGCGCGAGAGGGTGTGGGAGTTGACGGCGATGGATCGTGTTCCGGAGGCGAGCGGAGCGGGCAACCGTGTTCCGGAGGCGAGCGGAGCGGGTGACCGTGTCGCGCAGATCTCGGGTGCGCTCGGGGCTGTCCGCGAGCGGCTCGATGCGGCGTGCCGTGCGGCGGGACGCGAACCCTCGGAGGTGACGCTCCTCCCGGTCACCAAGTTTTTCCCGGAGTCCGATGCCCGCATCCTCTATGAACTCGGTTGCCGCGAGTTCGGTGAGTCGCGTGAGCAGGAAGCGACCGCGAAGATCGGCGAGTTCCGCGCCCGAAATCCGGACCCGGCGGTGCGGTGGCACATGATCGGCCACCTGCAACGCAACAAGGCCCGGGCGATCGCCCAGTGGGCGTACGCAATTCACTCGGTGGACAGCGAGCGACTGGTCGGCGCGCTCGGTAAGGCAGCGACCGCTGCCGTCGAGGCGGGAGAACGCACGGAGCCGCTCCGGGTGTTGCTCCAGGTCAGCCTCGACGGTGATCCGCAGCGCGGCGGCGCTGTGGTGGGCGACCTCGA
The DNA here is from genome assembly GCF_044389235.1 of Rhodococcus sp. NPDC019647. Lineage (NCBI taxonomy): Bacteria > Bacillati > Actinomycetota > Actinomycetes > Mycobacteriales > Nocardiaceae > Rhodococcus > Rhodococcus sp. NPDC019647. The sequence continues at coordinate 142,827 of NZ_JBIRXS010000009.1, read as the reverse complement.
AAGCCTTGCGGCGCAGGTTCGGTCGGCTCCACACCTCGAATTCCGCGGTCTGATGGCCGTCCCGCCGATCGAGGCCGACCCGGATGCGGCATTCGAGGAGCTGCACAACATTCACGCCCGGTTGTGCCTGGAGCATCCCGATGCGACGGAGCTCTCAGCGGGGATGACGAATGATCTCGAGCACGCTGTCCGACACGGGTCGACGTGCGTGCGTGTCGGAACCGCTCTGTTGGGCGCGAGGCCTATAACCTCGAAATGATCGCCGAGGCGAGCCTCGAAGGAAAGTCGGCTGGGTGATCGCCAACCCGTCCACACCGCTGCGACCGGTCGTAGCGGGATCCTGTCCGCCGCGCCAAGGAAGGTCGATCAATGAGCAGTCTGCACAAGTTCAAGGCTTACTTCGGCATGGTTCCCCTCGACGACTACGAGGACGAGTACCTGGACGAGCCGGAGCCTGCGCGCAGGCCTGCACGCCCGGTACGGGACGGTGGACGTGATCCGTATCTCGACCGCGACGACCGGGACTTCGCCGAGCCTTCGTTCAGCAAGGCTGCGTATGCCCCGGGTCGGCGCGACGACCTCGACGACGAGTTCGACCGTTATGAAGGCCCGCGGCACGCGTCGCGGGTCGAGCCTGTGGCTGTGCGTTCGGCGCGCCCCGGCGTGAGTGGGTCGGTCCGGGGGAGCACCCGCGGTGCGCTCGCGGTCGATACTCGATCCGAGCGGGTGGAAAGCCGCCGCGGACCTCTCTTCGACGAGGGCGGTCCGCTCTCGAAGATCACGACGCTGCGACCCCGCGACTACAGCGAGGCGCGCACCATCGGTGAGCGCTTCCGCGACGGCACCCCGGTCATCATGGACCTCGTGGAGATGAGCAACGCCGACGCGAAACGTCTCGTCGACTTCGCGGCGGGCCTCGCGTTCGCCTTGCGCGGCTCCTTCGACAAGGTGGCAACGAAGGTGTTCTTGCTCTCACCCGCCGACATCGACGTCTCGGCCGAGGAGCGCCGCCGGATCGCCGAGACGGGCTTCTACAGTCAGAAGTAGCACGGCGTGCAGCGGAAATAGGCACTGCGTGCAGCAGGCATAGGCGAAGCGGTCAGGGAAACCGAAGGGTGATCATCGGGATCGGGACGTTCGGACATCACGCGGGCTGCGGTGGCTGAGGTGCAGAGTGCCCTGGTCACGCGGCCAGTTTTGATAGACCGAACTGTTTCAGGCAGAGTGAAGGTGTGGCCTTGTTCTCGGTGATCTATTTGATACTGTTCGTTTTCTGGCTGCTTCTCATCGGCAGAATCATCGTCGAGTTCGTACGGACCTTCGCTCGGGACTGGCGGCCGACCGGCGTCGTGGTCGTCATTCTCGAGGCGATATTTACGGTCACAGATCCGCCGGTCAAGCTGCTGCGGCGGTTGATCCCCCCGATAAATCTCGGCGGGGTGCGGTTGGATCTATCCATCATGGTCTTGCTGTTCATCGTCTTCATCCTGATGTCGATCGTTCAGGGGCAAGCGCGTGCTACGGGTCTGGTGTGACAGAATGGACCCCATTGATCCAGTGTTGGTTCACCGTTACGTAGACTGCGCTGTAACTGAATGCTTGCTAGACCGCCAAATGACGCGTGAAGGGATCCTTCCATGCCGCTGACTCCAGCTGATGTGCACAATGTCGCGTTCAGCAAGCCGCCGATCGGTAAGCGGGGCTACAACGAAGACGAGGTCGATGCGTTTCTCGACCTTGTCGAGCAAGAGTTGTCGCGCCTGATCGAGGAGAACGCCGACCTTCGGCAGCGAGTGGGTGAGCTCGACAAGGAACTCGCCGATGCGAAGAAGGCCCCGCGCCCGTCCGGCGCAGCCTCAACGCCTGCGCCCAAGGCCGAGCCCGCTCGTGTCGTCGAGCAGCCCAAGGCGCCGGCGCCCGCACCGGCCCCGGCCGCCGCGGCTCCGCAGGCGGCACCGCAGGGAGCGGACGCTCATATGCAGGCCGCCAAGGTGCTCGGGCTCGCCCAGGAGATGGCTGATCGCCTCACCAGCGATGCGAAGACCGAATCCGAGCAGCTTCTCGGTAATGCCCGCACCAATTCGGAGCAGCTGGTCAGCGACGCGCGGCAGCGTTCGGAATCGATGATTGCGGATGCTCGGCAGAAGTCCGAGGCGCTGATCACGGACGCGCAGACTCGTTCCGAGACCCAGCTGCGGCAGGCCAAGGAGAAGGCCGACGCACTGCAGGCGGACGCGGAGAAGAAGCACACCGAGATCATGGCGACGATCAACCAGCAGCGGTCGGTGCTGGAGGGTCGTATCGAGCAGCTCAAGACCTTCGAGCGTGAATACCGCGTGCGGCTGAAGTCGTACCTGGAGTCGCAGCTCGAGGAGCTGGAGCAGCGGGGTTCCGCCGTTCCGGTGGACGGTGGTCAGGATTCGTTCGCGCAGGGCGGATCGCAGTCGAATTACAGCCAGTCCTACGCCAAGGGCAATAGCTGACTGAGCGTGCGGTAGTTGCCCAGCCAGCGGCCCGGATAGAGGTTGAGCCGTGCTGGTCGTGACACTCGTTCTTGCAGCGGTGGGGTTCGCCCTCCTGGTGGTCGCTCTGATGACCGGTTCGGTCATCTGGGCCTGGGGATGCATCGTGGTGTGCGTCGCGGGTGCGGTGCTGCTGTTGATCAGTGCCCTCGCGGGCAGGCGGACGGCAGCGGTGTCCGGCCGCGGTACCGATTCAGTTCCGCCCACCGACCCGTCGAGTGACTGACCGCGCCGGTTTCCCACGGCGAGGACGACTACACTACGTAGAGCGAGCAATTTCAGATAGCGAGACAACCACGGCGTCGATCCGGCCATCACCGGGGAGCCTTCGGAAGAACGGCCGTACGCAGGCTCAGTAGAACCGAACGGGTGGGCCCGTCACAGCCCGCTAGTGAGAGGCACTCCTCGGAGTGCAAGCGGGGTGGTACCGCGGTGGTGACGCAGGAGGCGTCCCCGTCGTCCCCGTGCCGAGTACGTCAGGCACGAGGAGATCGCGGTGAGCACCACCAGTAACGTCACCAGCACCAACGAGTCCTACCCGAAGGTCGATTACGGCGTTCCGCAGGATGCGGGCGTCAAGTTCCCTCAGGTGGAGCAGCGTGTGCTCGCGGGGTGGGACGAGGACGACACTTTCCGGGCGTCCGTGACACAGCGTGAAGGTGCCGAGGAATTCGTCTTCTACGACGGCCCGCCGTTCGCCAACGGTCTTCCGCATTACGGTCACCTGTTGACCGGGTATGTCAAAGACCTCATCCCACGTTTCCAGACCATGCGCGGCAAGAAGGTCGAGCGCCGGTTCGGCTGGGACTGCCACGGCCTTCCGGCCGAACTCGAGGCGGAGAAGCAGCTCGGCATCAAGGACAAGTCCGAGATCGACGTCATGGGTCTCGAGAAGTTCAACGAATACTGCAAGTCCTCGGTTCTGCGATACACCGACGAGTGGCGCAACTATGTCACCCGTCAGGCCAGGTGGGTCGACTTCGACAACGATTACAAGACCCTGGACCTCGACTTCATGGAGTCGGTCATGTGGGCCTTCAAGGAGTTGTTCGACAAGGGGCTGATCTACCAGGGTTTCCGCGTACTGCCGTACAGCTGGTACGAGCAGACGCCGCTGTCGAATCAGGAGACCCGACTCGACGACGCCTACAAGATGCGTCAGGACCCGGCCGTCACCGTCGACATGCCGCTGCGCGGTGAGGGCCCGCTGGACGGCGCGAACGCGATCATCTGGACCACGACGCCGTGGACGCTGCCGTCCAACCTCGCGATCGCGGTGCACCCCGACATCGACTACGTGCAGGTGTCGGGTCTCGACGGGAAACGCTATGTGCTCGCCCGCGATCGTCTGGGCCACTACGCGCGGGAACTCGGGGACTCGCCGGACGTGCTGTCCGAGCACACGGGGGCCGACCTCATCGGTCTGCACTACGACCCGCCGTTCGACTTCTTCGCCGGTCACGAGAACGCGCACCGCGTCATCTCGGCCGACTACGTCACCACCGAGTCCGGTACCGGAATCGTGCACATGGCCCCGGCTTTCGGTGAGGAGGACTACGACTACTGCCTCCGCAACGGCATCGAATTGGTCCAGCCGCTCGACGCGGGTGGCAAGTTCACGTCGATGGTGCCGCCCTACGAGGGGCTCTTGGTGTTCGACGCGAACCCGGCGATCATCAAGGACCTCAAGGCTGCTGGAAAGTTGCTGCGGCACGAGACGATTGAGCACTCGTATCCGCACAGCTGGCGCAGCGGGCAGCCGCTCATCTACATGGCGGTCCCGTCGTGGTTCGTCGCGGTCACCAAGTTCCGCGATCGGATGGTGGAACTGAACCAGGAGATCACCTGGGTGCCGGAGCACATCCGCGACGGACAGTTCGGCAAGTGGCTCGAGGGTGCCCGAGACTGGAACATCAGCCGGAACAGGTACTGGGGCAGCCCCATCCCGGTGTGGGTCTCCGACGACCCGGCCTATCCGCGGACCGACGTGTACGGCTCGCTCGACGAGCTCGAGCGCGACTTCGGCGTGCGCCCGACCGATCTGCACCGGCCGATGATCGACGACCTCGTGCGCCCGAACCCGGACGATCCGACGGGGAAGTCGATGATGCGTCGCGTGCCCGAGGTGCTCGACTGCTGGTTCGAATCCGGGTCGATGCCGTACGCCCAGGTGCATTACCCGTTCGAGAACCGTGAGTGGTTCATTGGGGCGACGGGGGATGACACCGCGCACTTCCCGGGCGATTTCATCGTGGAGTACAACGGCCAGACCCGCGGCTGGTTCTACACGCTGCACGTGCTGGCGACGGCATTGTTCGACCGTCCCGCGTTCAAGACGGTTGCGGCCCACGGCATCGTCCTCGGTGACGATGGACTGAAGATGAGCAAGTCGAAGGGCAACTACCCGGATGTCAAGGAGGTGTTCGAGCGCGACGGTTCGGACGCCATGCGGTGGTTCCTCATGTCTTCGCCGATCCTGCGGGGCGGAAATCTCGTGGTCACCGAACAGGGCATCCGTGAGGGTGTCCGGCAGGCGCTGCTGCCGTTGTGGAACGCTTGGAGTTTCCTGCAGCTGTACGCGCCGAAGCCGGGTCAGTGGCGGACCGACTCGACCAACGTCCTCGACCGGTACATCCTCGCCAAGCTGGCCGGCACCAGGGACGTGATCACCGATGCGCTCGAGACGAACGACATCGCCGGGGCGTGCGACGAACTGCGCACGTTCTGTGATGCGTTGACGAACTGGTATGTGCGGCGGTCGCGTTCGCGTTTCTGGGACGAGGACAAGGACGCCGTCGACACCCTCCACACGGTGCTCGAGGTGGTCACCCGGCTCGCCGCTCCGTTGCTGCCGCTGATCAGTGAGGTCATCTGGCGTGGGCTCACCGGCGGACGGTCCGTGCACCTCGCCGACTGGCCGGCCGCAGGTGATTTGCCGGCGGATGCGGAGTTGGTGTCGGCGATGGACGAGGTTCGGTCGGTGTGTTCGACGGTGCTGGGTCTGCGGAAGGCCCAGAACCTGCGGGTGCGGTTGCCGCTGCCGGAGGTGACGGTGGCCGCGGACGACGCCGAGCGTCTGCGCCCCTACCTGGGACTGATTGCCGACGAGGTGAATGTGAAGAAGGTCGACCTCACGACGGATGTGGACGTGCACGGCCGTTTCGAGCTCGTCGTCAACGCGCGTGCCGCGGGGCCGCGCCTGGGCAAGGACGTGCAGACCGTCATCAAGGCCGTGAAGGCCGGTGACTGGTCGGAGAACTCGGACGGCGTCGTCACCGCGGCGGGGATCGAGTTGCTGCCGGAGGAGTACACGCAGCGGCTGGTCGCCGCCGAACCGGAGTCGACGGCAGCCCTGCCTGATGGGGCCGGCCTGGTGGTTCTCGACTCCGCCGTCACCGAGGAACTCGAAGCCGAGGGCTGGGCGAAGGACCGCATCCGTGAGTTGCAGGATGCGCGCCGGGCGGCGGGCCTCGACGTGTCGGACCGGATCACCGTGGTGCTCGAGGTCCCGGCCGAACGGCGGGACTGGGCACGTGCTCACCGCGAGCTGATCGCGGGCGAGATCCTCGCTGTCGAGCTCGAACTGGCAGAGGCGCCCGCCGACGCGGTCGAGCTCGGTGAGGGTGTGCGGGCGGCCATCTCGAAGGTGTGATCTGTCGGACCACGCGGGTAGGTTGCACCAGGTGAGTCGTCGATGGGTGCTGCACCTCGACATGGATGCCTTCTTCGCCTCCGTGGAGCAGCTCACCCGGCCGACGTTGCGTGGCCGCCCGGTGCTCGTCGGTGGGCTCGGCGGTCGTGGGGTGGTCGCCGGGGCCAGTTACGAGGCGCGGGTGTTCGGCGCCCGTTCCGCGATGCCGATGCACCAGGCCCGGCGACTCGTCGGGCCCGGTGCCGTCGTGTTGCCGCCGCGCGGCCGGCTGTACGGGATGTTGAGCAAGTCCGTGTTCGATGCGCTGCGTGGCCCCATGCCCGTGCTCGAGCAGCTGTCGATGGACGAGGCGTTCGGTGAACCGGCGGAGCTGGCCGGGGTGGACCCGGCCACTGTCCGCCGGTACTGCGAAGCCCTGCGCGCCCTGGTCTTCGAAGAAACCGGACTGGTCGCGTCGATCGGTGCGGGATCCGGCAAGCAGGTGGCAAAGATCGCGTCCGGTCTGGCCAAGCCGAATGGAATCACCGTCATCGCGCCGGAGGAACAGCAGGAGTTGCTCGACGGGTTGCCCGTGCGAAAGTTGTGGGGCATAGGTCCCGTCGCCGAGGACAAGCTCAAACGCCTCGGCATCGAGACGATCGGAAGTTTCGCGCGCACTCCCGAATCCGAGGTGGCTTCCATTCTCGGCACCACGATCGGCCCCGGCCTGCACCGGCTGGCGCGGGGGATCGACAATCGGCCAGTTGCCGAGCGGGCCGAGTCGAAACAGGTCAGTGCCGAGACCACCTATGCCACCGACATCGTCACCCTCGCGGAGCTTCGGGGAGCGGTCGAGTCGAGTGCGGGTTCCGCCTTCGCGCGCCTGCAGAAGGACGGCCGCGCGGCACGGACGGTGGTGCTCAAGTTGAAGAAGGCGGACATGAGCATCGTCACCCGATCGGTCACCTTGCCCTACGCCACCCTGGATCGTCCCACCCTGGTCGCCGCGGCTCAGCGGCAGGTGATCGACCCTCTCGAGCTCGGTCCCGTACGCCTTGTCGGGGTCGGCTTCGCCGGTCTGTCGACGGTGCGGCAAGGGTCGCTGTTCCCCGAACTGGATCTGGACGTGCCCGGCTATCCGGACTCGGCGGCGACGCGAAACGAAGGCGGCGACGCGGTGTCGCCCGTGCAGCCGATCCCGGCACGCGAACCCGATCGACGATGGCATCCGGGTCTGGACGTGAGGCACCCCGACTTCGGGCACGGGTGGGTCCAGGGGGCGGGGCATGGTGTCGTGACCGTCCGATTCGAAACGCGCACAACAGGTCCCGGCATAGCCCGCACCTTCAAGGAGGACGACGAGCAACTCGAGCACGCAGGAGTGGAGGGCTCCCTCGCCTGAGGTTCCGGCCTGGCTGGGACGGAGTGGAGGGTGGCTCGGCGAGAAGGTAGCCTCGGGGGCTGGTGCTTACCCTTGGGTAATGTTGCCCCAGGATGCAGCACTTCGATGCTGAGTTCGCCCGAGAACGAACACCCGAGAATGAAGAGGTTATTCAGTTGAAGCTTCGTAAGATCACGGTTGCCGCAGTAGCGATCGCCGCAGCCCTCACGATGTCCGCCTGTGGTTCGGACGACAGCGACACGGCGACCAAGACCACGACCACCACGACTTCCGCAGCCGAAACCTCGGAAGCCATCGAGGTGCCCACCGCCGCCGAACTCAACGCTCTGCTCGTCAAGGGTCTCGATCCCAACACGCCCCTCGAGGAGAAGTCGGTCATGGTCGAGGGCTCCGAGCAGGACCCTCAGCTGATCAACCAGGTCGCCGCCGCAGCCAAGGCAAACAACGCCGAGGTCACCGTGCTCGACCCGGTCATCGACAACGGTGACGGCACCGCCAGTGGCCAGCTGCAGCTGACCGTCAACGGCCAGGTTCAGCAGGGTGGTCTGCCCGCGATCTTCATCCCGGGCGAGAACGGCGAATGGAAGCTGTCGAAGGTCACCGCGTGCCAGATCGTGTCGCTCGCGCAGCTGACCTCGCCGGCGTGCCCCGCCTGATCGAAGACGATCCGGTCCCGACGGACCGATAAAAAGTAGGTGCCGATGCCGGCGTCCCGTCACGGGACGCCGGCATCGGTCGTTTCGAGTCGGCCGCTCAGCTGGCAGGCGCGGACGCGAGCTTGCTCACGGCGGCGTGCGTCATGTCCTCGAAGACGCCCTCGTCGATCGGCTCCTGCCCGGTGGCCACCAACTGGGTCACGGTGCTTCCGGTCATCGCGACGACCACATCCGAGACGAGGCTGAAGCCGTCACTGGTGGTGACGAGCCGGAACCCGGTCGACGCATCGCCCGCGGGTCGTCCGTCCCGGCCGCCGACCCGGTACTGCACGTCCACCCCGTCTGCGTCCGTGCCGGAGTAGTCGGTGCACTGGGCGAGGGTGGTCTGGATGTCGGTGAACGCCTGTGCCGCGTCGGCGGCCGTGGGGTAGCTCGCCGCATCTTGATCGACGGTCGTGAAGTTCGGGCCCTGAAACCAGGCCGACGCGGACGCAGCGGCGCCGGGATGCTGATCCGCAACAGGGGACAGGACGGCGCTGCACAGGGCCGGGTCGGTGCTCGACTTGTCGGACTGCGCGGCCTCGGAGGCCGGCGGGAGTCCGAGGTCCTCCTCGGGGTCGGCGACGGGGGAGAAGCCGACGGGAAGGTCACCGACGTCGAGCAGTGCAGCCCGTAGCACGGCCGAATCGGTGAACGGAGCACCGGAGGCGTCGGGGGGCGCCGTGACCATCGGGCCGAGCGGTGCGAGGAACTCCTCGGATCCCGGTTCGCTGTCTGCGGCGGACGAGCACGCCGACACTGCGAGGGCTGTCAGAACGGCAGCGATGGCACTGGCGCGCATCAGGATCCCCACTGCACCCGGTTCGAGGTGGTCTGCCGCAGAAGGGTGGCGCCCTCCGGGTCACTGTATTGCTGCTCACCGGACACGGTCACCGTCCCGGCGACAGGCAGGGGAAGGCCGAGATCGACGGTCGTCGTGCCCGCCCCCCGCATGACGTACTGGTCGACGTTCAGGGTCCCCGCCTCACCGGGGAGCTGCCAGATCGGTGACTGCGGTGTCTGGTCGACGGTGTAGTCGATGGTCACCCGGTTCCCGTCGCGGGCGGTGAGGGTGGCGACAGTGGTTTGATCCAGGGCGATGCCGCTCATGACTTTCTGATGGATGGTCCACTGCGCTCCTATGCCGACGGGTTCGGCGGGGAAGGCGATAGTGCGGTACACCGCCTGATAGAACGCCTGCTCGATTGCCGAACGCGCTATGTCCTGCGATTCGGCCGCAGGACGGAGGCGAAGGGCGGTGATCGCGCCGGTCGAATCGAACGTGAAGCCGGCCCCGGATCCCTTGCTCGCTTCCAGGGCGCTCGCCAGGCGGGAGTCCGGACTCGTCACGGCGCCGAGCGTGAGGTCGAGGGCGATGGCCCCGTCGGCGTCGTCGGTCGGGCGTGTGACCACCGCGGTGAGGGGCACCGTGATCTCGGGGGAGGAAAAGTCCTGGACCGGCTGATCGTCGATCCGCTGGAATACCTCGGCGCCCGTGGTCAGCTGCACCTGCTGGGCGCCGTCTACCGCCGGCCGGCGCTGAAGCACCTCTCGCGGCTCGTCACCGGGCCGAGTCAGCCGGACGGTCGTCGCGGAGATGGGGACCGTCACCTCGGCGGTGGTCGACGTGGTTCCCGCGGGACCTGCCTGCGAGGAGTCGTCGTCACTTCCACAGCCCGCGGCCAGAGCGACCAGGGAGAGTGTTGCGGCGAGGAGAGAGGAACCGGGTCGCGAAGCTTTCGAGAACAGTGGCACGCCCCCAGGTTAGTGGGCACGGGAGCGCGTGAACGGCGGCTTGCCCGCGTAGTGGATGATGGACGGGTGAGTCAAGACCCCGCGGCCGAGAACGACACCGCCGCCGAAGACCGGAACGACACCGACACGACCACCACCTCCGCGCCCGCGGCTGCACGGTATCAGCGCATGCGGTTGCTGTTCGTGATCGCCGGTGTCGTGCTGATCACCGACCTCGTGACCAAGGTGCTCGCCGTTGCCAAGATCGAGCCGGGGGAGTCGGTTCGGGTGATCGGCGACGTGGTCACCCTGCGTCTCGTGCGCAACCCGGGTGCCGCATTCTCGATGGCCACGGGCATGACGTGGTTGCTCACGCTGGTGGCCGTCGGTGTGGTCATCGGGGTCGTGCGCATCGGACGGACTCTGCGGTCACCGTGGTGGGCGCTCGGTCTGGGACTCGTCCTCGGTGGCGCCCTGGGCAACCTGGTCGACCGTTTCTTCCGGGCACCGGGAGTGATGCAGGGGCACGTCGTCGACTTCGTCTCCGTCGGCTGGTGGCCGGTGTTCAATGTGGCCGACTCCGGCATCGTGTGCGGTGCGGTCTTACTCGTCGTGCTCACCCTGATAGGCCTCGAACCGGACGGAACTCGGAAGGTGGAGAAGAAGTGAGGGAAACTCGGTCGATGCCGGTCCCGGACGGGCTCGACTCGATGCGGGTCGACGCCGGCCTCGCGCGACTGCTCGGGCTCTCGAGGACCGCAGTCGCGCAGCTCACCGAGGACGGGTCGGTTCTCGTCGACGGAGCGCCCGTCGGAAAATCCGATCGACTCTCGGCCGGGACGTGGCTGGAGGTGGAACTCCCGGAGCCGCCGCGCCCGCTGACGATCGAGGCGGAACCCGTCGAGGGTATGGAAATTCTGTACGCCGACGACGACGTCGTCGCAGTCGACAAGCCGGTCGGTGTGGCCGCCCATGCCAGTGTGGGCTGGACCGGTCCCACGGTGATCGGCGGCCTGGCCGCCGCAGGTTTCCGGATTTCGACGTCGGGTGCGCACGAACGGCAGGGCATCGTCCATCGGCTCGACGTCGGCACGTCGGGCGTGATGGTGGTGGCCACCTCCGAGCGCGCCTACACGCTTCTCAAGCGCGCATTCAAACAGCGGACCATCGACAAGCGGTATCACGCCCTCGTGCAGGGTCACCCCGATCCGAGTAGCGGAACCATCGACGCACCGATCGGACGGCATCGCAGCAACGACTGGAAGTTCACGGTCACCGCGGACGGCAAGCCCAGCATCACGCACTACGACACCGTGGAGGCGTTTCAGGCGGCGAGCCTGCTGGACATTCACCTCGAGACGGGACGGACCCACCAGATCCGCGTGCACTTCGCGGCTCTACGGCATCCGTGCTGCGGTGACCTCACCTATGGCGCGGACCCCCGGCTGGCGGAACGGCTCGGTCTCGAGCGCCAGTGGTTGCACGCTCGATCGCTCGGCTTCGCGCATCCGGCGGACGGGCGGTGGGTGGAAATCACGTCCAAGTATCCGAAAGACCTCGAGGATGCTCTCGAGGTTCTCCGGTCCAGCTGAGGTGATCCGCGGCCGCCCGACCGGAGTCGCCGTCCCGGTCGGTGTCACCATCGCGGTGGTGTTGCTCCTGGTGATCGTGCTGGGAATCGCCAATCCGGTTCGAGCCCCGCTCGTCACGTCAGATGCTCTCGGTCCGGACAACGGCGAAGTGGTGTCCGATTATGTGGCTCGTGCGGCCGGAACGCTGGAACAGCCGCCCGGGAACGAGCACTGGGCCCTGGTGTCGTTCGCCCGGCCGGTGTCCTCCGACACCGTGCTCGAGGTCGCGGCCACGGTGCGGGTGTCACAGTTGCTGTTTCGGCTTCCCCTCGACCGGGTCCAGACGCCGCTGGTGCCGGTGTCGGTCGCCTCGGGTGCCGCAGCGATCGAACGCGCACACGTCCTGGCGTCCGCCCGGGTCCAGCGCATGACCGGCGAGACGGTCCGGCAGGGGAACATTGCTGCGGTGTCCTCCCAGGAGTTCGCGCGCGACTGCGCCTGTGTGATCGGCATCGTGGTGCGGGGGGACCTCGACCGGTTGGGCGCACTGCGCTCGACCTCGGCGGTCCGCGCTGTCGAGGCGCTGCACGCCGACGCGGTGTTCGGGCGTTTCGCGATTCGGCCTCTTCTGCCCGAGCAGGCCGAGACGGTCTCGCCCGGCCCTGACGACGGTGCGGTGGTATCCGGAGGTGGCCCGTGACAGCGCGGAAGGCGGAAACCGTCGGCGTTGCCTGCGGAGTCGGTGCCTACGCGCTCTGGGGTGCTTTTCCCGCGTTCTTCGGAATTCTCGGCCCGGCGGGGTCGGTCGAGATTCTCGCCCATCGGGTGGTGTGGACGCTGGCCCTGATGCTCGTGGTGCTGTGGGCGTCCGGGCGCATCCGCTCGCTGCGCGGACTCGGGGTGCGGACATGGCTCCTCGTCGCCGCGGCGTCGGCATTGATCGCGATCAACTGGGGCACGTACATCTACGGCGTGACGTCGGATCGGGTGGTCGAGACTGCCCTCGGCTACTTCATCAACCCGCTGGTGAGTGTTCTGCTGGGGGTAGTGATCTTCCGGGAGCGTCTGGTGCCGGCGCAGATCGTGGCCCTCGCGCTCGCCGCCGCGGCGGTCGTCGTGATCACCGTCGACTACGGACATCCGCCGTACATCGCGCTCACCCTGGCGCTGTCCTTCGCGCTGTACGGGCTCTGTAAGAAGGTGATGCCGCTGGACCCGAGGACCAGTCTCACCGCCGAAGGCATCGTTGCGGGACCGATCGCGCTCGGCTATCTCGTCTACCTGTCGGTCGTCGGCACCGGCACGTTCCTCGGGCACGGGCCAGGTCACAGCCTGCTCCTCATCGCCGCCGGCCCGGTGACCGCGCTTCCGCTGCTGCTGTTCGGTGCTGCCGCGCAGCGAGTGCCGCTGCGCACGCTCGGAATGTTGCAATACTTGACACCTGCCCTGCAGATGATGTGGGGCGTCGCGGTCCTGCACGAGGACATGCCGGCCTCCCGGTGGATCGGATTCGCGTTGATCTGGGTGGCACTTGCGATCTTCACTACCGATGCGCTGGTGCGTGTTCGGCGCGGAAGACAGTCGGCGCGATCGTCACAGGAGCCCGTCCAGTAACTCTCGTCACGAGTTCGCCGACACCCCGCCGCAGCGGCGGGTGGTGTCGGTTCGAGGGCCTACACTCGTGAGGCTCCCAGACCTTCAGAGAGGCGCACGTGGCTGACTCGTTCGTACATCTGCACAATCACACCGAGTATTCGATGCTCGACGGTGCGGCCAAGGTCGGCCCCCTGTTCGAAGAGGCCGAGCGGTTGGGAATGACCGCGGTGGGAATGACCGACCACGGCAACATGTACGGTGCCAGCGAGTTCTACAACGTGGCGAAGAAGCAGGGCATCAAGCCGATCATCGGGATCGAGGCCTACGTTGCTCCCGAATCCCGTTTCAACACCAAAAGGGTTCTGTGGGGTGACCGCAGCCAGAAGTCCGACGACGTCTCCGGTAGCGGTGCGTACACCCACATGACGATGGTTGCCGAGAACGCCACCGGTCTGCGAAACCTGTTCAAGCTGTCCTCCCTCGCGTCGATCGAGGGGCAGCTCGGCAAGTGGGCGCGCATGGACGAGGAGCTGATCGCCACCTACCACGAGGGCATCATCGCCACCACCGGATGCCCGTCCGGTGAAATCCAGACACGCCTACGGCTCGGTCACGACCGGGAGGCCCTCGAAGCCGCCGCGAAGTGGCAGGAGATCTGGGGCAAGGACAACTTCTTCCTCGAACTGATGGACCACGGTCTGTCGATCGAACGGCGGGTCCGGGAGGGACTGCTCGAGATCAGCAAGAAGCTCGACATTCCGCCGCTCGCCACCAACGACTGCCACTACGTCACCAAGGACGCCGCGGAGAACCACGAGGCCCTCCTCTGTATCCAGACCGGTAAGACGCTGTCCGATCCCACCCGGTTCAAGTTCGACGGCGACGGCTACTACCTGAAGTCCGCCGCGGAGATGCGGGCACTGTGGGACGACCAGGTGCCCGGCGCGTGCGACAACACGCTGCTGATCGCCGAGCGTGTCCAGTCGTACGACGACGTGTGGGCGCACCACGACCGGATGCCGATCTTCCCGGTCCCCGAGGGCGAGACGCAGGGCACCTGGCTGTGCAAGGAGGTCATGCGCGGACTGGACCGCCGGTTCCCCGACGGGCCGCCCGAGGAGTACCTCGCCCGCGCCGATTACGAGATCGGCGTCATCCTCGAAATGGGTTTCCCGGCATACTTCCTCGTCGTCGGTGACCTGATCAACCACGCGCGTGAGGTGGGTATCCGCGTGGGTCCCGGCCGAGGTTCCGCCGCAGGGTCGCTCGTGGCGTACGCGATGGGTATCACCAATATCGATCCGATCCCACACGGTCTGCTGTTCGAGCGGTTCCTCAACCCCGAGCGCGTGTCGATGCCCGATATCGATATCGACTTCGACGACCGTCGGCGCGGTGAAATGGTGCGCTACGCCACCGACAAGTGGGGAAGCGACCGGGTGGCTCAGGTCATCACGTTCGGCACCATCAAGACGAAGGCGGCCATCAAGGACTCCGCCAGGGTCCAGTTCGGTCAGCCGGGATTCGCGATCGCCGATCAGATCACCAAGGCGCTGCCGCCGCCCATCATGGCCAAGGACATCTCGGTGTCGGGCATCACCGATCCGAATCACGAGCGGTACAAGGAAGCGGTGGAGGTTCGTGCCCTCATCGACTCCAACCCGGACGTCGCGAAGATCTACCAGACTGCCAAGGGTCTCGAAGGCCTGATCCGCAACGCGGGCGTCCACGCCTGCGCGGTGATCATGTCGTCCGAGCCGTTGATGGACGCCATTCCGGTGTGGAAGCGCGCCCAGGACGGCGCCATCATCACCGGTTGGGACTACCCCTCGTGTGAGGCCATCGGCCTCCTCAAGATGGACTTCCTCGGCCTTCGAAACCTCACCGTCATCGGTGATGCCATCGACAACATCAAGGCCAACCGAGGCATTGACCTCGACCTCGACACGCTACCGCTCGACGATCCGGCAACCTACGAATTGCTCTCGCGGGGTGACACTCTCGGTGTCTTCCAGCTCGACGGCAGCGCCATGCGGGACCTGCTGCGCCGCATGCAGCCCACCGGCTTCGAGGACATCGTCGCGGTGCTCGCGTTGTATCGGCCGGGCCCGATGGGCATGAACGCGCACAACGACTATGCCGACCGCAAGAACGGTCGCCAAGAGGTCAAGCCCATCCACCCGGAGCTCGAGGAGCCCCTGAAGGAGATTCTCGCCGACACCTACGGGCTGATCGTCTACCAGGAGCAGATCATGCAGATCGCTCAGAAGGTGGCCGGGTACTCGCTGGGGCAGGCCGACATTCTCCGTCGGGCCATGGGTAAGAAGAAACTCTCCGTGCTGGAGGAGGCGTACGCCGGGTTCCGCGAGGGCATGCTCGCCAACAACTTCTCCGAGCCGGCGATCAAGGCGTTGTGGGACACCATCCTCCCGTTCGCCGGCTACGCCTTCAACAAGTCTCACGCCGCCGGCTATGGACTGGTGTCGTTCTGGACGGGATATCTCAAGGCCAACTACCCCGCCGAGTACATGGCGGGCCTGCTCACCTCGGTAGGCGACGACAAGGACAAGGCCGCCATCTATCTCGCCGACTGCCGCAAGATGGGTATCACGGTGTTGCCGCCCGACGTGAACGAGTCGGAGGTCAATTTCGCCTCGGTCGGCGAAGACATCCGCTTCGGCATGGGAGCGGTGCGCAACGTCGGGGCCAATGTGGTCGCGTCGATCATCAAGGCGAGGAAGGAGAAGTCCAAGTTCGTGGACTTCTCGGACTACCTCAACAAGATCGACGCCGCAGCCTGCTCCAAGAAGGTCACCGAATCGTTGATCAAGGCGGGTGGGTTCGACTCGCTCGGCCATCCCCGCAAGGGACTCATGCTCGTCCATGCCGACGCGATCGACGCGGTGATGGGTACCAAGAAGGCGGAGGCCATCGGCCAGTTCGACCTGTTCGGGGGCGACGACGCCGACGAATCGATCTCCTCGGTGTTCAACGTCAAGATTCCCGACGAGGAATGGGACAGCAAGCACCGACTGGCGTTGGAACGCGAGATGTTGGGGCTCTACGTTTCGGGGCATCCGCTCAACGGCGTCGAGCACGTCCTGTCCGCCCAGTCCGATACGGCGATTCCGGCCATCCTCGAAGGCGATGTGAAGGACGGCGCCCAGGTCACCGTCGGCGGTATCCTCGCCTCGGTCAACCGGCGGATCAACAAGAACGGTCTGACGTGGGCGTCGGCACAGCTCGAGGATCTGTCGGGCGGTATCGAGGTGCTGTTCTTCCCGCAGGCATACTCGGTCTACGGGATGGACGTCACCGAGGATTCCGTCGTCCTCGTCAAGGGGCGGGTGTCTGTCCGTGACGACCGCATCTCACTTATCGCGAACGACCTTGCAGTGCCGGACCTTTCGGCAGTCGGTGTCGCCAAGCCGCTGGCGGTGAGCCTCCCGTTGCGTCAGTGCACCAAAGACAAGCTGGGCGCGCTCCGGCAGGTACTCACTCGGCACCCGGGAACCTCGGACGTGCATGTGCGGTTGATCGGTGGAACCGAGATCACGTTGTGGAAGGTCGACGACGTGCTGCGTGTCGAGCCGTCGTCGGCGTTGATGGGCGACCTCAAGGCGCTGCTCGGGCCCAGCTGTCTGTCGGTGTGACCTATTCGGGTGGGGCGTCGGGAAAGAGCCGGCGCACCCACCAGACCACCACTGCGACAGCGGCTGCGGTGAGGACGGCCACCGGCACGGCCTCGGTGATGATCAGAACGGCCACGAAAACCAGCAATCCGACGGCGAGAGCTTCGAGTTTGTAGAGGGGCCACGCGGTACCGGCGAGATCGACGGTGCGGGGACCCCGGCTGCCTGTGATGTGAGGGATCGGCGTGTCGGAAGTCGTCATCGCGGGTTCACCTCGCTGTTCGTAGATCCGTGTGTGTCGATCAGGGTACGCGCAACTGGGAGTTCGGTCCAACGAACACTTGCGCTCGCTGTCGATTCGAAGCGTTCGGTGGCGCAGACCGGATGGTCGGGGTTCACTGGACGCATGCCACTCACAGGTGAATACGAACCCAGTCCGTCCAAGTGGGCCGCAGATCAAGCGGAGTTGATCGAATCGAGCAACGGCACCGAAGGTACGACGCTCAATGGAATGCCCGTCGTCCTGTTGACCACCCGCGGCGCGAAATCCGGGAAGCTTCGCAAGACCCCGCTGATGCGCGTCGAGCACGACGGAAAGTATGCGATCGTGGCGTCCCTCGGCGGCGCTCCGAAGAACCCCGTGTGGTACTACAACCTGAAGGCCGATCCGCACGTCGAGCTCCGGGACGGTCAAATGACACGGGACATGGTGGCCCGGGAGGTGACCGGCGAGGAGAAGGCAGCCTGGTGGGAGCGCGCAGTCGCCGCGTTCCCCAACTACGCCGATTATCAGAAGAACACCGACCGGGAAATTCCCGTCTTCGTTCTCGAGCCCGCCTGACAATTGCCCCGGCTGGTACGGCGGGCTGTGGTGGTGGGAACATATGCGGGTGTCCACATCGCCCGATACCGCAGCCCGCAACACCACTTCGCCCCTGACCGTGGGCGACATCGACGCGGCGATCGAGCGAATTTCCCACGTGATCGACGCCACGCCGCTGCAATGGAGCGAGCGACTGTCGGCGCTCACCGGCGCGAATGTCTACCTCAAGCGTGAGGACCTACAGGTGGTCCGCTCCTACAAGCTGCGCGGCGCCTACAACCTCATGGCTCAGCTCGCCCCGGACGAACGTGCGGCGGGTGTGGTGACGGCCAGCGCGGGCAATCATGCGCAGGGAGTGGCCTTCGCCTGTCGCGCAATGGGAATCGTCGGACGAATCTATGTTCCGTCCAGTACGCCGAAGCAGAAGCGCGACCGCATTCGCGCGCACGGCGGCGAGTTCGTCGAACTCATTCTGACGGGGGAGACCTACGATGCCGCGGCCGCTGCTGCCGCCGCCGATGTGCTGCGCACCGGGGCGACGATGGTCCCACCGTTCGACGACGCACGCACTGCGGCGGGCCAGGGGACGATCGCCGCCGAGATCCTTGCGCAGCTCGACACGGTTCCCGACGCGGTGGTCGTCCCGGTCGGGGGAGGCGGGTGCATCGCCGGGATGGCGACCTATCTTCACGCTCACGCGCCGCGGACTGCCCTCGTCGGCGTGGAGCCGACCGGCGCGGCGTCGATGACCGCCGCACTGGTGGCCGGGGCGCCGGTCACGCTGTCGGAGATCGACCCGTTCGTCGACGGTGCCTCGGTGAAGCGGGTCGGCGACCTGCCGTTCGCCGTCGTGTCCGCGCTCGGCGCCGAGGTCGTTTCGCATACGGCGCTGCTGCAGGCTGACGGGTCGACGATCCGACTCGATCCGAAGAGTTTCGTCATGACGAACCTCGACGAAGGTGCCCTGTGCACCACGATGCTCGAGCTGTACCAGAACGAGGGCATCATCGCCGAGCCCGCCGGCGCACTGTCCGTCGCCGCCCTCGGCAGCATCACGTTCGAACCCGGTTCGACGGTGGTGTGCCTCGTGTCGGGCGGTAACAACGACGTCTCGCGCTATGGCGAAATTCTGGAACGGTCGCTGGTGCATCTCGGTCTCAAGCACTACTTCCTCGTCGATTTTCCGCAGGAGCCGGGCGCGCTGCGACGATTCCTGGACGAGGTGCTCGGTCCCGAGGACGACATCACGCTGTTCGAGTACGTCAAACGGAACAACCGTGAGACCGGCGCCGCCCTGGTAGGTATCGAGTTGGGGAATGCGGACGGTCTCGGCGACCTCCTCGAGCGGATGGAGCACTCGCAGATGCAGGTAGAGCGGTTGGAACCGGGTAGTCCGGCGTACCGCTACCTCACCTGAGTTACTTCTGCAGGAGTCGCTCCACGACCTTGCTGTACAGCTCGGGTTCGGGCAGGGGGAGGCCGAGTAGGGCGGCGAGGTAAATTCCGTCGCCGACCAGCCGGACGATCTCGGCCTGCACCGGGTCGTCGATTTCGCTGTGCAGGCCTTCGTCCCAGCCGCGCATGACCTCGATCACCGCTCGCTGGATCTCGTCGTGTTGTCCGTCGACGCTGCGCAGTGCGGCGATGGTGGATCGATAGAGGGCCAGCTCTTCCGTCGTGCTGGCATCCGGAACCTGCAGATACCACTCGGACAGCGAGGTGCCGCCGGAGACGGCGTCGGCGAGCTGGGCGTCGGCGCGCTCGCCCAGGCGACGCACCATCGCCGCGAGAAGTGCCTCTTTGCTGGGGAAGTGGTACAGGAGACCCCCCTTGGAGACCTCTGCTTCGGCGGCGACTGCTTCGAGTGTCACCTGGGCGATTCCCACGTCGAGTAACAACTTCTCGAGGGCGTCGAGTATTCGATCGCGCGTACCGGCAGCCATGAAGAGGGACTGTACCTGGAAATAACTTTACCGTCCGGACGGTTCAAGCTACAGTAGCCAGCTGTACCGGCTGGACGGTTTACCTACCGTGTCGGCCCTCCGAGGAAAGTCGTAGGAAAGAAATGTCTGTCTCCACGGATCGCGGGATCAACGACGCCTTCGGCGCGCCGGATCAGGCATCCGCGTCACGCCGAGACTGGCTCGGGCTCGTCGTTCTGGCGTTTGCCGTACTCCTCATCGCCGTCGACGGCACGGTGCTCGATCTCGCTCTCCCCTTCATCAGTGCCGATCTCGAGCCGAGCAGCACCCAGCTGCTGTGGATCATCGATGTCTACTCCTTCGTGCTCGCCGGACTGCTCATCACGATGGGCACCCTCGGTGACCGCATCGGCCGACGGCGCCTACTGCTCGTGGGCGCTGCCGGTTTCGGTATCGCCTCGTTGATCGCGGCGTGGGCGCCCACCCCGGAGATGCTCATCGTCGCGCGGGTTCTGCAGGGAATCTCCGGTGCAACCCTCATGCCGGCGACTCTCGGGCTGATTCGGACGATCTTCGCCAACCCTCGCGAGCGCACACTGGCGATCGGTGTGTGGGGCGCGATGGCCGGCGGCGGAACCGCGGCCGGCCCTCTGATCGGTGGCTGGCTACTCGAACACTTCTGGTGGGGTTCGGTGTTCCTGATCAACATCCCGGTGATGCTGGTCCTCATCGTCGCCGGACCGCTCGTGATCCCCGAGTCGAAGGATCCGACACCGGGTCGCTTCGACCTGCTCAGCGCTGCGCTGTCGATGTCGACGATGCTGCCGCTCGTGTATGCGGTGAAGGAAACGGTGGTCCACGGGTTCGCGCTGGAACTCCTTGCGATCGGCCTGGTCGGCGCGGCGTCGGGCGTGGCATTCGTGCGCAGGCAGCGCGCGATGAAAGATCCGATGATCGACGTCGCGCTGTTCGCCAAGCCGGCCTTCTCGACGGCCGTCCTCACGAACCTACTGTCCATCTTCGCCCTGGCAGGCGTGCTGTTCTTCGGATCCCAGTATCTGCAGCTGGTGCTGGGTAACACGGCATTGGAATCGGGTGTGCTGATGCTCCCCGGGATGCTGCTCAGCGCTGTCACCGCGCTCGCCGCCGCCTGGATGGTGCGCCGGTGGTCGACGTCCCACGTCCTCGGTGGGGGCCTCGCGGTCGCCGGACTCGGTGCCGCGATGATGCTGACACTGAGTGTCGACGGTGCCCCGACGATGTTCGTCGCCGGCTTCGCCCTCGCCGGGGCCGGTGTCGGAATTGCCTTGACCCTGACATCCGACCTCGTCGTCAGTGCGGTCGAGCCCGAGCGGGCGGGCGCCGCCTCGGCCGTGTCCGAGACGGCGTACGAACTCGGTGTCGCACTGGGTGTCGCGGTCCTGGGCAGCGTGGTGATGGCCTTCTTCCGCGGCGGCCTCGACACATCGATGCTGGCACCGGAACGGGTGGACGCGGCCCGGGGCACGCTCGGTGCGGCGGTCGCGGAAGCCGAGCATCTACCCGATACGTCGCGATCGGTCTTTCTGGAGTCGGCGCAGTCGGCGTTCGTCGAGGGCATGCACGTGGCCGCAGGCGCCACCGCGCTGATTCTGTTCGCCACCGCGGTGCTCGTGCTCCGGATGCTGCGCGGCCGTCAGCCCGAGGCGACAGTGCGCGAGGCATCGAGCACCACGAACGAGTGACCCGGCACGATCGTCGCCGACGCGGTCTCGTCCTGCTTCGGCGGCTCCCACCACAACACGGGGGAGCCGCCGACCGGCACGGTCACCGGGTCCGCTCCGAGATTGCACGCGAGTCGCAGCGCACCGCGATGCACCACGACCCAGCGTTCGTCCTCGTCGTAGTCGACGGTGAGGTCGCTCAGCCACGGATCGGTCAGCTCGACGCGTTCACGTCGCAGGCGAAGCAACGCGCGGTAGCACTCGAGTAACCGGGCATGGGGTTCGCGCCCTCGTTCGTCCCAATTCAGCTTCGAGCGCTGGAAAGTGAGCGGGTCCTGCGGGTCCGGGACGTCTTCGGTACTCCAGCCGTGCTCGGCGAACTCGGCTTTGCGGCCTTCCGCGGTTGCCCGTGCCAGCTCGGGCTCCGGATGCGAGGTGAAGAACTGGAAGGGTGTGCTCGCGCCCCACTCCTCGCCCATGAACAGCATCGGCGTGAACGGCGAGCACAACACGAGTGCCGCCTTCACGGCCAGCTGCCCCGAGTCGAGATAGGCGCCCGGGCGGTCACCGATCGCCCGATTACCCACTTGGTCATGCGTGCAGGTGTAGGTGACCAGCGAACTGGCCGGAATCTGCCGGGTGTCCAAACGACGCCCGTGGATGCGTCCGCGGAACGTCGAGTACGTGCCGGCGTGAAACCAGCCCTGCCGCATCGTTTCCGCCAGGCACGCGAGTGACCCGAAGTCACCGTAATAGCCCTGCCGTTCACCCGACACCGCGGCGTGGACGGCGTGATGCATGTCGTCGTCCCACTGCGCGTCGAGGCCGTACCCACCGGCAGAACGCGGAGTGATCAACTTCGGATCGTTGAGATCGCTTTCGGCAATGAGGGTCAGCGGCCGACCCAGATGGGCAGAGAGGCGGCGCGTTTCGACAGCCAGTTGTTCGAGGAGGTGGGTCGCGGTGTGGTCGACGAGGGCGTGGACCGCGTCGAGACGCAGCGCGTCGACATGAAACTCCTCGAACCAGCGGAGCGCGTTGTCGATGATGTAGCGCCGCACATGGTCGCTGCCGGGGCCGTCGAGGTTGATGCTGCGACCCCACGTGTTCGCGCCCTGCGCCAGGTAGGGGCCGTAGCGGTCGAGGTAGTTTCCCGATGGTCCCAGGTGGTTGTAGACCACATCGAGTACCACTCCGAGGCCGCGCGCGTGGCAGGCGTCGACCAGGGCCTGCAGGCCGTCGGGACCTCCGTAGGCCTCGTGCACGGTGTACCAGAGGACGCCGTCGTATCCCCAGTTGTGGGTTCCGTTGAAACCGTTGACGGGCATCACTTCCACGAAGTCGATCCCGAGTTCCACGAGGTGGTCGAGCTTGTCGACGGCCGCGGCGAAGGTTCCTTCGGGCGTAAAGGTTCCGATGTGAAGTTCGTAGATGGAGGCCCCGGCGAGCTGGCGGCCGTGCCACTGCGAGTCCGTCCACGCGTCCCGGTCGACGGTGTGCAGCTGTGACGGTGCGTGCACGCCGTCGGGTTGGCGTGGCGAACGGGGGTCGGGGAGGGCGGTGTCGTCATCGTCGAGAAGGAAGGCGTACCGCGAGTCGTCAGACGCGTCGACCTCCGCTCGCCACCAGCCGTCAGGAGAGGGTGTCATGTCGTGACTTCGGCCGTCGACGTCCACGCGAACGGCGCTCGGAATCGGGGCCCATACCTCGAAAGTGTGCACCCGATAAGCATGCCTTGCCCTCGCGCGGCGTGCAGGGTTGTCGGCCCCGGCTGGTCAGACAGCTCTGCCGCCGACGCGACTGGGTCATGGTTACATGAAATCGAAGGCGGGGGGCACCGCAATCATGGCGACGGCGGCCCACCCGCCGTACACGGGCAGATATCGGGTTTGCCAGCGCTCGACAGCGCCGAACCCGCACCGACCGCGGACGAAGCCGAAACCGAGTCGAGCGGACCACACCAGGTTGACCAACAACACCACGTTCAGTCCCAGCGCGGTCACTTTGTTCGGTGTGAAGCCGAATTCCGCGATGCGACTGAGCATGGCGGTCAGCATCAGCACGTCGACGGCGAGTGCGCTGACGACGAGGACGACTTGCAGCTTGTCGAACAGGTCGGGAGGTGCCAGTGGATCACGTGCGGAGATCGCGTACAACAGCAGGCCGAGCACGAGCACGAGAATGAGATCCATGAGGATGAGCAGATCTCGGTCGACGCCGACGACGCTGCGGGCAGCCGCGAACGCTGTCAGCAGTGCCAGCAACATGAGAATGGTGAGGGGTGTGAACACGCGAGTGAGCACGGGGGCGATGTTCTCGATGACGTCCTGCTTCGCCTCCACGAGCCAGGCTGCCACGAGAATCGCGCCGGCAATGCCGAAGGGAAGGATCCACTGCTCGATGACCCACTCGACATCGAGGTCCAGGGAGGCGAATGCGCCGACAGTCAGGCCGATCAGCACTCCGCCACCGAGCGCAAGCAGGGCCATGTAGACCACCCACTCTCCGGTGAACCGGACGAAGTCCATGCGGCGTCCTTGGGATCGCCAGTCGCCACCGACATAGGCCAGCCCGGCGACGAACCACAGCGCAATGGGCGCGTGGATCGCCGCGATCACTTCCGTCGACCCGTTGTCGACGAACGGAAAAAGATTCAGGACGAGTGCCGCGACCGCGAAGGGCACGGCGAGGAATGCGGCGCCACGCACTGTCATCTTCCGTTTCCACGCGAAGTATGCCGTCAGGAACGGAAGTACGAGGAGGCTGATGTTTCGGGCCAGGGCAAGTTCGGGCAGCCACTCCATGCCGGCCTTGACGGCCAGTCCCGCTCCGACGGCGAGGGCCAGGACGACGCTCAGTTCGCGCTTGGAGGAAGTGGTTTCGGGTTCCGCGGTGGCCGGCATAAGCACCAGTTGCTTCCACAGCCGGTCGGAATGCTCGAGCGCGAACTCGCGGGAGATCGCGTCGAGGTTGCCCATACGTCCGACGGCGACGAGGAAGGCCTCGGCCGCCGTCAGCCCGACCGCGGAGAGGTCGGAGACCTGATCGCGGAGGTGACCTTCCATTTCGTCGACATCGGCACTCGAGATCACGCGGTGGCCCCGAACGTAACCACGCCACTGGCCGATCTGCGATTCCAGCTCTGCGTCGGTATCCATCACGACCACCCCTCGGCGGCGGCCGGCGGAAGCTGAGCCGACTGCCACACTCGATGCAGGGCTTCCGCAACGACGTTCCACTGCATGCGCCGGTCGGCGAGCATGTCCCTGCCGGGATCGGTAATGGCGTAGTGCTTACGCCGCCTGCCGTTCTCGGCCGTGCGCCAGGTTGCCGTGACGTACCCTGATCGCTCTAGGCGATGCAGGAGCGGGTACAGCATCCCGTCCGTCCACTGCATCCGCCCGCCCGACAACTCGTTGACGCGCTTGATGATGGCGTAGCCGTAGGACTCGCCGTCGGCGAGAATGCCGAGCACGAGCGGGGTGGCCGAGGCTGCCACCAAGTCTTTGTCGATGAACATCCGACCTCCATACCTAGTTCCTCTAGGGTTCGAAATTGACCCTAGCAGATCTAGGTATGAAGGGAGCTCCCTGATCTCCGGATGATTCACTGTTCTCCGGGTGATTCGATTCGATCGAGCAGCCACCGGGGTCCGACTGTGCCGGCCCCGAGCGCCTCGACCCGAGCGCGGAGTCCGCGATCCGCCGTCACCACCCTGACCGGCCGGTCGCTGTTCGTTTCGACCGCTTCAGCCACGATCCCGACGATTGCGTCATCACCGGATTCGTCTGCCCGCACCACCCGCAGCTGTTGCGAATTCACCTTCGCCTCGTCGGCGACCGCGACTCGCGCAGCGCCTTCGAGCACGGCAATCACCTCGGGTGGTTCATCGAGGCGTTCCTGCCACCGGGCCAGATTCACGAGCAATCGCCGGGCGGCACCGCCGCGATCACGCCACCAACCATCGGGCCTGGAACCGACGACGTTCGCGGCATCCACCACGATGAGAACGGATCTGGCATCGGTCATGAGCGACGGTTCCCACGCGTCGGCACGGGGGCGCTCAGTCCTTGCCGGAGTCTTCGACCTTCTCGATGATTTCGGCGCCGAGGACCGACAGTCGGTGTTCCTCGGCATCCTGCACGGTGCCGAAGTCGTGCTCTTCCAAGACGTTGTGGTCCTTGTCGAGGTATCGGTAGGTTGCCATGTCCCCACGATGGCACATCGAGTCTGCACATGCCGGTGAGTCAGCCCTTTCGCCGGCGGTCGCGAAGTAGCAAGCTTGAGGTGACGAGTCCAGTATCGCGAGGAGCAGTCATGCACGTAGCAGTGGGAGACCGGTTGCACGTCCAGGGCAGGGTTGTGGGAGCGCACGCGCACACCGCCGAGGTCGTGGAGGTACATGGGGAGAACGGCGAACCGCCCTACCTGGTCCGGTACGACGACGGTCACGAAGCGCTGGTGTTTCCAGGGCCCGACGCCTGGGTGGAACATCCGCAGTCGTAGGGCATCGACGCGTGGGTGGACCACGGTGACTCACCGCATTGGTTGCAGGGGCGCTGCTTCCAATGCGGTTAGCATGAGTTTGTGCTGGAACCGGTCAGAAGGACCTACAGTTCGCCGCTGCGCGCGGAGTCGGCGCGCCGCACCCGCGTCCTCGTCCGGGATGCTGCGGCCCGACTGTTCGTGGACCGGGGTTATGTGAGCACCACGGTGCGCACGGTTGCCGAAGCAGCGGGAGTCGCAACGCGGACGGTGTTCACGGCGTTCCCGGGTGGGAAGGCCGAGCTGTTCCACGAGGCGCTCGCCGCCGCCATCGAGGGCGGCGACGACAGCATGCCGACCGCGTATGCGTCTGCCTCTCGCGACGGCGATCCGGTCGAACGCATCCTCGACGAAGTGGTGGGGTACGGCGCTGACGTCCTCGAACGGGCTGGGACTCTCATGTTGACGTCGATCAAGAGTTCGGGCGCCGACGAGGACATGAGGCGATTCGCCGAGGAGGGCGCCCGAGCGTCCGCCGCGAACGCGATGACCCTTGCCGAAGGGCTTGCCGCGCACGACCTGCTGCGACCGGAGATCTCCGTGCAGCGAGCGGCGGACGTGCTCTTCACCGTCGTCTCACCCCAGGTTCATTCCATGCTTCGGCACGACTGCGGGTGGGACATCGACGAGTACCGCAACTGGGTCAAGGAGATGATCAGGGCAAGCCTGCTCCATTGACCCGGAACGCTCTGTGGTTTCATGGGCGCAGTAATTCCATGGACACAGTAATTCCATGGACACAGTAATTCCATGGACACCGTTGTTTCACGACACGTCATTCCGTGGGACACCGCGCTCGGCATTCCCGGCGCGCTTCGGAGGGGGAATCTCGGTGCCGTACTTTGTCTTCGGTCTCGTCACTCTGCTGTTGTGGGTCTATTGCCTCGTCGACGTAATCACGCGGAACGATTCGGATATTCGGCACTTGCCCAAGATGGTGTGGCTGCTGATCGTGCTGCTCCTGCCGACCGTCGGGTCGTTGGTCTGGTTGTTCGTCGGCCGCGGTGCGGTAGTCCGCAGACCGGGCACGACAGGCGGGTTCGGCGAGTACGAGCGTCCCGGCCGTCACGTGGCACAGAACCCGGACGACGACGAAGCGTTTCTCCGCCAGTGCCGCGAACGCGCCGAAGAGCAACGCCGTATCGCGCGACGCCGGAGGGAAGAGTCCGGCGAGCCCTGAGGCTGCGCAGCGGTTACGGAAGCAGGACGAACTTCCCCGCAGGATGGGGACCGGCAAGTTCGGTGTGGGCGCGTCCGGCCTCGGCCAGCCAGTACGTCCGGGCGACCCGCACCTTGAGGTCGCCGCGATCCGCGAGATCGACGACCACCGAACGGAGGCGTCTTCGCACTTCTCGACTGGTGGGATTCTTGCCACCCACGCCGAGGAAGCCGGCGTCGACCGCACGCGGTACTGCCAGGGTCGTGACCATCCGGGACGGGTCGCGTACCGACGCGACGGACACGTCGACAGCCTCCTCGCCGCCGACCGTGTCGATGACGGCGTCCACGCCGTCCGGCGCGAGGACGCGGACGCGATCTGCAAGACCGTCTCCATAGGACACCGGGGTGGCGCCGAGCGACCGGACGTAGTCGTGATGTCCCGGCCGGGCCGTGCCGATCACCGTCGCGCCCCGGCCGCAGGCCACTTGGACGACGCACGACCCGACAGCGCCGGCCGCTCCGTGGACGAGAACCAGATCTCCCGAACCGACCTGGATGACGTCGAGTGTCTCGACTGCGGTCGTACCGGCCACCAGGAGCCCGGCGGCCTCGTTCCACGGGAGCGAGGGCGGTTTGCGGACAACGGAATCCGCGCCGACGACGAGTCGATCCGCGTACGCCCCGTCGACCGGGTAGGCGATCACTTCGTCGCCGGGTGAAAGGGGCCCGTCCGGACCCGTCGCATCCTCGCCGACCTCGACGATCACGCCGGCCGCCTCGGCACCGAGGCCCATCGGCAGGGAATCGGGATTGGTGCCGAACGCGCCGCTGTACCGCTTGTAGTCGATGGGATTGACGCCGATCGCCCGGACTTCGATCGCGACCTCACCGCGCGCCGGCGGCACCGGGTCGACCTCCACGACAGTGAGGACCTCGGGACCTCCGTAACCTCGGGCAACGACGCGTCGCGTCATGACCCTGGCAACTCGGCTACCGAAGTTCGGCTTAGCAGGGCCACCGGGTAGCGATCGAACAGGCTGGACAGCCGAACGTGGCCGGACTCTACGTTCTCGGCGGTCAGCAGGTTCGTCCACGAACCCTCCGGCAACGTGAATCCGGTGTCGCCCCAACCGCGTTCGCTGAGCCGGACGCTGTGCCGGGTCGCGAGAGCGATGACATCCTGGGCCGCACCGGATCGGCCTCGTGCGAAGCCGATCAGGTGGGCGGCCGCACTTCCCGAGGCGAACACCGGTGTGTACGTGTCGAAACTTTCGGGACGTGTTCGGCGCAGCCTGAGTGCGGTACGAACAACGTGGAGCTTGGCCGCGCCGGTGGCGTCGACAGGAGGGAGGTCGAGTCCGTCGAGCGCGCGTCGGCGAACGTCGTAGTCCACCAGGCGCCGGTTGTCGGGGTCGACGAGCGAGTCTTCCCACAACTCCGTTCCCTGATAGACATCCGGTATCCCGGGTCCACAGAGCTGGAGCAGCTTCTGGCCCAGAGCGTCCGACCAACCGTGGGGTGCCAGCTGGGTGCAGATCGAACCGAGGGCGTTGCCGACGGCACCGTCGATCACCGTGTCCAGCCAGCGATGGAGATCGCGTTCGAATTCTTCGTCGACATCGTTCCAGGATGTGCGGGTGCCGGCCTCGCGGACCGCCTTCTCGGCGTAGGCGTGGATGCGATCGCGGAAGTCCGGAACGTCCGCGGCCGCGCGGCCGTCCACCGGCCAGACCCCGAACAGGTTCTGCCACAGAAACAATCCGAGGGCCGGGTCGGGACTGGGGGCGATGCGCTCCCATTGATCCACGCACTCTGCCCACAGGCTCGGCACCTGGGACAAGACGCCGATACGTGCGCGGACATCCTC
The DNA here is from genome assembly GCF_044389235.1 of Rhodococcus sp. NPDC019647. Classification (NCBI taxonomy): domain Bacteria; kingdom Bacillati; phylum Actinomycetota; class Actinomycetes; order Mycobacteriales; family Nocardiaceae; genus Rhodococcus; species Rhodococcus sp. NPDC019647. Next base: position 114,023 of record NZ_JBIRXS010000009.1, on the reverse strand, counting down.
ACCGCGCTTCGTGTCGTGGGTGGACAGGGTGGTCATCGCCCTCGGCCACCGCGTCGCCCGCCCGGCGAACGCCAGGTGGAACTCGGCGGGGGACACGCCCACCGTCGCGGGATCACCACCCACTTCCTGGAGCGAGACGAGGCGAGCGGTGCGATAGAACAGGCAGTCCTCGACGGATTTCGCCATGACCGCACCGCACACCTGGTGGAACCGCGTGGCCGCCTCACCCCCACGAATGAGGGCCGACGCCAATGCCGCCAACGGCTCCGCCATGCGCGGCGCTTCGGCGACCACGCTCCCGATAACCCGGTGCGCCAGGCCGGCGAGGGGACTGTAGTCGGACCGGTACACGGGCATGGCCGCGACCACCGCGATGACCGCGTCTCGAACGTCCTCGACGACGTAGTCGCCGTCGGCTTCCCGAAGGATCGCCCGCACCAGCCGCCGGACCTCCGGAGCGAGCATCGTGCTCGCCACTTCTCGTTTGATCTCGGGTTCGCGCTGTCGAAGCCAGGCGCTGTCTCCCCGCTCTTCGGTTCGGGCCGCAGACAGCGCAGTCAGCGCGGGCGCCCCGGACGAATCGAGGAACACCCCACCCAGTTCGGCCAGCGCGTCGTATCCGGTGGTGCCGTCGATCGGCAGGTGATCGTCGAGTGGTTCCTCATGACCCAGGATCTTCTCGATCACGAGCCACCGATCCGGGCCGATCATGGCGCGGAGCCGGTCGAGGTAACCCGCCGGATCGGCCAGCCCGTCGGGATGGTCGATGCGCACACCGTCGACGAGGTCGTCCGCGATCCAGCTCTGCAGCTCGCGGTGTGAGGCGTCGAACACGCGTGGGTCCTCTTGTCGGATCCCGGCGAGATCACTGACCGCGAAGAACCGCCGGTAGCCGATGATTCCCGAGTTCCACGGGACCAGGCGATACGACTGCGCCTCGTGCACGGCCCGCGCGTCTTCCGAGTCGGTGCCCGGGGCGATCGGGAAGCGGTGCTCATAGAACGCGAGAAGCGGTTCTTCGCCTGTGTGGTCGACCGTGAGCGAGTCGAGGTCGGAGTCCGATCCCAGAACGGGGAGCGCCAGCTTCCCGTCCGCACCGTTGTCCGGCCGCCAGTCGATATCGAAGAAGTCGGCGTAGTCGGATCGCTGTCCGTGGGTGAGAACGTCCCACCACCAGGCATTCTCGCGGGGGTTGGCGACGCCCACGTGGTTGGGAACGAGATCGACGACGAGTCCCATTCCCCGCCGGCGTAGCTCCTCGGACAGGGCTGTGAGAGCCTCCCGACCACCGAGTGCCGGGGACACGGTCGTCACATCGGTCACGTCGTACCCGTGTGTCGAACCCTCGCTGGCGGTGAGGATCGGCGACAGGTAGACGTGCGAGACGCCGAGGTCGTCGAGATAGCCGGCGACCGCAGCGGCGTCCGTCAAGGTGAAGGCGTCGCCGCGCAACTGGAGCCGATAGGTCGCGGTAATCGTCGGATTCCCCATGCTCGCCCGGCCTCAGGCGGTCCGTCGCAGCACGACCAGCGAGCGCGCCTCGACCTCGAGCGGCTTCCCGGCCTCGATCACCGCGTCGTTCGACCCCGTCGGCACCGCGGTGTCGAGCACCACGGTCCACTCGTTCGCGTAATCGGAGTTCGGCGTCGAGAACTCGATGGCGTCGTCGTGGGCGTTGAAACACATCAGGAACGAATCCCCGACGACCCGCTCGCCGCGATGATTGGGCTCAGGGATCCCCTCGCCGTTGAGGAACACGGCCAGGGACTTGCCGAACCCGCTGTCCCAGTCCGCGGGTGTCATCTCCTCACCGGACGGGGTGAGCCAGGCGATGTCCCGAGTCTGGTCCCCGCTGCGGATGGGGGTGCCATCGAAGAAACGTCGCCTGCGGAACACCGGGTTCTTGGCGCGCAGGTCGATCACTCGTTTGGTGAACTCGACGAGGTCGGCGTTGGTGTCGACGAGCGACCAGTCCATCCACGACAATTCCGAATCCTGGCAGTACACATTGTTGTTGCCCTGCTGAGTCCGGCCCATCTCGTCGCCGTGCGCGATCATCGGAGTGCCTTGGCTGAGCATCAGGGTGGCCAGGATGTTGCGGCTCTGACGGCCGCGCAGGTCGAGCACCTCGGGGTCGTCCGTCGGTCCCTCGACACCACAGTTCCACGAACGGTTGTGGCTTTCGCCGTCGTTGTTGTCCTCGCCGTTGGCCTCGTTGTGCTTCTCGTTGTAGGAGACGAGGTCGCGCAAGGTGAATCCGTCGTGGGCGATGACGAAGTTGATACTCGCACCGGGACGGCGGCCCGTCGCCTCGTAGAGGTCCGAGGAGCCGGTGAGGCGGGAGGCGAACTCGCCGAGGGTGGCGGGCTCACCGCGCCAGTAGTCCCGAACCGTGTCGCGGTACTTGCCGTTCCACTCGGTCCACAGTCCTGGGAAATTGCCCACCTGGTAACCACCCTCGCCGACGTCCCACGGCTCGGCGATGAGTTTCACCTGGCTGACGATCGGATCCTGCTGCACGAGGTCGAAGAAGGCGGACAGTCGATCGACGTCATGTAGTTCCCGGGCCAGCGTGGAGGCGAGGTCGAAACGGAAACCGTCGACGTGCATCTCGGTCACCCAGTAGCGGAGCGAATCCATGATCAGTTGCAATGTGTGGGGATGGCGGGCGTTGAGGCTGTTGCCCGTTCCCGTGTAGTCCATGTAGTGCTCGAGGTCACCGTCGACGAGCCGGTAGTAGGCGGCGTTGTCGATGCCGCGGAAGCTGATCGTGGGGCCGAGATGGTTTCCCTCGGCCGTGTGGTTGTAGACGACGTCGAGAATCACCTCGATGCCGGCCTCGTGGAAGGCACGCACCATCGCCTTGAACTCGGACACCGCGCCACCGGGCTTCTCGGCGGACGAGTAGCCCGTGTGGGGGGCGAGGAAGCCGAAGGTGTTGTAGCCCCAGTAGTTACGCAGACCTTTGTCGAGCAGCGTCTGGTCGTGCATGAACTGGTGCACGGGCATCAGTTCGATCGCGGTGACGCCGAGATCGACCAGATGATCGATGATCGCGGGATGGGCGAGACCGGCGTACGTGCCGCGGAGCTCTTCGGGCACATCGGGGTGCGTCGCGGTCATCCCCTTGACGTGGGCTTCGTAGATGACCGTCTCGTGATAGGGGCGTTTCGGCGCCCGGTCGGTGGCCCAGTCGAAGAACGGGTTGATCACCACGGTCGTCATGGTGTGGCCAAGCGAATCGTGCCCGGGCAGGGGAGAACCGGGGTCGTCCTCGTTCTGCTCGGCGCCGTTCTGCACGTCTTCGTCCTGGCCACTGTCGGCCGCGGCAACGCCCTCGGCGTCGGTGCCGGCCCCGGGGTCGGCGTCTTCCGCCGGCTCGGGCAGATCGATGTCGTACGAGAACAACGACCGATCCCCGTCGAACTCCCCGTCGAACGCCTTGCCGTACGGGTCGAGGAGTAGCTTGCTGGGGTCGCAGCGATGTCCCGCCGCGGGATCCCACGGGCCGTGGATGCGGTATCCGTACCGCTGTCCGGGTTCGACGGTCGGCAGATAGGCATGCCAGACGTACCCGTCCACCTCGTCGAGACGCACCCTGGTCTCGGTTCCGTCCCGGGCGATGAGGCAGAGGTCGACCGCCTCCGCGACCTCGGAGAAGACCGCGAAATTCGTCCCTGCGCCGTCATAGGTGGCGCCCAGTGGGTAGGCCGTTCCGGGCCACACGGGGATGTGTGTGGTGCCGATCTCGTCGCTGGCAGTCATGAGAAGAACATTAGCCCGCGGCGCCCGGGCGCTCAGCTCGAGGCGAGAGGGCTTCCGGCGTCGCGCGAGCTACCTGCCGCGGCAAGCATTCCGGCTGTGATGTTCCGCACGTCGTCCCCGGTGGACACGTAGGGAGGCATGGCGTAGATCAGGTTGCGGAACGGTCGAAGCCAGACCCCGGCGTCCACCGCCGCGTCGGTCGCCGCCTGCATGTCGACGGGGTCGGTGAGTTCGATGACGCCGATACCGCCGAGCACCCGCACATCCCGCACGCCGGGCAGGTCGCGGGCAGGAGCGAGGCCGGACTCGAGTCCGCGGTGCAGCGCCGCGACCTCACCCCGCCAGTCGCGCGCGAGCAGCAATTCGACGGCGGCGACGGCGACAGCGCACGCGAGGGGATTGGCCATGAACGTGGGACCGTGCATCAGTCCACCGGCATCCCCGGCGCTGATGGTTTCGGCCACCTCGGTGCTGCAGAGGGTGGCCCCGAGCGTGAGGTACCCGCCGGTGAGCGCCTTGCCGATACACATGACGTCCGGGCTGACACCCGCGTGATCGGCGGCGAACAGCTCACCGGTCCGGCCGAACCCTGTCGCGATCTCGTCGAAGACCAGCAAGAGTCCCTGCTCGTCGCAGATTCTTCGTAGTTCCGTCAGGTAGCGGGAATCGTGGAAGCGCATACCGCCCGCACCCTGGACCACCGGCTCCACGATGACCGCCGCGAGCTCGTCGGCATGCGAGCGTGCGAGGCGCTCGAACTCGTCGACGTACTGCGGATCGAAGTCGCGTGGGGGCGGTCCTGCGAACACCTGCCGGGCGAGCACGTCCGTCCACAGCGAATGCATCCCGCCGTCCGGATCGCAGACGCTCATCGGGGCGAAGGTGTCACCGTGATAGCCGCCGCGCCAGGTCAGGAGCCGGTGCTTCTGCGGCTTGCCCCGGCTGCGCCAGTACTGCAGACACATCTTCACGGCCACCTCGACCGACACGGAACCGGAGTCGGCGAGGAAGACCTTGTCGAGCCCCTCCGGCGTGATGTCGACGAGCAGTCGCGCCAGCCGCGCCGCAGGCTCGTGGGTGAGACCCCCGAACATGACGTGGCTCATCCGCCCCAGTTGCTCCGCGGCCGCGGCATCGAGAACGGGGTGGCGATAGCCGTGCACTGCCGCCCACCAGGAACTCATTCCGTCCACCAGTTCGCGCCCGTCCGCCAGGACGAGGCGTGTGCCCCTGGCCTCGGTCACGACCAGCGGGGTGGTGGAGGAGGGAAAGGCGCCGTAGGGATGCCACAGCAGCGAGGCGTCGAGGGACGTGATCTCTTCGGCGGTCAGGCTGGGATGGGTCACGTTCGTGACCCTAGCCACTGGACGAAAAGGGGGCCCACCCGGGTTGAACACTGTTCAAGTCCCGTATCGTTCCGGAGGTGAGCAACGATCGCACCTTCTCCACGTGGCTTGACGACGTCGAGCATCGACGTCGCGCCGCCGGACTGCGCCGTGAGCTGCGTCCGCGGACGGCCGGAAGCGCACTCATCGACCTTGCCTCGAACGACTACCTGGGTCTCGTCCGTCATCCCGAGGTACTGCACGGAGCGATGACAGCTCTACGCAGATGGGGTGCGGGAGCGACGGGTTCTCGTCTTGTCACGGGATCGACCACCGAACACCAACTGCTGGAATCGGAACTCGCCGAGTTCGTGGGCGCAGAGGCCGGCTTGGTTTTCTCGTCCGGCTACACCGCCAACCTCGGGGCTGTGACCGCGCTGTCGGGGGCAGGGTCGTTGATCGTCAGCGATGCGGGCAGCCACGCCTCCCTCGTCGACGCCTGCCGGCTTTCCCGCGCCCGCGTCGTCGTCGCGCCGCACTCGGACATCGAGTTCGTCCGGGCCGCGCTGGCCACCCGGTCGGAAGAACGCGCCCTGGTCGTCACCGATTCGGTCTTCAGCGCTGACGGCGATCTGGCACCGCTCGTCGCGATGCACCGGGTGTGTCGCGACACCGGCGCCGTCCTCGTGGTCGACGAGGCCCACGGTGTCGGTGTGCGCGGCGAGGGCGGGCGGGGGCTGGTCCACGAGCTCGGGCTCGCGGGCGAACCGGACATCGTGATCACTGCGACACTATCGAAGTCCCTTGCCAGCCAAGGCGGTGCAGTCCTGGCCTCCGAGAAGGTGCGCGCCCATCTGATCGACGCCGCCCGCACCTTCATCTTCGACACCGGTCTGGCGCCCGCCGCGGTAGGAGCGGCGAGGGCGGCGCTGTCGGTGCTGACACGCGAACCGCACCGCGCGGCTGCCGTGCTCGACCGCGCGCGGGACCTTGCGCGTTTCACCGGCGCCGCGACTCCGGAATCCGCCGTGGTGTCCGTGATCCTCGGTGATCCTCAGCGCGCGGTCGACGCGGCAGCCGCATGCCGGGAGCTGGGTGTGCATGTCGGGTGCTTCCGGCCGCCGTCGGTGCCGGAGGGCACGTCGCGACTGCGACTCACCGCCCGGGCGACATTGGACGAAAAGGAATTGGCGCTGATCGAGACGGTGCTCACCAGCGTGGTGGCGGGAGCCTCGGCATGAGTGTGCTCGTGGTGACGGGAACGTCGACCGATGTGGGCAAGACCGTCGTCACCGCCGCACTCGCTGCGACGGCTCAGGCCGCGGGCCGTTCCGTCGCCGTGTGCAAACCGGCGCAGACGGGCGTCGCCCCGGGAGAGCCGGGTGACCTCGCCGAGGTGACCCGGCTGTCCGGTGTCACCGCGGTGCGGGAACTCGCGCGTTATCCCGAGCCGCTCGCCCCCGACACCGCGGCCCGACGGAGCGGTATGCCGCTGCTGCACTGCGCCGACGTGGTGGCGGCGGTCCGGGCGCTCGATGCCGGGCACGACCTCGTCCTCGTCGAAGGTGCCGGTGGTCTCCTGGTCCGGATGGGGGAGGCCGGGTTCACGCTCGTCGACGTTGCGCGTGCGCTCGATGCGCCGGTCGTCGTGGTCGCGGCCGCCGGGCTCGGCACCCTCAATCACACCGAACTGACCATCCGGGCCATCACCGGTGCCGGGCTGTCCTGCGCCGGCACGATCATCGGGTCGTGGCCCGATCACCCCGGGCTCGCCGAGCGCTGCAACCTCGTCGACCTGCCCGTCGTGACGGGAAGCGGCGTGGTCGGCAGTGTGCCCGCGGGCAGTGGCAGCCTCGACGCGGAGACGTTCTCCGCAGCAGCACCGGGTTGGTTCGACAGCGGTTGGCGGACGTCGGTGCTCACCGGAAACTTCCTGACCGGACACTGATCGGGCGCACCGGGCGAGCGACGCCATGGTGCCGGGTCAGGACTCGGACAACACCGACAGGATGTTCCCGGCGGGGTCGGTGAACCAGGCGATGTCGGGGCCGTTGCCGCGCATGATCCCCTTGTCGTCCTGCTCGAAACCGTCGTACCGCAGGAAGTGCACCCCGCGTTCGGTCAGGGCGTCGACCGTCTTGTCGACGTCGTCGACGGCAAAGTTCACGATGGTGTACGTCGCCGGTGTGTGGTCGGGTTTCGGGTAGATGAGCACCACTGGTCCGTTCGGCAGATGCAGCCCCAGTAATCCCATCTCCTCTTCGGTCACCTCGAGTCCCAAGGTGGTGGTGTAGAAGGACTCGGCGGCGGCAATGTCGTTCACCGCGAATCCACTGAATCCTCGCGACTGGGCCAACACGTCGGTCCGCCCGCTTTCCTGTCGAGTGGTCATGACATCTCCGCTCGCGCACGCTCGCTGAGCTCGATGATCTGTACGTAGTTTCCGTCCGGGTCGATCGCGGTGCCGAACCAGCTGCCGTCGCGATCTTCGAGCGGCGACAACCACGTGACACCCAGGTCGTCGAGACGCCCGGCGGCGGCGCGCGCATCGGCGACCTCCACGTTGAGCAGGATGCGTCCGGGTTCAGGGTTCGTGTCGCCGACATCGTCGCGGCGGTCGATCATGATGTAGAAACCGTCGAAGTCGAGTACGTCGTACCCCGGCTCGCCCGGCGTGCGATCGACCTTCGGTGAGAAGGCTGCGGCATACCAGTCCCGCAGTCGCTCAGGATGTGTGCTGGCGAGCAAGATGCTGCCGATGGCTGCGTCGGCCATGATTTCCTCCAGATGTTCGAGAGTGCTGTTGCCTTTCCGAAGGTATGGACTCGTGCGATCGCGGAAAGTCATCGCTGCGGGACTCGCCGGGCCGAAAAGCCGCCCGTATCCGGCGGGAAGTCGGTAGTGTGATACGCGTCACGGGTTCATCCGTCTGGGTTGGGAGGGGTCCAATGTCGACCTCCGAAATGCTCGAATTGAATCGCACGATCAACCACCTCCGGCGGTGCGTCGGGTCGTTGCGTTCGATGTATGGCGACGCTGCACAGGTGCGCCGGCTCAGTAACGATCTCGAGCGCCTCGAGATCGACGCCCAGGAACTCGACACGTCGCCGCCGCATGTCACGCGTCGCGAACCCGTCGAGCGGATCAAGATCCCCGACGTCCCCTACGACGCCTCGATGTGGGCGGGTGTCGACGACGAAGGTCTCGGCGGCTGCCACTACGAGCGCGGATGAGCGCGCCACCGAAAAATTCCGAAAATCTGGGTGTTGCGTCCCCGAGGCGTGCCCGAATCGCGGAACGGACACTACGCACCGACCGGTGGTGGCAGGCGCCGCTGCTGACCGTGCTCGGACTCGCGGCGTTCGTGATCTACGCGTCGATTCGTTCGTGGGTACGGACCGCCTACTTCGCCGAGGAATACCACTACCTGACGCCGTTCTACTCACCCTGCCTGAGTGATTCGTGCGTGCCCGGGTCGAGTGACTTCGGAACTCCGATCGGCGAATTGCCGATGATCATTCCGCTCGGGTTCCTCGTGTTGCCGTTCCTCCTGGGGTTCCGGCTCACGTGCTACTACTACCGCAAGGCGTATTACCGCTCGATCTGGCTCTCGCCCCCGGCGTGTGCGGTGGCCGAACCCCACCGAACCTATACCGGTGAGACACGCCTTCCGCTGATCGTCCAGAACGTCCACCGATACTTCTTCTACGTCGCGGTGATCGTCTCGCTGATCAACACCTACGACGCCATCCGAGCGTTCCACGGCGCGGACGGGGGTTTCGGCATCGGGCTGGGCACACTCATCCTGGTCGGCAACGTCATCCTGCTCTGGGCGTACACCGTGTCCTGCCATTCATGCCGGCACGTCGTCGGCGGGCGGCTCACCCACTTCTCGAAGCACCCCGTCCGCTACTGGTTGTGGACCCAGGTGAGCAAGCTCAACGTACGCCACATGCAGCTGGCCTGGACCACCCTCGCCACGCTGATGATCACCGACTTCTACGTGATGCTCGTGTCCAGTGGGACTCTGTCGGACTTGCGACTGATCAACTGACCGCGCATCGAAGCCGCCGAACAGGAGGGGAGTGGAATGACGGAAGTCGAACGGCACCGGTACGACGTCGTGGTGATCGGTGCGGGTGGCGCCGGACTGCGAGCGGTCATCGAGGCACGCGAGCAAGGCCTGTCCGTCGCCGTCGTCTGTAAATCGCTGTTCGGCAAGGCGCACACCGTGATGGCGGAGGGTGGCTGCGCGGCCGCGATGGGCAACGCGAACGACAAGGACACCTGGCAGACCCACTTCCAGGACACGATGCGTGGGGGGAAGTTCCTCAACAACTGGCGGATGGCCGAACTGCATGCGCGTGAGGCGCCCGACCGAGTCTGGGAACTCGAGACCTATGGGGCGTTGTTCGACCGCACCCCGGACGGGCGGATCAGCCAGCGCAACTTCGGGGGTCACACGTATCCGCGGCTGGCGCACGTCGGTGACCGCACCGGTCTCGAACTGATCCGGACGATGCAACAGAAGATCGTGTCGCTGCAGCAGGAAGATTTCGCCGCCACCGGCGACTACGAGGCGCGGGTCAAGATATTTGCCGAATGCACCATCTCGGAACTGGTCAAGGATGGCGACCGCATCTCGGGTGCGTTCGGGTATTGGCGGGAAAGCGGCCGATTCATCCTCTTCGAGGCTCCTGCCGTGGTGATGGCGACAGGGGGGATCGGGAAGTCGTTCAAGGTCACCTCCAACTCCTGGGAGTACACCGGCGACGGACACGCTCTCGCACTGCGTGCGGGGGCCAACCTCATCAACATGGAATTCGTCCAGTTCCACCCGACCGGCATGGTGTGGCCGCCGAGTGTCAAAGGCATCCTCGTCACCGAGGGCGTGCGCGGCGACGGCGGGGTCCTCAAGAACGCCGAGGGTGAACGGTTCATGTTCAGCTACATTCCCCCGGTCTTCAAGGGCCAATACGCGGAGACGGAGGAGGAGGCCGACGGCTGGTACAAGGACTCCGACAACAATCGCCGTACCCCCGATCTGCTGCCCCGCGACGAGGTCGCGCGAGCAATCAATTCAGAAGTCAAAGCCGGGCGGCAGACACCGCACGGCGGCGTGTATCTCGACATCGCCTCCCGGATGCCCGCCGACGAGATCGTGCGCCGGCTCCCGTCTATGTACCACCAGTTCAAGGAACTCGCGGACGTCGACATCACCAAGGAACAGATGGAAGTCGGCCCCACCTGCCACTACGTCATGGGAGGCATCGAGGTCGACCCCGACAGCGGCGCGGCCAGTGTTCCGGGTCTCTTCGCGGCGGGGGAGTGCTCGGGCGGAATGCACGGGTCCAATCGGCTCGGCGGAAATTCGCTTTCCGACCTCCTCGTCTTCGGACGTCGCGCCGGGCTGGGCGCCGCGACGTACGTGTCTTCGCTGACGGACCGGCCGACCGTGTCGGACGAAGCCGTCGATGCGGCCGCACGAATGTTGCTGTCGCCATTCGACTCCGGGCAGGAGGGGGAAGCGGTCGAGAATCCGTATACCCTGCACACCGAGTTGCAACAGAACATGAACGACCTCGTGGGCATCATTCGCAAGGCCGACGAAATCGAGCGCGCACTCGACAAGCTCGCCGATATCAAGAGCCGGATCGGTGCCGTCGTCGTGGAAGGGCACCGTCAGTTCAATCCCGGATGGCACCTTGCCGTCGACCTGCGCAACATGGTCCTCGTCAGCGAGTGCGTGGCGCGGGCGGCATTGACCCGCACCGAAAGTCGCGGTGGGCACACCCGGGACGACCACCCCGCCATGGATGCGCAATGGCGCAACACCCTGCTCGTCTGCAGTGTGGACGGCGACATGGCATCCCATCCGGATGCCGTGATCCCCGATGTGGTTGTCACGCGGGAGCAGCAGGAGCCGATGCGATCAGACCTGCTGGAGCTCTTCGAGGCCGACGAACTCGCCAAGTACTACACCGACGCGGAACTCGCCGGGCATCCCGGGAGAAAGGCCTGACATGGGGTACGACGCACAGTTCCGGGTCTGGCGCGGTGACGTCGACGGGGGCGCCCTGCAGGACTACTCGATTCCCGTCAACGAGGGCGAGGTGGTCCTCGACATCATCCACCGGCTTCAGGCCACGCAGGCACCCGATCTGGCTGTCCGGTGGAACTGCAAGGCAGGTAAGTGCGGGTCGTGTTCGGCCGAGGTGAACGGTCGCCCCCGGCTGCTCTGCATGACGAGGATGTCCACCTTCACCCAGGACGAGGTGGTGACGGTAACGCCGCTGCGGACCTTTCCGGTGATCCGCGACCTCGTCACCGACGTGTCGTACAACTACCTGAAGGCACGAGAAGTTCCGTCGTTCACCCCGCCTCCCGGACTGGCGCCGGGCGAGTACCGGATGAAGCAGATCGACGTGGAACGGTCTCAGGAATTCCGTAAGTGCATCGAGTGCTTTCTCTGCCAGAACACCTGCCACGTCGTGCGCGATCACGAGGACAACAAGGCGGCGTTCTCGGGTCCGCGATACTTCATTCGCGTCGCGGAACTCGAAATGCACCCACTCGATACTGCTGACCGCCGCAACGCGTCGCAGGACGAGTTCGGTCTCGGTCTGTGCAACATCACCAAGTGCTGCACCGAGGTGTGTCCCGAGGGAATCAAAATCACGGACAACGCCATCATCCCGATGAAGGAACGGGTGGTCGATCATCGATACGACCCGCTGGTGTGGTTGGGTAACAAGCTCTTTCGCCGGGGCTAGCGCCTCCGGCGCCCGTGAGTACTTATTAACATCCCGAGGTTGACAAGTACTCACAGGGGCGTCAGGGCACGGTGTGGAGGCTGCGAGCGGTCGGCGACTTCTCCACCGACTCGGGGTCGGGCGCGGTGCCGAGTAGGCGGTCCGCCGTTCCGGTGGTGGTCACCGTGAACCAGTAGTGCTCGTTCTTGTAGTGATGGTGCCGGTGGCTGCGCCAGATCGCCCGATAGAACCGGGATTTCGGCTTGTAATCGCTGTGGATCAGATAGTGCGTCCATTCGTACACCACGCCCAGGGCGCTCAGTGTGACGAGGAACGTCAGCCCCAGGCCGAGGCGCGGGAAAGTGAGCACGGACAGACCGGCGAGAACCGGAATGAGCCACGTCAGGGTCTGCCAGGGGATGAAGACCAAGGGCACGTCCCGGGGATCGACGTGGTGCTCGCGATGCTTACGGGCAAGCAGCGAGTCGACGGTCAGGCCCAGGACTTTGCGGGGCTTCCAGTGCAGGATGCAGACGTGAATGACCCATTCGGCGAATGGGAAGAGCGCCAGCATCACCACCGGCAGGACGGCATCGCTCAGGTGCCAGTCGCCCACCGCCAGTCGTGCCGCGACAGCGACCGCCAGCATGCCGCCGACCATCCACGGGGACGGGTGGCGCCGGAATTGATCGGCAGCGTCACGCAGGGTGAGTGACCGACGTCGGCGGCGATCTGCCGAAGAATGTGTCGTCATGAGTGCTGCTCCTGTTGTTGGAGTTGGTCGATGGCGGTGGTCACCGCAGCGGTCCCGAGGTCGAGAAGGGTGGCGGCGACACCGGTGGCGCCGTCCTCGTCGTGCGCGGCGACGGCTTCGGCGAGAGCGTGATAGAGGTCGGATCTCCCGACCTCGGCAACCATGACGCCGGCCATGGCCGTCATGGTCGGCTCATAGGCGTTGCGCAGGCTGTTGAAGATGAGCCGGAAGGCGATCGAATCGGCCGCGTCGACCACCCTCTCCCAGAATGTGAGGGCGTGCACCTGTTGCGAGACAGGGTCGCTCGCCGCTGCCAGGGTCTCGGCCGCGTTCTGCACTGCGACCGCCGCGTCAGGTGTGGCCCTGCTCGCGGCGAGTCGGGCCACCTGCGTGCCGATCATCCGGCGTGCCTCGAGGACGCTCCGCACGACCGGCCACTCGGGTTGTCCGTTCCGGATCAGCAGCTGCGACAGCAATTCGGGCCCACCGTGGTGCCGAAAGTCGCGCACCGACGTCGCATCGCCCTGACGAACTTCGACGAGGCCGGCCTGGGCGAGCTTCTGGATCGCTTCGCGCACGGCCGGCCGGGACACACCGAACGCCTCGGCGAGTCGCCGCTCGCTGGGCAGCGATTCGCCCGCGGCGAGATCCCCGCCCAACACGCGTGCGGTGATCTGGTCGAAAACCTCGGTGGATGCGGACTTCCGCGCGATCGGCTCGAACATCATGCAGTCACGATAGAGTGGGCATAGGTAAGAGGTCAAGTGGTAAGACCAGTGCGGAGAAGGGCGCACGAGCACGGTGCCGCTGGCGTGGTCTGCAGCTACGAGAAGGCCTGCCGGACGAACGGCGTGGTGTCGGGCAGGGACGCCGGCATGGTCTGCAGATGCCCGGTCGGGTAGGTGCGGTAGACGAAAGTTTGCCCGTTGGCGGCAAGGTCGGCGGTCAACTTCCAGCTGAACGCTGCGGGGACGATGTCGTCGAGCAGTCCCTGGCCGATGAAGAGTGGCCGGTCGTATCCACGGACGGGAACTCCAAGGGTGCCCCGAATCGCGTCGAGGATGGCAGGGTCGTCGAGGTTTCGGGACATCAGTTGTCCGATGGTGACGCCCTGTAGCTGCGGCGCTGCGTCTTGGTAACAGAGTTCCTCGAGGCGGTCGAGCGCGGAGACGCCGAGGGGGCTGAGGTAACTGTCGACGTCGAGGTCGGGGCGAGATGCCCGCAGTCCGGCCAGGGCATACGCGACGAACACGGTGCTCCCGGTGAGGGGAAGCGGTGGGAAATTCGGACCCACCAGAGGTGCCAGCTGTTCGAGGTTCGACGGCGCCCCGGTTGCGACCGTGCCCCGAAAGTCGAGTTCGGGCGCATATCTGGTCGCCATCGAAGCGGCGACCAGCGCTGCGTGTCCGCCCTGAGACTGTCCGAGCGCAAGCCAGCGGTTCGACAGTGACGGCGTCACGCTGCGAGCGGCGCGCACCATGTCGATCACGCTGTGCGCCTCGGTCGGACCGTCCAGATAGGGATGGACACCGGGTGTGCCGAGGCCCACGTAGTCGGTGGCCACCACGGCATATCCCTCGCGGAGCCAATGCTCGACATATTGCCCGCCGAAGTTCCCGGTGGCGGTGGGAGCGCACGCGTCGGCCAGCCCGACCGTTCCGTGCGCCCACGACACCACGGGCCACCCGCCAGGCGGCGGTCCGCCTGGGGGCAGAAACGTTGCGCCGGTACTGAGCGCGGGCCGGTCCAACGGCCCCGTCGTCCAGTAGGTCAAGAATGAACCCGTGGCGGCACCCGGCGGCCACATCTGCTGCGGGACCGACGAGGACGCGACCACGTCACCCGGTGCGCCGACGGGTTGCGACGGGCTCGGAGCCGGACCGGCGAAAAGGGAGAAGGCCAGTACCGTCGCGACAACAATTCCGGCACGGCGGCCGACTGTCCACCTCATCGTCACCCCCTGGCCTGACCGGGCAGCCACTCGGTCTCGGATGTGAGTGTGCCCACTCAGTATCGATACGAGTGTGCCCACTCAGTGTGCCCGTTCAGGAGTGCTGCGCGGGGTCTTTCAGCCGTGCACGGATGCCGTCGACGAACAGCGAGAGTCCGAAGTCGAATCGGACCGCGGGATCACCGTCGAGGAGGTCGTCGTCGTAGGCGCCGATCTCCGATGCCGGTGCGTCGGGGGAGAGCGCAGCGCGGGTGAGGGCGCCGACGGATTCCATCTGCGCGCGCGACTGCTCGTCGACCGTGTGTCCGAGGACGTAGTAGAGGAGCGAGTACGACGCCAGCTCGGCGTGCTCGCGGGAAAGTCCGGATCGCAGCCCGACGGCGGCGAACGTTTCCCGCACGCGGGAGTTGGTCATCCGCGAGGCGTAGGTCGCGGAGACGAGCTCGGCACCGTCACGGTGCGACAGCAGGGCACCACGCAGGCGGTGGGCCAGCTCGGTGAACTCCTCGTTCCAGCCAGTAACCGTGGTGGGCGCGTCGACGTCTTCGAGGATCTTGTCAGCGAGAGCGCCGAGGAGCGTCTGCTTGTTGGGAAAGTGCCAGTACAGGGCGCCGGGCTGGACGCCGAGGGCGGTCGCGAGCCTCCGCATCGTGAGGTCGGCGAGGCCGAATTCGTCGAGGATGGCCAGTGCGCCGTCGAGTACGTCGCCGCGTCGCAATTGCACTGCTGTTCTCCTCAGGTATTCGGTCCTTGCTTTGACAGTATTCCATCACCGATCTAACCTGAACGCCGTTCAACTTGTACGGTGTTCAATTCTTGCTCATGTCGATCCACGACGCGTGATCGGCCCGCTCTTCAGGAGATACGTGTGACGTCGGCCCCGGTACAGACAGACATTCTCGCCCTGGCGCGTGACCAGGTTCTCGAACGCGGGGAAGGGCTCACGCAGAGCCAGGTACTCGAGGTCCTGCAACTGCCGGACGAACGTCTCGAGGAACTGCTCGCGCTGGCGCACGACGTGCGGATGACATGGTGCGGTCCCGAGGTCGAGGTGGAGGGAATCATCAGCCTCAAGACCGGCGGCTGCCCCGAGGACTGCCACTTCTGCTCGCAGTCCGGCCTGTTCCAGTCGCCAGTGCGAGCCGCCTGGCTCGACATCCCCTCGCTGGTGGAGGCTGCCAAGCAGACCGCCAAGTCCGGCGCCACCGAGTTCTGCATCGTCGCCGCGGTCCGTGGACCCGACGAACGGCTGCTCGCCCAGGTGGCGGCCGGTATCGAGGCCATCCGCAACGAGGTCGACATCCAGATCGCCTGCTCGCTCGGCATGCTCACCCAGGAGCAGGTCGACCAGCTGGCCGCCATGGGTGTGCACCGGTACAACCACAATCTCGAGACGGCGAAGTCGCACTTCCCGAATGTGGTGACCACCCACTCGTGGGAGGAGCGGTGGAACACGCTGCGGATGGTTCGTGAGGCGGGTATGGAGGTGTGCTGCGGCGGCATCCTCGGGATGGGCGAGAGCCTCGAGCAGCGCGCGGAGTTCGCCGCGAATCTGGCCGAACTCGAACCCGACGAGGTTCCGCTGAACTTCCTCAACCCCCGTCCGGGCACGCCGTTCGGCGACCTCGAGGTGCTGCCCGCGAGCGAGGCGCTCAAGTCGGTGGCCGCCTTCCGGCTCGCGCTACCGCGCACCATCCTCCGCTTCGCCGGTGGTCGTGAAATCACCCTCGGCGACCTCGGCGCAAAACAGGGCATCCTCGGCGGAATCAACGCCGTGATCGTCGGCAACTACCTGACGACGCTCGGACGGCCCGCGGAACAGGACCTCGACCTGCTCGTCGACCTGCAGATGCCGATCAAGGCACTGAACGACACCTTGTGATGACCGGCACCGACGTTTCACCGGGCAGTGTGCCTGACGAGCGCGCTGTAGAGGAGCGGTACAATCCGTATACGGGCCGCCGAGTCGTTCCCGGAGTCGAGGACAGTGTCCCGACCGCGGCGCAGCTCGGGCTCGAACCGCCGCGCTTCTGCGAGTCGTGCGGTCGGCGCATGGTCGTACAGATCAGTCCCGACGGCTGGTGGGCAAAATGCTCACGCCACGGTGTGTTCGACTCGATCGGGCTCGCCCGGCGGTAGCGTCGTCGGTGTGACCAACTTCCCGCGCATCAGGCTTCGATCTGCCGCCGGAATCGTCTGCGGAACGGTCGTGGCAAGTGCACTCGTGGGGGCGATATGGGGAGTGCTCGCGCCGGCAGAACACCTGTTGGTCGTTGCGCCCGACCGCGGCGTGACGCTGACGGGTGAGAGTGTGCACCGGTTCGATGCGATCGGCATGTTCGCGTGCGCGGGGCTGGTCGTGGGCATCCTCGCCGCGGTTGCGGCGTGGACGGCGCGGCGGAGTCGTGGTCCGGTAGCTGTCGCGGCTGTCCTCGCCGGCAACATCGTCGGAGCGGGTGTCATGGCACTCGCCGGACTCGGCGTCGCTGCACTGCGGTTCCCCGGCGACGACGTGTCGACGCCCGGAACGATCGTCGCGACGGCACCGGGGATCGGGACGCTGCTCGTGCTGGTGTTCCAGCCGCTGGCTGCCTGCGTCGTCACGTTGGTACTCGCCGCGCTCAACCCATTCGACGACCTCGGAATCAGCGATTCCCCGGTCGAGCTCGACGAATGGGACGAGCGCGACGCGACACTTACTTCATGACCGCGATTCGCATCCGGACGTCCCCGAGGAGACGCCCACTGGCGAGAGCGCCGATGCGGCGAGTCGCGAACCGGGTGCTGACCGACGACACCCAGTTCATCAGCCCAGATACGACGCTCGGTGGTGTGCTGCGCCGATCCAGCGCGCGCAGTGCTGTCGTTACCACCTGATCCGCGGTCTGCATGCGGCCGACGGCGGCCGTCCTCCGAACCGACGACGTCGAAGAATTCGGTGCGGGTGGGGCCCGGGCAGACGGCGAGCACGGTGAGGCCCGTGCCTCGGGCCTCTGCCCACAATGCCTCCGTGAAACTCATAACGAACGCCTTGGTCGCGCCGTACACGGCCATGCCGGGAGTCGGCTGGAACGCGGCGGTGCTCGCTACGTTCACGAGCTTGCGGCATGTCCGTCGCCGAACAGCCCTATCACCACGGGAGTCTTCGCCAGGTGCTGCTCGCGCGCGCCGAGAGCACGCTCGAGCAGGACGGCGTCGACGCATCGGACACGTTCTGGCGGGGGCTCGGACCGAGGACCGACGCCGACTCGCGGTGACGTCGTGGGTCCCTGATTGCAAGCGGGTCAGGCCGGTGGTCGAAGCGCCGCGAATTCGTCGGTGACCCGCAAAGTGGCGTCGGTGAACCGGTAGAGCGCGGCGGGGCGTCCCCCGGTGCGGCCCGACGGCGCGGTGTTACCGGTGGGCGTCAGGACCCCGCGCCGCCCGAGGACGCGTTGCAGATTGGTGGCGTCCACCTGGTAACCGAGTGCCGCACAGTAGATTTCGCGCAGCGTTGACATGGAGAATTCGCCGGGCGCCAGCCCGAACGCGATGTTGGTGTAGGAGAGCTTGGCGGCCAGGCGTGTACGCGCATGCTGCACGACGGTGCCGTGGTCGAACGCCATCTCGGGTAATTCCGAGACCGGATGCCACGCAGTGTCCGGAGGGAGGGTCGGATCGGCGGGGAGGGGAACGAGCCCGAGGAAGGTCGAGGCGATGGTGCGCGGCCCGGGGACGCGATGTGGATCGCTGAACACCGACAGCTGCTCGAGGTGTGACACCTCTCGCACGTCCACCTTCTCGGCGAGTTGCCGTCGGGCGGAGGTGGTGAGGTCTTCGTCTTCGCCCAGCAGGCCGCCCGGAAGCGACCAGGCGCCCGCCTGGGGGTCGAGGGCGCGTTGCCACAACAACACGGCGAGTTCGCCCGCGCCCGTCGCGTGACGCGCATCACCGGGCTGACCTGCGCAGATACGTTCGGCGAAGTGGCGAACCTGGAACACCGCGGTGAGCACTTCGTGCCTGGTGTTACTATGGGGCATGTTTTCGATCCTAAGTCGAAAACCTCGATTTAGGAATTCGGGCCAGCCCGCCCGAGGCCACGGTGAAGGAGCAGCCATGACGACCAGCACGTTGTGGGCGGGAACGCACCCGCAGATTCAGGACGGTCCCGGCGGTTACGGGGGTGTCGAGGCGAGCGAGGAGTGGGCTGCCGACATCAAACGGCTGGCGCGTGAGCGGGGGGCAACCCTGCTGGCGCACAACTACCAGTTGCCCGCCATCCAGGACGTCGCCGACCACGTGGGTGACTCCCTCGCGCTCTCGCGCATCGCGGCGGAGGCGCCCGAGGACACCATCGTGTTCTGCGGTGTGCACTTCATGGCCGAGACGGCGAAGATACTCAGCCCGGCCAAGACCGTGCTGATCCCCGACGAGCGCGCGGGGTGCTCGCTTGCGGACTCGATCAACGCCGAACAGTTGCGGGAATGGAAGGCCGAATTCCCGGACGCCGTGGTCGTCTCGTACGTCAACACCACCGCCGAGGTCAAGGGACTGACGGACATCTGCTGCACGTCGTCCAACGCCGTCGACGTGGTGGCGTCGATCGACCCGGACCGTGAGGTGCTCTTCCTGCCCGACCAGTTCCTCGGCGCACACGTCAAGCGCGTCACCGGGCGCAAGAACATGCAGATTTGGGCGGGCGAATGCCACGTCCACGCCGGCATCAACGGCGACGAACTCACCGCCCAGGCGAAGGCGCACCCCGGCGCCGAGCTGTTCGTCCACCCGGAGTGCGGCTGCGCCACCTCGGCTCTGTACCTGGCGGGAGAAGGGTTCGTCCCCGAGGACAAGGTGAAGATCCTGTCGACGGGTGGCATGCTCGACGCCGCACGAGCGACCGGCGCCAAGCAGGTTCTCGTCGCGACCGAGGTCGGGATGCTGCACCAGCTGCGCAAGGCGGCGCCGGACGTCGACTTCCAGGCTGTCAACGACCGCGCTTCCTGCCCGTACATGAAGATGATCACCCCCGCGGCGCTCCTCCGGTGCCTGCTCGAAGGCAAGGACGAGGTTCACGTCGATCTCGAGACTGCCGAGCGTGCCCGTAAGTCGGTGCAGCGCATGATCGAGATCGGAAACCCTGGCGGCGGCGAGTGAGCAGCCCGGCCCGGGGGATCTCCTGGGAAGAGCATGCCGACCTGGTCGTGGTGGGCGGTGGGGTGGCCGGACTGACGGCCGCCCGCACCGCCTCCCTGCGGGGGCTGAGGGTCCTCACCGTCAGCAAGGGCGGTCCCACGGACACGGCGACGCAGTATGCGCAGGGTGGGATCGCGGTGGTGGGCGATGCGCTCACCGACTCGGTGGCCTCACATGTGGCGGACACCTGCGAGGCCGGAGTCGGTCTCTGTGACGAAGACGCCGTGCGGTCGATCGTGGCCGGTGGTCGCGATGCGGTCGCCGCCCTCACCGACCTCGGTGCGGTGTTCGATCGTGGACGCGACGGCGTCGTCTCCCGCACCCGTGAGGGTGGGCACAGCACCCGCAGGATCATCCACGCCGGCGGCGACGCCACGGGGGCCGAGGTGCAACGGGCACTGGGCGCCGCGGGTCTGCCCGTGCTCTTCGGCGCGTCCGCGGTGCGGGTCCTCACCGATGTGCGCGGGGTCACGGGTCTGCTCGTCGATGCACCGAATGGCCTCGGCGTGATCCACACGCCCGCAGTCGTCCTGGCAACGGGCGGACTCGGTCAGCTGTACGCGTGCAGCACCAACCCGCCCGGCGCGACCGCGGACGGCATCGCACTCGCGTTGGATGCGGGCGCAGCGGTGGCTGACCTCGAATTCGTGCAGTTCCACCCGACCGTCCTGTTCACCCCGGGCGGCCTCGGGCGGCGTCCGCTCATCAGTGAGGCCGTTCGAGGGGAGGGGGCACTGCTCGTCGATGCGAACGGCGATTCGGTGACCGAGGGCGTCCATGCCCGCGGTGATCTCGCTCCCCGAGACGTCGTCTCCCGGGCGATCGCCTCCCGGCTGCGGGAACTGGGGCACGACCACGTCTATCTCGACGCCCGGCACCTGCCGGGGTTCGCCGAGCGTTTCCCAACGGTGACGGCGTCTTGCCTGCAAGCCGGGATCGATCCCCGCGAGCACCTGATTCCGGTGGCACCGGCTGCGCACTACTCGTGCGGCGGCGTGGTCACCGACGTCTCCGGACGTACCGAGGTGCCGGGCCTCTACGCCGCCGGTGAAGTGGCGCGCACCGGGCTGCACGGAGCCAACAGGTTGGCGTCGAACAGTCTGCTCGAGGGTCTCGTGGTCGGTGAACGTGTCGGCGTCGCGGCGGCCGAGCGTGCCGGTCTGCGCGTGGAGGTGACGGACACGGTCCGGCCCGGACTGTCGTACGCGTCTCGTGAACTGGTGCAGCAGGTGATGACCGCGCACGCCTCTGTGGTCCGCGACGGAGCGGGCCTCGCGTCGGCGGCGGTTGCGCTCGCCGACGCACCCCGAAGTCTTCCCGACGGCCCGACCGAACTCGAGGACGCCGCGCTGACCACTACGGCCTCTGCCCTGGTGCTCGCTGCAGGTGCGCGAACCGAGAGCCGGGGCTGCCACACCCGCAGCGACTATCCGGAGTCCAGCGAACAGTGGCGGCGGAGCACGCACATCCGCTCCCGGGACGGCGAACTCGAACTGCTCGAACCCCAACTGACAGGAGTGCTGTGATGTCCGGCCATGTCCTTCCAAACGGTCTCGACGCGGACGAGGTGCGGGCACTCGTGCGACTCGCGCTCGACGAGGACCTGCGGTACGGCCCGGACGTGACGTCGACGTCGACGGTTCCGGCGGACGCGGTGGCCAAGGCGTCGGTCGTGTCCCGCGCGCACGGCACCGTGGCTGGTCTCGAGGTGGGCCTTCTGGTGCTCGACGAGGTGATCGGTGAGGGTAGCTACCAGGTGCTCGAGCGCGTTGCCGACGGCACCCGTGTGAGCCCCGGGCAACCGGTCCTGAGCGTGTCCGCCCCTACGCGAGCGCTGCTCACTGCCGAGCGGACCATGCTGAATCTGGTGTGCCACCTCTCGGGCATCGCGACCGCGACGGCGGCGTGGGTGGACGCGGTCGAGGGAACCGGGGCGCGGATCAGGGACAGCCGCAAGACGCTGCCTGGGTTGCGTTCGCTGCAGAAATACGCGGTCCGCGTCGGGGGTGGCGTCAATCACCGGATGGGGCTCGGGGACGCGGCGCTGATCAAGGACAACCACGTCGCCGCAGCAGGTTCGGTGGTGGCGGCGCTGCGGGCGGTGCGTGCGGCGGCCCCGGACATCGAGTGTGAGGTCGAGGTCGACAGCCTCGAGCAGCTCGACGAGGTACTGGCCGAAAATGTCGAACTCGTCCTCCTCGACAACTTCCCGCTGTGGCAGACGCAGATCGCCGTGCAGCGCCGCGACGCGAAGGCGCCGGGCACCAAGCTGGAGTCCTCCGGAGGTCTCACGCTCGACGTAGCGGCGGACTACGCCGGTACGGGCGTCGACTATCTCGCGGTCGGGGCTCTCACCCACTCCGTGACGGTGCTGGATCTCGGGCTCGACATGTAACGCCCCGTGAGTACTTGTTCACCGCGGGCGGTGAAGAAGTACTCACGGGTCAGGGCGGGTCGATGCAGCTGGTGGGCAGATCTACCAGTGAACAGAATCCCGGTTTCCGTGCCGGGACGTAGCTGTCCGGCAGCCCTGCCACGATGATGTCGCGGTAGGTCGCGACCGCATCCGTGGGGCGGCGGGTGAGGGTCGGATCGGTGAGCGCGTCGACGGTGTAGAGGCCGAACCGGGGCCGGTACGTTCCCCACTCGTAGTTGTCGGTGATCGACCAGTAGTTGTAGCCGATGACCGGTGCTCCGTCCTGTCGGGCCCGTTCCATCCAGTAGATGTGGTCGCGGAGGTGATCCGAACGGGTGTACCCGTCCGGTCGCGGTTGGCCGTTGTCGGTCGGCATACCGTTCTCCACGACGTACAACGGCAGTCCGGGGAACTTGCGGGTGTAGCGCATCAGCGCGGAGTAGATGCCGTCCGGTTGCGGATCGATGCGGTAGAAGTCGTCGGTGATTGCGTTGACGGCGGTGACGTTGTCGAGAGCGAGTCCGTAGTAGTAGTCGACACCGAGGAAGTCGAGCTTCTCGCGAACCCGGTCCACGAAGATTGCATCCACGGCGTCGGTGGCGGCCGGGATGTAGGAGAGATTGCTGCTCACGCGGGCGTCCGGGTCGTACTCGTGAATCAGGTCGTACGCGCGCCGGTGCACCTCGACCAGGCGGTCGAGCATCTGGGGACCCTGAGCGGCGGTGACGCCGCCGAACGTCAGTTCCTTCTGCAGATACACGGTCGGTTCGTTGATGGTGATCCAGAGAGCGCCCGACCCGGAGTAGCGGGGAACGACCCTGCGGGCGTACGCGAGCCAGTGGTCGACCGTCGCCTGATTCGTCCACCCACCCTTGTCTGCGACCCAGCCCGGATACACCCAGTGGTCGAGGGTGATCATCGGTGTCATCCCTCGGCCGGTGATCTCCCGGACGACGTCGTCGTAGTACCGGAGTTCGGTGTCGTCCCAGGAGCCGGGCGACGGCTGTACCCGCGCCCATTCGATGCCGAAGCGGAACACGTCGACACCGAGATCTGCCGCGCGGGCGATGTCCTCGCGGTAGCGGTGACGGAAGTCGACCGAGTCGCCGATTGCATCGTCGGTCCTGCCCGACGCCGCGTAGCGCGCCCAGTTGCTGTCGGGCGACGAACCCTCCGATTGGAAGCCGGAAGTGGCGACGCCCCAGAGGAACTCGTCCGGTAGCGGTTCGGCGCCCGATGTGGCCGGGGGCGTCACGAAGCACAGGAGAAGCGCGCCGGCGCCCAGGAGAGTCGACGGAGTCCGCATCGGCCGAAGAGTAACCGAAATGCTGTGTCGACTCCGTCGATTTGGGGGATACTCGTCAGTAGGACTACCCGCCAGTAGGAGGCGCGTCATGGTCGACACATCAGCTCCGAAGGTCACCGAGGAAGAAGCACGAGCTGTAGCGGAGGAGGCGAGGGAATCCGGTTGGGACAAACCCTCATTCGCGAAGGAACTGTTTCTGGGACGGTTCCGGCTGGATCTGGTTCACCCATTTCCCCGGCCCGCGGCCGAGGACGCTGCCAAAGCCGACGAATTCCTGACTCGTCTCCGCGCCCACTGCGAGGAGATGGACGGCAGTGTCATCGAATCCCAGTCGCGAATCCCGGACGAGTACGTTCGTGGCCTCGCCGACCTGGGATGTTTCGGGCTGAAGATCTCCGAGGAGTACGGCGGACTCGGGCTTTCCCAGGTCGCGTACAACCGGGCGTTGATGCTGGTCGCGTCGGTGCACCCGAGCCTCGGCGCACTCCTGTCGGCGCACCAGTCGATCGGGGTACCGGAACCGCTCAAGCTCGCCGGCACACCCGAGCAGAAAGCCGAGTTCCTGCCGCGGTGTGCCCGAGGTGCCATCTCCGCGTTTCTCCTCACCGAACCGGACGTCGGTTCCGACCCGGCCAGGCTGGCGTCGTCGGCTACTCCCATCGAAGGCGGAGCGGCCTACGAATTGGACGGCGTGAAGTTGTGGACGACCAACGGCGTCGTCGCGGAACTGCTCGTCGTCATGGCACGGGTTCCGAAGAGTGAGGGTCACCGCGGCGGGATCTCGGCGTTCGTCGTCGAGGCCGACACCCCGGGCATCACCGTGGAACGGCGCAATGCCTTCATGGGGCTACGCGGGATCGAGAATGGCGTGACCCGCATGTACAAGGTTCGCGTTCCCAAGGAAAATCTCATCGGGCGGGAAGGCGACGGACTCAAGATCGCGCTCACCACACTGAACGCCGGCCGGCTCGCGATACCCGCAATGTGCGCCGGCGCCGGAAAATGGTCGCTGAAGATCGCCAGGGAATGGTCCGGTGTCCGGGTGCAGTGGGGCAAGCCGGTCGGTGAGCACGCGGCCGTCGCCAACAAGCTGTCATTCATGGCCGCCACCACCTACGCCCTCGAAGCCGTGGTGGACCTGTCGGCACAGATGAACGACGAGGGCCGCAACGACATCCGGATCGAGGCGGCGCTCGCGAAGCTGTGGTCGTCCGAAATGGCCTGCGTTCTGTCCGACGAGCTCATCCAGGTGCGCGGCGGTCGGGGATACGAGACTGCGGCGTCGCTGGCGGCCCGAGGAGAACGGGCAGTTCCCGCTGAGCAACTCGACCGAGATCTGCGCATCAACAGGATCTTCGAGGGCTCGAGCGAGATCATGCGTCTGCTCGTCGCGCGCGAGGCCGTCGACGCCCATCTCACGGCGGCAGGCGATCTCGCCGACCCCCACGCCGACACCGGCGCGAAGGCCCGGGCGGCGGCCAAGGCGAGTGGCTTCTACGCGAAGTGGTTGCCGCAGCTCGTCGCCGGCAAGGGACAAATGCCGATGGCATACGGCGACTTCGGCATTCTGGCCAAACATCTGCGCTTCGTCGAGCGGCATTCCCGCAAACTGGCCCGCTCCACGTTCTACGGCATGGCCCGCTGGCAGGCGGCGCTCGAGAAGCAGCAGGGATTCCTCGGCCGGGTGGTGGACATCGGCGCAGAACTGTTCGCGATGTCCGCCAGCTGTGTCAAGGCGGAGATGCAGCGCGAGGAGAACGAGGCCGAGGGAGCCGCGGCCTACGAACTCGCCGACGTGTTCTGCCGGCAGGCCGCACTCCGTGTGGAGAAACTGTTCGACGGGTTGTGGCACAACACCGACGACGTCGATCGGCAGGTCGCGCAGTCTCTTCTCGAAGGACGGTATGCATGGCTCGAACGGGGAGTGGTCGACCCCAGCGAGGGCACCGGTCCGTGGATCACCGAATGGACGCCCGGCGCGTCCACCGAAGAGAATCTCGCCAGGAGGTTCGTCGAATCGACCCGTCTCTGACCGGAGCATGCCACGACGCTGACCCCCGGGCTGCCACGACTCCGACCCGGGGGTGCCCCGACTTTGCGTAACGGGTGGAACTGAGGTCGACTCTTGCCGTCTTCACGGTCGGCCTTGTCGTGCGACCCACGGTCGGCAGTGTCTTCCGCCTATGGACGAAACGGCCGTCGAACTGGGCCATTGAGGTCCGTCCGGGGGTGGTTTAACGTGGAGGTGCGGGCCGTATCCCGTCGGGTCGAGACTGGGCATTCCGGGATACGACTCGCCGGGGGGCACCGATGACGAACTCGCGCGGCAGGCCCGCCGATTCGAAGTTCGGTGTGCTGCCGGCCCGAGAAATTCTCTGCGCGCGATCTCCATCGACCGGGCGAGCGGGATCTGCAAGCCCGGCCCGCCACGGCAGCCACCGACCGGTGAAAACGCGGTACGCCTATCCTGGATAATCGGTGCAGAGCCCTGTTCTCCGTAGGACAGCCAGCTCGTCAGTGACCTGCCGGCTCATCCGTGACCTGCGTGTCAGTGACACCGTGTCCCGCCAGTCGCAGAGAGGACCTCTCATGCTCGCCCGCACCGACCTTCGTGGTCGTACCCCTTCCACGGCCGAACTTCGTGCCGCACTTCCTCGAGGTGGAGTGGATGTGGACGCGGTGCTGCATCAGGTTCGCCCCGTGGTCGACGCCGTGCGTGAGCGTGGCGCCGCTGCCGCCCTCGACTTCAGCGAGCAGTTCGACGGCGTCCGGCCTGCGCAGATACGTGTCCCGCAGGCAGAACTCGACCGTGCGCTGGCCGAACTCGATCCCGCAGTCCGGGCCGCTCTCGAAGTCGCGATCGAACGCACCCGCAAGGTGCACGCCGACCAGCGCCGCAAGGACACCACTACCCAGGTAGTCCCCGGCGGCACCGTCACCGAGCGGTGGGTGCCCGTCGACCGGGTCGGCCTCTACGTGCCCGGCGGCAACGCCGTCTACCCGTCCAGTGTCGTCATGAACGTCGTGCCGGCGCAGGCCGCCGGTGTGCGCTCTCTCGTGGTGGCCTCGCCGCCCCAGGCGGAGTTCGGCGGGCTCCCGCACCCGACCATCCTCGCGGCGGCGGCGTTGCTGGGCGTCGACGAGGTCTGGGCCGTCGGCGGCGGGCAGGCCGTCGCCCTGCTCACCTACGGCGGCACCGACACGAACGGCGCCGAACTCGCCCCCGTCGACCTGATCACCGGTCCCGGCAACATCTACGTCACGGCGGCCAAGCGCCTGTGCCGTGGTCTCGTCGGCATCGACGCCGAGGCCGGACCCACCGAGATCGCGATCCTTGCCGACCATACGGCAGACCCGGTGCAGGTTGCGGCAGACATGATCAGCCAGGCCGAGCACGACGTGATGGCGGCGAGCGTGCTCGTCACCACGAGCACCGAGCTCGCCGACGCCGTCGACACGGCGCTGGTCGCGCAACTGGAGATCACCAAGCACAAGGAGCGCGTCACTGCCGCGCTGTCCGGCACGCAGTCGGGCACCGTCCTGGTCTCCGATGTCGAGGCGGGACTGCGGGTGGTCAACGCCTACGCCGCCGAGCACCTCGAGATCCAGACCGAGAACGCCACTGCCGTTGCCGCGAAGGTGACCAGCGCGGGTGCGGTGTTCGTCGGGCCGTGGGCGCCGGTCAGCCTCGGCGACTACTGCGCCGGATCGAACCATGTCCTGCCCACCGCGGGCTGCGCCCGGCACTCCTCGGGTCTGAGCGTGCAGACGTTCCTGCGGGGCATACATGTGGTCGACTACTCGGAATCCGCGCTGAAGGAGGTCTCCGGCCACGTCATCACCCTCGCCAACGCCGAGGACCTGCCCGCGCACGGTGAGGCTGTCCGGCTGCGTTTCGAGGCCTTGAAGTGACCGCGGCGAACGTGCCGGGTTCGTCCATCGGCGTGGACGCGCTGCCGATCCGGGAAAGTCTGCGCGGCAAGTCGGCGTACGGCGCGCCGCAGCTCGCCGTGCCGGTGCAGCTGAACACCAACGAGAACCCGCACCCGCCCACGCAGGCGCTCGTCGACGACGTCGCGGAATCCGTGCGGGAGGCGGCGCGGGAACTGCACCGTTACCCGGACCGCGACGCGGTGGCGTTGCGCACCGATCTCGCCGCCTACCTCGCCGGCCAGACGGGTGTGCCGGTCACGGTCGACAACGTCTGGGCGGCAAACGGCTCGAACGAGATCCTGCAGCAGCTGCTGCAGGCCTTCGGAGGTCCTGGGCGTAGCGCGATGGGATTCGTGCCGTCGTACTCGATGCACCCGATCATCGCGGACGGAACGCAGACGGACTGGTTGCCGATCTTCCGCCGCGCCGATTTCGCCCTCGACGTCGACGCTGCGGTGGAGGCGATTCGGGCACGCCGTCCCGACGTCGTGTTCGTCACCAGCCCCAACAACCCGACGGGGCACAGCGTCGGCATCGCGGAACTGCGCCGGGTCCTCGACGCCGCGCCGGGCGTCGTGATCGTCGACGAGGCATACGCCGAATTCTCCGACGCCCCCAGCGCCCTGACATTGATCGACGAGTACCCGTCGAAGATCGTCGTGTCGCGGACGATGAGCAAGGCGTTCGCGTTCGCCGGCGGCCGGCTCGGATACCTCGCCGCCGCACCGGCCTTCATCGAGGCGCTGCTCCTGGTCCGGTTGCCGTATCACCTGTCGGTGGTCACCCAGGCCGCCGCCCGCGCGGCGCTGCGGCACGCGAACGAGACACTCGGCAGCGTGCACGCGCTCGCCACGGAGCGGGTGCGGGTGTCGAAGGCATTGGAGGACACGGGGTTCCGTGTCATTCCCAGCGACGCCAACTTCATCCTGTTCGGTGAGTTCACCGACAGCGCCCACGCCTGGCAGGCCTACCTCGACCGCGGAGTGCTCATCCGGGACGTCGGGATCCCCGGATACCTCCGTGCCACCGTCGGACTGGCCTCCGAGAACGACGCCTTCATCGTGGCGAGCGACGCGATCGCCGCCACCGAACTCACGACCTCAGGAGACCGAGGATGACCGACCGCATCGCCAAGGTGGAGCGCACCACCAAGGAATCCAGCATCACCGTCGAACTGAACCTCGACGGAACCGGCATCGTCGACATCTCCACGGGTGTCCCGTTCTTCGATCACATGCTGACCGCGCTCGGCTCCCACGCGAGTTTCGACCTCAGTGTTCAGGCGCAAGGTGACGTCGAGATCGAGGCGCACCACACGGTGGAGGACACGTCGATCGTGCTCGGCCAGGCCCTGGGTCAGGCGCTCGGCGACAAGAAGGGCATCCGGCGGTTCGGTGACGCGTTCATTCCCATGGACGAGACGCTCGCCCACGCGTCGGTCGACGTGTCGGGGCGGCCGTACTGCGTCCACACCGGCGAACCGGAACACCTGTTGCATGCCGTCATCGGCGGTTATCCCGGAGTTCCCTACGCGACCGTAATCAATCGGCACGTGTTCGAGTCGATCGCACTCAACGCCCGGATCGCCCTGCACGTGCGGGTGCTCTACGGCCGCGACCAGCATCACATCACCGAGGCCGAGTTCAAGGCCGTCGCCCGCGCCCTGCGGGAGGCCGTCGAACCCGATCCCCGGGTGTCCGGGGTGCCGTCGACCAAGGGCAGCCTGTGATCGGCTCGCCTTCGTGAGCGTCGTGCTGGTGTACGTGCTGTTCATCGCCGCCGGAATAGCGGCGGGCGGCGCGTACTCGATGTGGAAGTTCAACAAACTGGCCTCGGGTGTGCTGCTGGCACTGGCTGTGCTGGCGGCAGTGGCGGGCGTCGTCAGGCTGCTGTAGTGCCTGTCGCCTCCGTGACCGGACCCCGGTTGCTACGCACTCCTGGTCTGCTCGCCGCGCTGGTGATGGGTGCGGCGGCGTTTGGTGGGTGGGCGGTACTGCTCCCTGTGGTGCCGCTGATCGTGTCCCTGTCGGGAGGGTCGGACACCCTCGCCGGTGGTGTGACTGCCGTTTTCATGGCCGCCACGGTGCTGACCCAATTCGGCGTGCCCCGGCTCTTGCGCAAGTGGGGCTACCGATGGGTGCTCGCGGCCGGATGCCTCCTCCTGGGGCCGCCGTCCTTACTGTTCCTGCTGTCCACCGAGGCGATTCCGGTTCTCGCCGTGTCCGCGGTGCGGGGTGCGGGTTTCGGGATGCTCACGGTGGCGGGCAGCGCTCTCGTCGCCGAACTGGTTCCGCGGGAGATGCTCGGCCGGGCCACAGGCGCGCAGGGGATCGCGGTGGCTGCCGCGCAGATGGTGGGCCTGCCCGCGGGGCTGGCGATCATGCAGCACTGGTCCGCCACGCCGGTTTTCGTACTCGGTGCGCTGATTCCCTTGCTGGCGGTGGGCGCCGTCACTCGGCTGCCGCACCTGCATCCACGCCCGGCCGGTACCGCACGAGGGCGTCTTCCGCTGTCGGTCCTGCTCGTGCCGTGGCTGTCCATTGCCACGGCGGCTGCAGCGTTCGGCGGTGTGTCGAGTCTCCTGCCGATCGCGATTGCCGAGCGGGCGTCCCTCGCCGGCGGGGTCCTCGCGGTGGTCAGCGGCGCCGCAGTGTGCGGACGTTACGCGGCGGGGTCGTTCTCCGACCGGGTCGGAGTCGGCCGGGCGTTGATGCCCGCGCTTGCGTTCACCTGCGGCGGTCTGGCGCTGTTCGCGGTCGCGGCGGCACGGAACGGGGACGGGATCGTCCTGGTCTGTGCAGCAGTGATGTTCGGGTTCGGATTCGGCGCCGTTCAGAACGAATCGCTGGTCATGATCTTCACCGCAGCCGGGCCCGCCCGATTCGGTGCCGCGAGCGCCGGATGGAACATCGGATTCGACGCCGGCACAGGATTCGGGTCCCTCACCCTGGGGGCCGTCGCTTCGGTGGCGGGGTATTCGTGGGTCTTTGCGGTGGCGGCGATGGCGGTGGCCGTCGTCCCGGCGACGGGAATGCTGGTCGGCCGCGCCCTGGGTGGCCGGACACGGCCCGGATAGAATCAGGAGGCCGGACACGGCCGGATAGAATCGATTCATGACCGTCCCCACCATTGCAGTCCTCGATTACGGCTCCGGCAATCTGCATTCGGCCACCCGCGCGCTGGCTCGCACCGGTGCACAGGTCGAGGTGACGGCAGACCATAAGGTGGCTCTCGCGGCGGACGGCCTGGTGGTTCCCGGGGTCGGCGCTTTCGCCGCCTGCATGGACGGGCTTCGCGCGGTGCGCGGTGAGCGACTCATCGGCCAGCGCCTCGCCGGTGGCAGGCCCGTTCTCGGCATCTGTGTGGGCATGCAGATCATGTTCGAACGCGGAGTCGAATTCGGTGTGGAGGCGGAGGGCTGCGGTGAATGGCCGGGCACGGTCGAACGCCTTCAGGCCGCTGTCCTGCCGCACATGGGATGGAACACGGTCGAGGCGCCCGACGACAGCACCTTGTTCAAGGGAATCGATCCCGACACCCGGTTCTACTTCGTGCACTCCTACGCGGTGCAGAAGTGGGAGATGCCCACACCGGAGCGGCTGGCACCGCCCGCGCTGACGTGGGCGGATCACGGTGGGAAGTTCCTCGCGGCCGTCGAGAACGGTGCATTGTCCGCCACCCAGTTCCACCCGGAGAAATCCGGTGACGCGGGAGCGGAGCTGCTCCGGAACTGGGTGCGCAGCTTGTGACGCCATCACCCGGTGCGGGGAGCGGTGACCTGTCGATCGGCCGGCTCGCCGTGTGCGCATTGGGTGCGGCCACCGTGGTGCTGGTGCTCGCCACCACCGTCATTCTCGTCGTGAAGCCGGGGCCGGTCGTGGGCCTGGTCGTCGGACTTCTGGGAGTCGCGGGGGCGATCGCGTCCATGGGGTACGTGTCGAAGCGCATGACCCGCAACGCCTACGGTGACGATCCGCAGGACCCCGAGCCGGGTTCCGGGCGCTGAGCGACTAGGGTTGTCGCACGTGAGCCTGGTCCTTTTGCCTGCTGTAGATGTCGTCAACGGTGAAGCTGTTCGCCTCGTCCAGGGGGAGGCAGGGAGCGAGACCGGGTACGGCTCGCCTCGTGATGCCGCCCTTGCGTGGCAGAACGACGGCGCCGAGTGGGTGCACATCGTCGACCTCGACGCCGCATTCGGTCGCGGTTCCAATCGGGAACTCCTCGCCGACGTGGTGGGTGAGCTCGACATCCAGGTCGAACTGTCCGGGGGAATCCGCGACGACGAGTCGCTCGAGGCCGCTCTGGCCACCGGGTGCGGCCGCGTGAATCTCGGTACCGCCGCCATCGAGAATCCCGACTGGTGCGCCCGCGCGATCGCGAAGTACGGCGACAAGATCGCCGTCGGCCTCGATGTCCGGCTGATCGACGGTGAGTATCAGCTCCGTGGCCGCGGCTGGGTCACCGAGGGCGGAAACCTGTGGGAGACCCTCGCGCGCCTCGACCGGGACGGTTGCTCGCGCTACGTCGTCACCGATGTGAGCAAGGACGGCACACTGACCGGCCCGAATCTCGAACTCCTCGCGCAGGTGTGCGCGGCCACCGACGCGCCCGTCGTGGCGTCAGGTGGTGTGTCCACCATCGACGATCTGACGGCGATCGCCGGACTCGTCGATCAGGGTGTCGAGGGCGCCATCGTCGGCAAGGCGCTCTACGCGGGACGTTTCACGCTCCCCGAGGCGCTCGCCGCGGTCTCGGGCTGATCCGGACATGAGCCCGGACCACGATCCTCAGGAACTGCTCGCCGTTGCCGGTGAGCTGCTCGACGGCGTCCACGACCGGTTCGTTGCCGGGGTGGGGTCGCCGAGTGCCGTGCACAAGGGACCCGACGACTTCGCGACTGCTCTCGACCTCGAACTCGAGAAACGGCTGACCGGGGAACTTCAGGATCGGACCGGCATCGCGGTTCACGGCGAGGAATTCGGTGGCCCCGATCTCGACGCGGGATTGGTGTGGGTTCTCGATCCCATCGACGGCACCTTCAACTACTCGGCGGGATTGCCGACGGCGGGCACACTTCTCGCCCTGCTCGACGACGGTGTCCCGATCCTCGGTCTCACGTGGCTGCCGCTCGTCGGGCGACGGTACGCGGCCGTGGCGGATGGGCCGCTCCTCGAGGGCGGTCTGCCGCTGCCGCGTCTCACCGAGACGTCGCTGGCGTCGTCGATCGTGGGAATGGGCGCACTGAACATCGACAGCCGGGGACGCATCCCCGGGCCTTATCGGCTGCAGGTTCTCGCTCAGCTCAGCCGGGTGTCGTCGCGGATCCGGATCCACGGCTCGACCGGCGTCGACCTCGCCTTCACCGCGGCGGGAATACTCGGTGGCACGGTGGTGTTCGGCCACAATGCGTGGGACAACGCCGCCGGTGTGGCTCTGGTGCGGGCGGCGGGTGGCGTGGTCACGGATCTCGCCGGTCAGCCGTGGACGATCGCTTCGGGTTCTGTGCTGGCCGGTGCCCCCGGAGTGCACGGTGAGATTCTCGACATTCTCGGATCGCTGGGTGACCCCCGCGCCGAGCTCTCGGAAGGGCTTTCGTAATGACTCTGGCAGTGCGGGTTATCCCTTGCCTCGACGTCGATGCAGGACGCGTCGTCAAGGGCGTCAACTTCGAGAATCTGCGTGATGCAGGTGATCCGGTGGAGTTGGCGGCCGCCTACGACGCACAGGGTGCCGACGAGCTGACCTTCCTCGATGTCACAGCCTCGACCGCGGCCCGTGGCACCATGCTCGATGTCGTGAGCCGGACGGCGGAACAGGTCTTCATTCCGCTCACCGTCGGCGGCGGCGTCCGTACCGTCGAGGACGTCGACCGGTTGCTGCGTGCCGGTGCCGACAAGGTCAGTGTCAACACCGCGGCCATCGCCCGACCCGAACTGCTTCGTGAACTGAGCGAGCGTTTCGGGTCCCAGTGCATCGTGCTGTCGGTGGATGCGCGCACGGTCCCGCAGGGTCAGCCGGACACCGCGTCCGGATGGGAAGTGACCACCCATGGCGGCAAGCGCGGAACCGGGATCGACGCGGTCGAGTGGGCGGTGCGCGGCGCCGAACTGGGTGTCGGCGAGATTCTGCTCAACTCGATGGACGCCGACGGGACGAAAGCGGGCTTCGACCTCCCGATGATCCGCGCCGTGCGGGCGGCCGTGCATGTGCCGGTGATCGCGAGCGGGGGAGCGGGTGCTGTGGAGCATTTCGCACCCGCCGTCGACGCGGGCGCCGACGCGGTACTGGCCGCAAGTGTCTTCCACTTCGGCGACATGACGATCGCCGAAGTGAAGAAGTCCATGCGCGAAGAAGGGATCACCGTCCGATGAGTCTCGACCCCGCTATCGCCTCGCGGCTCAAGCGCAACGACGCAGGCCTGTTCAGCGCCGTCGCTCAGGAACGGTCGACGGGTGACGTCCTGATGGTGGCGTGGATGGACGACGAAGCACTCGCCCGCACCCTCGACACCCGCAAGGGCACCTACTACTCCCGTTCCCGCCAGCAGTACTGGGTGAAGGGGGAGACGTCCGGGCACACGCAGTACGTCCACGAGGTGCGGCTCGACTGCGACGGCGACACGGTGCTCCTGATCGTGGATCAGGAAGGCGCTGCATGTCATACGGGCACGCACACGTGCTTCGACACCGACGTTCTGCTCGCCGCGCAGTAGAGTTCCGGGCGCTCGGGCAGAATGTCCCGCATGCCGTTAATCCAGATCAGTCAGACAACCGGGCTCACCGCCGAGCAGAAGCGCGCCACCATCGAAGCGGTCACCAAGGCGTACGCCGAGGCGACGGGTAAGGACCCGGCGAAGGTCTGGGTGACGATTGCGGACGTGCCGGCCGAGAACTGGGGTGTCGGCGGGTCGCCGCTGGGGTGAGGTGGCTGTTTCGGCGCGTCACGCTCTTCCGGTGCCGGCGGCGATGCCCTTGTCGAGTTGGGTGAGCATGGCGCTGCCGAGTTCGGAGAGCTGACGTACTTGGTCCGTGGAGAGGCCGTCGAAAACGAGTGCGCGGACGGATTCGACGTGGGGTGGTGCTGCCTCCACTACTTTGGCCATCCCTGCGTCGGTGAGGACGGCGTCGGAACCACGGCTTCCCCGGATGCTCTCTCGCCGTACCCAGCCGGCTTTTTCCATCTTGGTGATGACGTGGGACAGCCGCGACAGTGACGCGTTGGCCCGCTGCGCGAGCAAGGAGAGCTGAAGTCGACGGTTGTCTTCGCCGGACAGGGAGGCGAGGACGAAGTACTCGAAATGGGTGAGCGCCGAGTCGCGCTGCAGCTGGGCGTCGAGGGCCGCGGGCAGGCGGGTGACGAGTGCGATGAGGGTGAGCCACGCCTGCTGCTGATCGGCGTCGAGCCAGCGTGTCTCCGTCTGCGTCGAGCTGTCCTCGTCGTACCCACTCATGAGTGGTGTCCTCCATTTCGTGCGTCGAACCGCTGTGCGACCTCTTCACCATAGGCAGCCCGCCGCCTGCGGAACGGTACCCGGGAATAGTTGTCGCATCCGCGTGTTGACTCCTATACTAGCTTGAAGGTTCAACTTAGGGCCTTGCGAGTCGGACCTCGAGGAGTCACGATGACGAACGTCATGCCCGCGCTGTTCCTGAGCCACGGAGCGCCGCCGTTGGTCGACAGCGAACTGTGGGTGGCGCAACTGGCGAAGTGGGCCGGCGACCTGCCGCGGCCGAAAGCCATCCTCATGGTCTCGGCGCACTGGGAGTCCGCGCCGCTCACCATCGGATCGACCACCACGGGGACCCCCCTCGTCTACGACTTCGGCGGTTTTCCCGAACGTTTCTACCGGGCCACGTACGCCTCACCGGGTGCTCCGGATTTGGCCGCGCTGGTCGCGGCACTTATGCCCGACAACGAGACGGTGGCGCATCAACCGGATCGGGGCCTCGATCACGGCGCCTACGTGCCGCTCACGGTGATGTATCCGGACGCCGACATCCCCGTCCTGCAGATTTCCTTGCCGACGCTCGACCCCGAACGGTTGCTGCACCTGGGTGAGCGGCTGCGCCCACTGCGGGAGCAGGGAGTCCTGATCGTCGGCTCCGGGTTCACCACCCACGGGCTGCCGTTTCTGCGCGACCCCTCGCCGGAGGCGAAGGCCCCGGGATGGTCGGCGGAGTTCGACGCGTGGGCGAACGAGCGCCTGGCCGCAGGCGATGTCGACTCGCTCATCGGCTTCCGCTCACTCGCCCCGGGCATGCCCTATGCGCATCCGACGATCGAGCATTTCGCTCCGCTGTTCGTGACGCTCGGCGCCTCCAGCGACCCCGAGCAGATTCCCCGCCAACTGATCGACGGGTTCTGGATGGGCTTGGCGAAGCGGTCTTTTCAGGTGGCCTGACGGGCACGGAGGAAGGTCAGCGCCTGATCGCCGTGGGCATTCGCGCGAAACTCGCTCGAGATCACCTCGAGCACCGTGCGGTCGGTGTCGATGACGAACGTCGACCGTTTGACGGGTGCGAGTTTGCCGAGCAGTCCGCGCCGGACACCGAACTTCTCGGCGACCACGCCGTCGCGGTCCGACAGAAGGGGGTAGTCGAACGATTGCGCCTGCGCGAACGATTCCTGCTTGGCCACCGCATCGGTGCTGATCCCGGCGCGGGAAGCCCCGACGGCTGCGAACTCGTCGGCGAGGTCGCGAAAATGGCATGCCTCGGCAGTGCAGACCGGGGTGGACGCCGCCGGATAGAAGAAGAGCACCAGCGGACCGTCCTCCAGAAGGCTCGACAGCGAACGTTCGTTGCCGTCCTGGTCGGGCAGGGTGAATTCCGGTGCGAGCTGACCTGGCTTCATGACAGCCGAGGCTACCCGCGCACGCAGACGCGCCGAACGCGCCTGGGATGATGGTCGGCATGCACGGTGAGCCCACCACGATGTCCGCGCCCAAATCCGCCGCCACCCTGCCGGGTGGCGGATCCGACTCGACCACCACGCGCGAGCAGTTCCACGCTCTCGCCGCCGAGCATCGGGTCGTCCCGGTGACTCGTAAGGTGCTGGCGGACGCCGAAACTCCGCTGTCGGCGTACACGAAGCTGGCGGGAAACAGGCCCGGCACGTTCCTGCTGGAATCGGCGGAAAACGGTCGGTCGTGGTCACGATGGTCGTTCATCGGCGCAGGAAGTCCCGCCGCGTTGACCGTCGTCGACGGGGAGGCGGCCTGGTACGGAAACGTTCCGGCGGGAGCGCCGTCGGGTGGGGATCCCATCGCGGCGCTCGGTCAGACCCTCGAGCTCCTGCGGAGCGAACGGCTGCCCGATCTGCCGCCGCTGACCGGCGGCATGGTGGGCTTCCTCGGTTACGACGCCGTGCGGCGCATCGAACGCATCGGTGAACACGCCGTGGACGACCTGCAGATCCCGGAAATGGTCATGCTGCTCGCCACGGATCTGGCGGCCGTCGATCACCACGAGGGGGCCATCACCCTCATTGCCAATGCGGTGAACTGGGACGGCACGGACGAGCGGGTCGACGAGGCGTACGACAATGCCGTCGAGCGCCTCGACCGGATGACGGCCTCGCTGTCGGCGCCCGCGCCGTCCACGGTGTCCACGTTCGCCACACCCGCACCCGACTACCGCCGGCAGCGCACCACCGAGGGATTCGGTGCGGACGTACAGCGCCTGGTGGGGGAGATCGAGGCGGGCGAGGCGTTCCAGGTCGTGCTGTCGCAGCGTTTCGAAATCGATTGTGTTGCTGCACCTATCGATGTGTACCGCATGCTGCGCGCCTCGAATCCCAGCCCGTACATGTACCTTCTCAACGTTCCCGGTGGTGACGGCGAGACCGCGTTCTCGATCGTCGGCTCCAGCCCGGAAGCACTGGTGACGGTCAAGGAGGGTGTCGCCACCACCCACCCGATCGCCGGCACCCGGTGGCGCGGTGCCACCGAGGAGGACGACATCCTCCTGGAGAAGGATCTCCTCGCCGACGAGAAGGAGAACGCCGAGCACCTCATGCTCGTCGATCTCGGCCGCAACGACCTCGGCCGCGTGTGCGAACCCGGCACGGTGAAAGTGCACGACTATCGGCACATCGAGCGGTACAGCCACGTGATGCACCTCGTCTCCACGGTGACGGGCCACCTCACGGCCGGCAAGCAGGCACTCGACGCCGTCACCGCCTGCTTCCCGGCCGGCACGCTGTCTGGCGCGCCGAAGGTCCGGGCCATGCAGTTGATCGAGGAACTCGAACCGACGAGGCGCGGGATCTACGGCGGCATCGTCGGATACCTCGACTTCGCCGGCGACGCAGACACGGCGATCTCCATCCGGACGGCGTTGATCAAGGACGGCATAGGGTACGTCCAGGCCGGTGCCGGTGTGGTGGCCGATTCGAATCCCGAATACGAGGACACCGAGGCGCGGAACAAGGCCATGGCCGTGCTCAGCGCCATCGCCGCGGCGCACACGATGAAGACCCTGGGAGGCGGCACGCAGTGACCGAAGGGACCGGAGCGGGAACCGAGGCTCCAGGACGCCGCCGGTCGATCCTCGCGGTGCTCCTTCTCGCCGTCGCGGCGGTGTGCTTGTGGGGAGCATCTCGGATGACGTGGGTGGAGGTCACCTCCTCCGACGGACTCGGTGAGCAGCGCACCACGGCGCTCGACGGGGGCACCTGGGCGGCGGCGCTCACGCCGCTGGCCCTGACCCTTGTTGCCGCCATCGCAGCATCCTTTGCCGTCAAGGGCTGGGCGCTCCGCATTCTCGGCGTACTCGTCGCCGCCGTGGCCGTCGTAGCGGCCGTCCCGGCGGCAACTGTGCTCGTTTCCGGCGCAACGGACGAGCAGGCGGGACGGCTGGCGGAATTGCCGGGCCGTGCGGTGATCGATTCCGTGACGGTGAATCAGGGGCCCGCAGTGCTGGCTCTCGCCGGCGCTGTCGCCGCCCTCGCCGCCGCCGTCGAACTGGCCCGCCGTCCACGGGTACGCGCCGGGCTCTCCTCGAAGTACGACAGCCCGGCCGCCCGGCGCGCGGCGGCCAAGAAGACCAGCGCTGATTCCGCCGACGAGCCCCTCACACAACGCATGCTGTGGGACGCGCTCGACGCGGGCGAAGATCCGACGGTCGACGGCTCCCGCGCAGACAAGAAAGCCGATGATGTCGACCGGCTGGACGGCGACACCAACGAGCCGGGTACCCGATCGTAAACAGAATCAGAGTGCCATCTACGCTTGCTTCACTCCTGATGATGTTCCTCACATCGGGTTCCTGCCCAGAAAGGACTCGGGCCACGATGACCGTTCTCGACTCGATTCTCGACGGAGTGCGCGCCGATGTGGCCGCCCGCGAAGCCGTCCTTGACTTCGCCGCTGTCAAGGCCGCCGCGGCTGCCGCACCGCCTGCGCTCGACGCTGCGGCTGCTCTGCTCGAGCCTGGCATCGGAGTCATCGCCGAGGTCAAGCGTGCAAGCCCGTCGAAGGGCCCGCTCGCCGAGATCACCGACCCCGCCGAACTCGCCAAGGCCTACGAGGCCGGAGGCGCCCGGGTCATCAGCGTGCTCACGGAGGAACGACGCTTTCAGGGATCCCTCGCCGACCTCGACGCCGTCCGGCGTGCGGTCAGCATCCCGATCCTGCGTAAAGACTTCATCGTCGGGCCGTACCAGATCCATGAGGCCCGCGCGCACGGCGCCGACGTCGTCCTGCTCATTGTCGCCGCTCTCGAGCAGCATGCGCTGGCGTCGTTGATCGACCGCACCGAGTCGCTGGGAATGACCGCGCTGGTCGAGGTCCACACCGAAGAGGAAGCCAACCGGGCACTCGAGGCCGGCGCCAGGGTGATCGGCGTCAACGCCCGAAACCTCAAGACACTCGAGGTCGACAAGAACACCTTCGGGGAGATTGCACCCGGACTGCCCACCGAAACCATCAAGATCGCCGAATCCGGTGTCCGGGGTACCGCCGACCTCCTCGCCTACGCGGGTGCCGGAGCGGACGCCGTACTCGTCGGCGAAGGCCTCGTCACCAGCGGAGATCCACGCAAGGCTGTGGCCGATCTGGTCAATGCCGGGGCGCACCCCTCCTGCCCCAAGCCGTCGCGCTGAACCGACTGCGGCCGTATTGACCCGGACGGCGGCAGCGCCCGGCGTTGGGGCAGACTGGACCTGTGACTTCACGTAATCAGGACACCGTCTTCAAGGGTGGCGATCTGCCGACTGCCAGCGCCGGAATCGCCGAACGCACGTCGCACGACCCCGACTCCGGAGGACACTTCGGCGTCTACGGCGGACGCCACGTGCCCGAGGCTCTGATGGCGGTGATCGAGGAGGTCACGGCCGCGTACGACAAGGCGCGGTCGGATGACACCTTCCTGTCCGAGCTCGATCGGTTGCAGCGCGATTACACGGGCCGCCCGTCGCCCATCTTCGAGGCCACTCGGATGAGTGAATTCGCCGGGGGCGCGCGGCTGATCCTCAAGCGCGAAGATCTCAATCACACGGGCTCGCACAAGATCAACAACGTGCTCGGTCAGGTGCTGCTCGCCAAGCAGATGGGCAAGACCCGCATCATCGCGGAGACCGGTGCCGGTCAGCACGGTGTGGCCACGGCGACGGCGTGTGCACTGTTCGGGCTCGAGTGCGTCATCTACATGGGCGCGGTCGACACCGAGC
Organism: Rhodococcus sp. NPDC019647; assembly: GCF_044389235.1. Classification (NCBI taxonomy): domain Bacteria; kingdom Bacillati; phylum Actinomycetota; class Actinomycetes; order Mycobacteriales; family Nocardiaceae; genus Rhodococcus; species Rhodococcus sp. NPDC019647. The sequence continues at coordinate 73,980 of NZ_JBIRXS010000009.1, read as the reverse complement.
GGCAGGCGCTGAACGTGGCCCGTATGCGGTTGCTCGGTTCGTCGGTGGTTTCGGTGGAGTCCGGCTCCCGGACGCTCAAGGACGCCATCAACGAGGCGCTGCGAGACTGGGTGACCAACGCCCACAACACGTACTACTGCTTCGGCACCGCGGCCGGACCGCATCCCTTCCCGACCATCGTCCGCGACTTCCAGCGTGTCGTCGGGCTCGAGGCGCGGGCGCAGGTGCAGGCGCTCACGGGCAGGCTGCCCGACGCGGTCACCGCGTGTGTCGGTGGTGGGTCCAACGCCATCGGAATCTTCCACGCCTTCCTCGACGACCCCGGGGTGCGGCTGGTCGGGTACGAGGCTGCCGGTGACGGAGTCGAGACGGGGCGCCACGCCGCGACCTTCGCGGCCGGCACCCCGGGCGCCTTCCAGGGTGCGTACTCGTATCTGCTGCAGGACGAGGACGGGCAGACCATCGAATCGCATTCCATCTCGGCTGGTCTCGACTATCCGGGCGTCGGACCTGAGCACGCCCTGCTCAAGGACATCGGCCGCGCCACCTACGAGCCCGTCACCGACACGGAGGCCATGGATGCCCTGCGCCTGCTGTCCGAGCGTGAGGGAATCATCCCGGCCATCGAATCAGCGCACGCCGTCGCAGGATCGTTGCGACTCGGCCGTGAGCTGGGGGAGGGCGCGATCATCGTCGTCAGCCTCTCCGGGCGCGGCGACAAAGACATGGACACGGCGGCCAAGTGGTTCGGGCTCTTCGACCCCGACGCCGCCACCGAAACCCCCACGACCACCGACAAGGAAGGTTCGGCCAAGTGAGCGAACGACTCTCGCGCCTCGCCCCGACATTCGCGCAGTGCCGTGAGGAGAAGCGTGCCGCTCTCGTCGGATACCTACCCGCCGGGTATCCCACCGTCCCCGAATCCATCGACGTCTTCAAGGCCATGGTCGACTCGGGCTGTGACATCGTCGAGGTCGGTATCGCCTACTCGGACCCGGTGATGGATGGACCCACCATTCAGGCGGCCGCCGAGAAGGCGCTGAGCAACGGCGTCAAGGTGCGTGACGTGTTCACGATCATCGAGCAGATCGCGTCGGTGGGCGGCAAGGCCGTGGTGATGACGTACTGGAATCCGGTTCTGCAGTACGGTGTCGACCGGTTCGCCCGTGACCTCGCGAACGCCGGCGGCCTCGGACTCATCACTCCGAACCTGATCCCCGAGGAGGCCGGCGAGTGGATCACGGCGTCGAAGGAACACGACCTCGACCGGATCTTCCTTGTTGCCCCGTCGTCGACCGAAGAACGACTGGCGATGACCCTGAAGGCGAGCAGCGGATTCGTGTACGCGGCGTCGACGATGGGGGTGACCGGCGCGCGTGACGCGGTGTCGTCGATGGCGCCCGAGTTGACCGCGCGCATCCGCGCCCATTCCGACATTCCGGTGGGTGTCGGTCTGGGTGTCCGTTCCGGGGCGCAGGCCGCCGAGATCGCCGCCTACGCGGATGCAGTCATCGTCGGGTCTGCCCTCGTCACCGCGGTCGAATCCGGGCTCGACGCTGTGCGCTCGCTGACGAGGGAACTCGCCGAGGGCGTTCGCTCCGCTACCGTGGCGTCGTGACTTCCACTGTGGACGTGCTGGCGTATATTCCGAGTCCGCCTCAAGGCGTCTGGTACGTCGGCCCACTGGCCCTGCGCGCGTACGCGCTGTTCATCATCGTCGGCATCGTCGTCGCGATTTTCTGGGGCGACCGCCGCTGGGTCGCCCGCGGTGGCGAGAAGGGCACCGTGCTCGACATCGCCATCTGGGCGGTGCCGTTCGGGTTGATCGGTGGCCGGCTGTATCACGTCCTGACCGACTGGCCCACCTACTTCGGGGAGGGCGGGGATCCCGTCGACGCCCTGAAGATCTGGCAGGGCGGGCTCGGTATCTGGGGCGCGGTGGCGCTCGGCGGTGTCGGCGCGTGGATCGGCTGTCGCAGGCGTGGGATACCGCTGCCTGCGCTCGGTGACGCGGTAGCGCCTCCCATCTTGCTGGCCCAGGCGATCGGACGAATCGGCAACTACTTCAACCAGGAACTGTACGGACGGGAAACCGACGTGGCGTGGGGGCTCGAGATCTTCGAGCGCCGCAACGACGCCGGGCAGGTGCACCCCGAGTTGATCGACGGTGTCTCCACCGGGCAGGTCGCTTTCGTGGTGCACCCCACCTTCCTGTACGAAGCGCTGTGGAACGTGCTGATCGTGATCCTGCTGGTGTGGGTGGACCGCCGCTTCCGTATCGGGCACGGCCGCCTCTTCGCCCTGTATGTGGCCGGGTACTGCGCGGGTCGGTTCTGGATCGAGCTGATGCGCAGCGATCACGCCAGCCTCATCGCCGGCGTCCGCGTCAACTCGTTCACCTCGGCGATCGTCTTCGTCGCAGCGGTGGTGTATGTCTTCGCCGCGACCAAGGGCCGGGAAGACCCGGCGGAGTTGCAACCGCATCATCCTGCCGCGGCGGAACAGGGGACGCCCGATCAGGAGACGACCGAACAGGACAACGGGGAGAAAGACAAGCCTGCGGGTGACGACAAGGCTGTGAGTACTGCGAGTGCCGGCACCGACGCGGGCACGACGACCACCGACAGCAAGAAGGATGACGCGAATGACTGATCCGGGGAAAGCATCCGACGATTCCGCCAAGGCCGACACCTCCGGCGACGACACCCAGCGGGTGGATCTGGGGAAGAAGGGCGGGAGCGGTGAGTCGAGCCTTCCGCCCGAGTTCGGTTCGCCCTTCGATTACGACGCCACCGCCGAGGCATCGCTGTCGCAGCCACCCGCCACCTCGGACGCAACGCCCTCACCGGCGTCGTCGGGAACCGGGCCCGGATGGGACACCTACTCCGGGGTCGGCAATGGTCCCGGCTGGGGTTCGACCCCCACCTACCCGTCGCCGAGCGGAACCGAACCCACCACCGCACTGCCTAATGTGGGCGACACCCCGCCGCCGACCGCCCCATACACCGGTTACGACAAGCCGCAGCAGCCTGCGGACGGCCCGACGTACGGCACCCCCGATCCTTACTACAACGCGCAGTACGGAACGTCGCCGCAGTCCGGGCAGGACTATCAGCAGCCCGGCTACCCGCAGGCCGGTTACGGTCAGCAGGGTGCCGCACCCCAGAGTTACGGTCAGACGGACTACGGCCAGCAGAATTACGGCCAGCAGAATCCCGGACAGCAGTATGGCCAGCAGGGGTACGGACAGCAGGGATACCCGCAGCCCGGATATGCCCCGGCCGGGTACAACGCCTACGTCGATCCGTCTGCGCCGTTCGGCCGGCACCCGGTCAGCGGTGAGCCGTACTCCGACAAGTCGAAGCTCACCGCGGGACTCCTGCAAATTTTCCTGGGTGCCTTCGGTGTCGGACGGTTCTACCTGAACCAGCCCGGCATCGCGGTCGCGCAGATCGCCGTCACCTGGCTGACGTGCGGATTAGGCGGGCTCTGGCCGCTGATCGACGGCATCATGATGCTGACGGGCAGCGTGAAGGACAAGTACGGACGACCCCTCCGGGACCAGTGACGACGTAGCGTCGCCGCTCGATTCCACCGCTGTGGCCCCTGTTGCTCGTGCGACGGGGGCCACAGCGCTGTCCTGTCCGGAAATCGGCATATCCGACGCTTATCGGTGCTGGTAAGCTGAGCGCGCCGGATGTATGTCCGGTAACAACCTTCACGGGCCGAGGCTGTCCCGGTAGACCCCCGAAATGCAGTTAGCGCCCGTCGTGGCGACCCCGCTAGCGGAGGCCGCCGGCAGGGACGCGCAAGCGCCACCGGTGGTCCCCTCGGCCGATGTGGAGGTATATCGGTGCTGTTCTCTCAGTCGCCCGGTCCGCAAGGTCTCTACGACCCGGATCGCGAAGTCGATTCGTGCGGTGTCGCCATGGTGGTGGACGTGCACGGCCGCCGTTCGCACTCCATCGTCGCGGATGGTCTCGTCGCTCTGGACAACCTCGAGCATCGCGGTGCTGCCGGCGCCGAGACGAACAGCGGAGACGGTGCCGGAATCCTGGTGCAGCTGCCCACCGAGCTCTTCGAGGAGGTCGTCGATTTCGACCTTCCTTCGCCCGCCCCGGACGGAAGTAGTACCTACGCCGCGGGTTTCTGCTTCCTTCCTCGCGACCCGGAGGCGCGATCGACGGCCCGGAAGCGGATCGAGGACCTCGCCGACGAGGAGGGGCTCGACATCCTCGGGTGGCGGGACGTGCCGATCGATTCGCAGGGCGCCGACCTCGGGGCTACGGCACGCGGATGCGAGCCCCACATGAGTCAGCTGTTCGTCGCGGCGCCGCCGACCGGCGGACGGCGGCCCAGTGGTCTCGACCTCGATCGCCTCGTCTACCCGCTGCGCAAGCGCGCCGAGCAGATCACTCCGGAGGTCGAGTCGAGCGGGTCGGGCGTCTACTTCCCGTCGCTGTCGAGCCGCACCATCGTCTACAAGGGCATGCTGACCGTTCCCCAGCTGCCTCTCTACTACGTGGACCTGCGGGATTCCCGCACGATGAGTGCGCTCGCGGTGGTGCACAGCAGGTTTTCCACCAACACGTTCCCGTCCTGGCCGCTTGCGCACCCGTTCCGCTTCGTGGCGCACAACGGGGAAATCAACACCGTTCGAGGCAACCGGAATCGGATGCGGGCGCGGGAGGCGATGCTGTCGAGTGCCGCCATCCCAGGCGACCTCCGACGGTTGTACCCCATCTGCACACCCGAGGCGTCGGACTCTGCCTCGTTCGACGAGGTGCTCGAGCTGCTGCATCTCGCGGGACGCAGCGTGCCCCATGCGGTGATGATGATGGTGCCCGAGGCGTGGGAGAACGACACGAGGATGTGTCCCGACCGGCGCGCTTTCTACCAGTTCCACGCTTCGTTGATGGAGGCCTGGGACGGGCCGGCGTGTGTGACGTTCACCGACGGAACCGTCGTAGGGGCAGTGCTGGACCGTAACGGTCTGCGGCCCGGCCGCTGGTGGCAGACCGTCGACGGGCGGGTGATCCTGGCGAGCGAGAGCGGAGTCCTCGACGTGCCCCAGGACGAGGTCGTGGCGAAGGGGCGCCTCGAGCCGGGGCGCATGTTCCTGGTCGACACGTCGGAGGGACGTATCGTTCCCGACGACGAGATCAAGTCGCGGCTGGCAGCCGAGAAGCCGTACGCCGAGTGGCTCTATGCAGGGTTGCTCGACCTGAGGACGCTGCCCGAGCGACCGCACGCCCAGAACAACCACGAGTCGGTGGTCCGGCGACAGGTGGCGTTCGGCTACACCGAGGAAGATCTGCGGATCCTGTTGTCGCCGATGGCGGCGTCCGGCGGGGAGCCGCTCGGCTCGATGGGAACCGACACCCCCATCGCTGTGCTGTCCGCCCGGTCGCGGCTGCTGTACGACTATTTCGTCGAACTGTTCGCCCAGGTGACCAATCCGCCGCTCGACGCCATCCGCGAAGAGATCGTGACGTCGCTGTCCCGGGTCATGGGTCCGGAACAGAATCTGCTCGAGCCCACTGCGGCGTCGTGTCGTCAGATAGTGCTGCCGTGGCCAGTGCTCGACAACGACGACCTGAACAAGATCATCAATGTGAACGCGGACGGCAACCACTCCGGTCTGGCGGCGACCGTTCTGCGCGGTCTCTACGAGGTGGAGCGCGGCGGTGCGGGCATGGCCGATGCGCTGGAAGAACTGCGCACCCAGGCGAGCGCTGCGATCGCGCAGGGATACCGGACACTGGTGATCTCGGACCGCGACTCCGACCACACCCGCGCACCCATCCCGTCGTTGCTGGCCGTGGGCGCAGTGCATCACCACCTGATCCGCACCAAGGAACGAACGAAGGTGGCGCTGGTCGTCGAGTCCGGCGACGCGCGCGAAGTGCATCATTTGGCGCTGCTCATCGGCTACGGAGCGGCCGCGGTCAATCCATACCTCGCGATGGAGTCGATCGAGGATCTGGTGTCGGAGGGCGAGCTGACGGGAGTCGATCACACGATCGCGGTGCGCAACTATTTGACGGCACTCGGCAAGGGTGTGCTGAAGGTGATGTCGAAGATGGGCATCTCGACAGTTGGTTCGTACACCGCCGCCCAGGCTTTCGAGGCACTCGGCCTCGACCGCGGCCTCGTCGACGAGTATTTCCGGGGGACCACCAGCAAACTCGGTGGCGTGGGACTCGACGAGATCGCGCGGGAAGTGCTGCTCCGGCACCGGCAGGCCTACCCCGACAATCCCACCGAGTACGCGCACCGCCGGCTTGCCCACGGCGGCGAGTACCAGTTCCGCCGCGACGGCGAACTGCACTTGTTCACGCCCGAGACCGTGTTTCTCCTCCAGCACGCCACCCGCACCGGCAGGCATGAGGTTTTCGCCCAGTACAGCGACGAGGTGAACAGGCTCGCCGCGGCGGGAGGTGCACTGCGCGGCCTCTTCAGCTTCCGGGAGGGCCTCCGGCCTCCGGTGCCGCTCGAGGAGGTGGAGCCGGCGGAGCGGATCGTCACTCGTTTCAACACCGGCGCGATGAGCTATGGGTCCATCTCCGCCGAGGCGCACGAGACGATGGCCGTGGCCATGAACAATCTCGGTGGGCGATCCAACTCCGGGGAGGGCGGGGAGAACGTCGACCGCCTCTACGACCCGTCCCGTCGCAGCGCCGTGAAGCAGGTGGCGAGCGGAAGATTCGGCGTCACCAGTGATTACCTGGTCAACGCCAGCGACATCCAGATCAAGATGGCCCAGGGCGCCAAGCCGGGCGAGGGCGGGCAGTTGCCCGCCTACAAGGTGTACCCATGGGTGGCGGAGACCCGGCACTCGACTCCGGGCGTGGGGTTGATTTCACCTCCGCCGCACCACGACATCTACTCGATCGAGGACCTCGCACAGCTGATCCACGACCTCAAGAACGCCAACGACCAGGCCCGTGTCCATGTGAAGCTGGTCAGTTCGGTGGGTGTGGGGACGGTGGCGGCCGGTGTCAGCAAGGCGCACGCGGACGTGGTCCTCATCTCGGGCAACGACGGCGGCACCGGCGCGACTCCGCTCACGTCGATGAAGCACGCGGGTACGCCGTGGGAGATCGGACTGGCCGATGCGCAGCAGACACTCGTGCTCAACGGTCTGCGCGATCGGATCACCGTTCAGTGCGACGGCGGCATGCGTACCGCGAAGGACGTCGTCGTCGCTGCGCTGCTCGGGGCGGAGGAGTTCGGCTTCTCGACGGCGCCGTTGATCGTGGCAGGGTGCATCATGATGCGTGTGTGCCACCTCGACACCTGCCCGGTGGGAGTGGCCACTCAGAACCCCGAATTGCGCAAGCGATACACCGGCAAGCCCCAGTTCGTCGAGGAGTTCTTCCGCTTCATCGCCGAGGACGTCCGGCAGCACCTGGCGCGTCTCGGCTTCCGCAGCATCGATGAAGCGGTGGGGCACGCGGACATGCTCGAGACGGCCGAGGGAATCGCGCACTGGAAGAGCCGCGGACTCGACCTCTCGCCGATCTTCGCGTTACCGAAGGGCCCCGACGGGACCCCGCTCACCCAGCGGCGCAAGGTGACCGACCAATACCATGCGCTGGACCGGGCGCTGGACCGCACGCTCATCCAGCTGGCTGAAGGTGCCCTCGAAGACGCGCATCCGGTCGAGATCGAGATGCCCGTGCGCAATGTGAATCGGACGGTCGGGACGCTGCTCGGGGCCGAGGTCACCCGTCGTTACGGTGCGGGCGGGCTCCCCGACGACACCATCCGGCTCACCTTCACCGGGTCGGCGGGTCAATCACTCGGTGCGTTCCTGCCGCCGGGCATCACCATCGACCTCACCGGCGACGCCAACGACTATGTCGGAAAGGGGCTGTCGGGCGGGCGAATCGTGGTGCGCCCGGCCGCCGACGTCCTGTTCGTCCCGGAGACTCAGGTGATCGCCGGCAACACACTGCTCTACGGTGCGACCTCCGGTGAACTGTTCCTCCGCGGACGGGCCGGCGAACGGTTCTCGGTACGCAATTCCGGAGCGACCGCCGTGGTCGAGGGAGTGGGCGATCACGGGTGCGAGTACATGACGGGCGGACGGGTCGTCGTCCTCGGTCCCACCGGACGGAACCTGGCGGCCGGAATGTCGGGCGGGATCGCATATGTGCTCGACCTCGATCCCGCCGACGTCAATCCGGCCATGGTCACCCTGCTGACACCCGACCCCGAGGACCTCGACTGGCTGTGCCGTACCGTCAGCGACCATCTGCACTGGACCGGCTCCACCGTCGCGGCTTCGATGCTCGCCGATTGGCCCCGGCGGTCTGCGCTGTTCACCAAGGTGATGCCGGTGGACTATCAGCGGGTTCTCGAGGCCACTCGGCTGGCCCGCGCCGAGGGGCTCGACGTGGACACCGCAATCATGGAGGCGGCTCGTGGCTGATCCGCATGGTTTCCTGCACATCCCCAAGAAGGAAGCACCCAAGCGACCCATTGCGGAAAGGGTGCACGACTGGCACGAGGTCACCAGTCCGCTCAGTCCCGAGGAGCGCAACGCCGAGGTAGCCGAGCAGGCCACCCGCTGCATGGACTGCGGTATCCCGTTCTGCCACTCGGGAAGTGCGGGCTGCCCGCTGGGCAATCTGATTCCGGAATGGAACGATCTCGTGCGCCGCGGCCGCTGGTCGGCGGCGAGCGAGCGTCTGCATGCGACCAACAACTTCCCGGAGTTCACCGGCAGGTTGTGCCCGGCGCCGTGTGAATCGGCGTGTGTGCTCTCGCTCGCCGACACCCACACGACGGGCAGCGTCACCATCAAGCGGATCGAGCAGACGATCGCCGACGTCGCTTGGGAGTCCGGAACGGTGGAGCCTAAACCGCCGATGATCGCCACGGGAAAGAAGGTCGCGGTGGTCGGTTCCGGTCCGGCCGGGCTCGCGGCCGCCCAGCAGCTCACCCGCGCCGGACACGATGTCACCGTCTACGAGCGCGACGACCGGCTCGGGGGACTCCTTCGCTACGGCATCCCCGAGTTCAAGATGGAGAAGTCGGTTCTCGATCAGCGGCTGGTCCAGATGCGCGCGGAGGGAACACATTTCGTCACCGATTGCGAGGCGGGTGTCGATCTCACCGTGGACCAGTTGCGGACCAACTTCGATGCGGTGGTCCTCGCCATCGGCGCCCTGCGTGCCCGCGACAACACGACGGTGGAGGGCCGGGAGCTGGGCGGTATCCATCTCGCAATGGAGCACCTGGTGACGTCCAACAAGGAGTGCGAGGGTGACGGCCCTGCGTCGATCACCGCGAAGGGCAAGCACGTCGTCATCATCGGTGGCGGTGACACCGGCGCGGATAGCCTCGGAACTGCGCATCGGCAGGGAGCGTTGTCGGTGACCCAGTTGGACTACCGCCCGGAGTTGCCGAGCGAGCGGGACGAGTCCGTGACTCCGTGGCCGGCCTCGCCGATGGTGCTGCGCACGTCGCCGGCCCACGCGGAAGGCGGCGTCCGCCGGTATCAGGTTGCGGTGCAACGGTTCCTCGGTGACGAGAACGGAAACGTCAGGGCCATGGTTCTCGCGGAGGTCCGGGTGTCTAGGGAGGACGGCAAGCGCATCATCACCCCGGTGGGGGAGGAAATCGAATTACCTTGTGAATTAGCGCTTTTCGCGATCGGTTTCGAGGGCGTCGACCTCGGTCCGCTGCTCGACGACTACGGTTTGAGCCCCACCCGTCGGGGCGTGCTGTCCTGTGGTCCCGACTGGCAGACCACCGCACCGGGAGTGTTCGTATGTGGCGACGCGCATCGTGGTGCCTCGCTCATCGTGTGGGCGATCGCCGAGGGCAGGTCCGCCGCGCATGCCGTCGATACGTACCTCACAGGGGCGTCCGACCTCCCCTCGCCGGTGCATCCGACGGCGCTTCCGCTGGCCGTAGTCTAAATGGAGATGGGCGGGCGGGACGACTAGGCTTCAGGCCGTGAACCGACGGACGAAGATCGTATGCACTCTTGGACCTGCTACCGCCACCGGTGACCGTATTCGCGAACTCGTCGAAAGCGGTATGGATGTGGCCCGGCTTAACTTCAGCCACGGGGAACACTCCGACCACGAGGAAAATTACAACCGCGTCCGAGCCGCATCGGATGCGACGGGAAAGGCGGTCGGAGTCCTCGCCGACCTCCAGGGGCCCAAGATTCGGCTCGGCCGGTTCGCCGAAGAGCGCACCACCTGGGCCAACGGTGAGCTCGTCCGGATCACCGTGGACGAGGTCGACGGCACGCACGACCGGGTGTCGACCACGTACAAGCAGCTCGCGGAGGACGCCAAGGCGGGTGACCGGCTGCTCGTCGACGACGGCAAGGTCGGTCTCGTCGTCACTGGTGTCGAGGGCAACGACGTGGTGTGTCGTGTCACCGAGGGTGGCCCGGTCAGCAACAACAAGGGTGTGTCCCTGCCGGGGATGAACGTGTCGGTGCCCGCGCTGTCGGAGAAGGACATCGCCGACCTCGAGTTCGCGCTGAACCTCGGTGTCGATTTCATCGCCCTCTCGTTCGTGCGTTCGCCTGCCGACGTGGAGTTGGTGCACGCGGTCATGGATCGCGTCGGTCGCCGCATCCCGGTCATCGCGAAGCTCGAGAAGCCGGAAGCCATCGACAACCTCGAGGCCGTCGTCCTCGCGTTCGACGCGGTCATGGTCGCGCGTGGTGACCTGGGCGTGGAACTTCCGCTCGAGCAGGTCCCGCTGGTGCAGAAGCGGGCCATCCAGATCGCCCGCGAGAACGCGAAGCCGGTCATCGTTGCCACGCAGATGCTCGAGTCGATGATCGAGAACTCGCGCCCCACGCGCGCCGAGGCGTCCGACGTGGCCAACGCGGTTCTCGACGGTGCCGACGCGGTCATGCTCTCCGGGGAAACCTCGGTGGGCAAGTACGTGATGGAGACAGTGCGCACCATGGCCCGCATCGTCGAGGCCGTGGAGGGAGAATCGACCCGGGTGCCTCCGCTGACCCACGTTCCGCGCACCAAGCGGGGCGTCATCTCCTACGCCGCCCGCGACATCGGTGAGCGACTCGACGCGAAGGCGCTCGTTGCCTTCACCCAGTCCGGCGACACGGTGCGGCGACTCGCTCGCTTGCACACCCCGCTGCCGTTGCTCGCGTTCACCCCGCTCCCGGAGGTGCGCAGCCAGCTCTCGCTGACCTGGGGCACGGAGACGTTCCTCGTCGACCCCGTCGAGAGCACCGACGCGATGGTCCGTCAGGTCGACCACGCACTCCTGGGCCTCGGCCGTTACCAGAAGGGTGAACTGGTCATCATCGTGGCAGGTTCGCCGCCCGGCACCGTAGGATCGACCAACCTGATCCACGTCCACAGAATCGGTGAAGAGGACCACTAGGTGAGCGAAGTCGCGGCGAAGACCGATCTCGAGACTCTTCTCGAACTCCTCGATCTGGAGAAAATCGGGGAGGACACCTATCGAGGTCGGCATCCCGCGCAGGTGGGCAGCCGGACGTTCGGCGGCCAGTTGATCTCGCAGGCTCTGGTCGCCGCCGGCCGCACCGTCTCCGGTGAACGGGCGGTGCACGCGGTCAACGCCCACTTCATTCGCGGTGGTGACGTGAAGGAACCGATCGAGTATCGCGTCGATCGTCACCGCGACGGCCGAGCCTTCGCCAACCGGCAGGTCACCGCCCTGCAGAACGGTCAGGAACTGTTCGTGATGCTTGCGGCGTTCCAGGACTGGGGCCAGGGACTCGAACACGCGGTCGCGGTTCCCGATGTTCCGTTCCCGGAGACACTTCCGCCCCTGGGTGATCATTTTCTCGGTTACGAGGACCGGCTGAAGATGTTCGTCAACGCCCTGAAGCCGATCGACATGCGGTATGCGAACGACCCGTCCTGGATCATGAAGGGTACGGGGGAGAAGCTCACCCACAACCGGGTGTGGATGAGGGCGGACGGCGATCTTCCGGACGATCCGCTGATCCACGTCGCCGTCATGGGTTACTCGTCGGACACCACGGTGCTCGATTCGATCATCACCACGCACGGGTTGTCGTGGGGCCTCGACCGGATCGTGGCGGCCACGGTCAATCATTCGATGTGGTTTCATCGCCCGTTCCGGTTCGACGACTGGGCGCTCTATGCCACCGAGTCGCCGGTGGCCGCCGGTTCACGAGGGCTTGCGACCGGGCGCTTCTTCTCGCTCGAGGGCGAACTGCTCGCCACCGTGGTGCAGGAAGGGCTGATTCGTCATTTCCCGCCCAGGAAGTGACGGTTCGGGGCGTATCGTCGATTCCGGATCTCCGACGGAACGGACGTGCACCATGAGCGCAGACGACACCGAGCAGAAGAACACCGGCGAGCAGACCGAGGGCGAAGTGCCCCGTCCCGACGACGAAGCGATCGAGAAGGCCAAGAAGAAGGCCGAAGAAATCGACGCTCGGTACGATCCGGGAGCCAGGGAGACGGTCGTGCTCCCCGGCTCCGGGGGCACGGTCTCCGGCACCGCCTTCGACGACTATGTCGACGACGAGGGCAACCTCAAGGAAGAGTATCGAGACCGAGATCCGGACACCGAAGAAAAGCAGGAACCTGCACAAGACGGGTAGCTTTCCGGGCGACGACGGACGTGTCGTTCACGTTTCTCTCGCCGATCACGCCGAACCAGGGTTAGACTTCGCCATCTTTTCTCCTGAGCTTCATCTCGTGATCGGGGACCTGGGTCGTGGACTGGAACAACGTGGTGTGGGACAGCACGGTATGGCTGTTGAAGGCCTACGTGATGACTGCCGTCGTCTTTGTCGTCGTCATCGTGCTGCTCGCTCGATTCACCAAGTGGGGCAGGCAGTTCTGGCGTTTCGCGGCGGCGTATTTCAATCCGCGGCGTAGTCCCAAGCCGCTGGTGATCCTCGCGGTCCTGCTGCTGTTCACCGTGTTCGCCGTGCGGATGAACGTACTGTTCTCCTATTGGTCCAACGACTTCTACGACTCGATCCAGAACCTCGACGAGACCGCGTTCTGGCACTTTCTGCGGGTATTCGCGTTCCTCGCGGCCATCCACGTCGTACGCGCCCTGATCGAGTTCCTCATCGGCCAGACCCTCGACATCGATTGGCGTGTCTGGCTCACCCACCACCTCACGGACGACTGGCTCGACAGTCGCGCCTACTACCGCGACCGCTTCCTCGACGACGCGATCGACAACCCCGATCAGCGGATCCAGGCCGACATCACCAATTTCGTGACCACGGCCCGGGTGCTGTCCATGGGCGCGGTCACCGCGGTGCTGTCGATCGTGTCGTTCACCGGAATCCTGTGGGACCTGTCCGGTCCGATGACCATCTTCGGCACCGAGATTCCGCGGGCGATGATCTTCCTCGTCTTCGTCTACGTTCTCGTCACCACGCTCGTGGCGTTCTGGATCGGTAAGCCGCTCATCAGGCTCAACTTCCTCAACGAGAAGCTCAATGCGAACTTCCGCTACGCACTGATCCGGGTCCGTGAGTACGGCGAGAGCATCGCGTTCTATCGCGGCGAGAACGTCGAGCGGCGAACGCTGGCAGGCAGGTTCGCGCACGTCATCCGCAACATGTGGCACATCGTCTTCCGGACTCTCAAATTCAATGGCTGGAACCTCTCGGTGAACCAGACAGCGGTCATCTTCCCCTTCCTGATTCAGGGGCCGCGGCTGTTCAGCGGTCAGGTCTCACTCGGTGACGTCATGCAGACCTCGACGGCGTTCTCACAGGTGCACGACTCACTGTCCTTCTTCCGTGAGTCGTACGACGACTTCGCGAGTTTCCGCGCCACCCTCATCCGACTCAATGGTCTGGCCAACGACAACATGCACGCCGCCGCACTCCCGATCTTGAAGACGGGCAAGTCCGGGAACGAACTCGACGTCGACAAGCTCGACGTGCGCACTCCGTCCGGAGCGACCCTCATCGAGGGTCTCGATCTCACCGTCGGCCCCGGTCAGTCGCTGTTGGTCAAGGGCCCGTCCGGTTCCGGCAAGACGACGCTGCTCCGGACCCTCGCCGATCTATGGCCCTACGCGGACGGCACGGTGTCGCGACCATCCGGGGATGCCATCTTCCTGTCCCAGCGGCCGTATCTGCCGCTCGGTTCGCTCCGGACAGCGCTGGCGTACCCCAGCGAACCGACAGCAGCGGACGGCACTCTCCGTGAGGCGCTGTCGAAGGTATCGCTCGGCAATCTCGGCGACCGACTCGACGAGACAGCCGACTGGACCCGCATCCTGTCCCCGGGGGAGCAGCAGCGGCTGGCTTTCGCGCGGGTCCTGACCGCGCGGCCGGCCGTCATCTTCCTCGACGAGGCCACCTCGGCGATCGACGAGGGGCTCGAGCACACGCTCTACACACTCCTGCGGTCCGAATTGCCGGACAGCATCGTGGTCAGTGTCGGGCACCGCAGCACGCTCAACCAATTCCACTCGCTCGGAGTGGAACTGGAAGGCGAGGGGCAGTGGACCGAAACTTCGCTCGTGGGTTGAGCGGCCTTGCCCGGGTGCTGGGTTGAACGGCTCCGCCCGGGTGCTGGGTTGAACGGCTCCGCCCGGGTGTCTCGGCGGCACCCGGGCGGACTGTCAGTTGGCCTTGCGGTAGGCCGATGCGAGTTCGTCGGCCCGATCCCACGGTGACCAGTTCACCTCGCGGCCGTCGAGTTGCGCTTCCACCACCTCGAGGCCGGCGTGCCAGCCCGCGGCGTGTGCATAGGCGGAGTCTTCCTCTTCCACCGTGTGCGTGAGCGTCAACCAGCAACCGCCGCTTCCGTCGGGACTCAGCTCCCAATGCAGGGTCTCCGCGTCCCACAGATACTCGAGGATGTGGCCCGGGTGCACCGAAATGACCGTGCCGGTGGTCGTGTGGTCTTCGGGTAATCCGAACCGGCGGACCTGCTCCGGGGTTACGCGGAACACCAGTTCCGCGCCGGGAGTGAGGTCGAAATCGACGTCGGCGGGGAACCAGACTTTCAAATACTGGGGGTCCGTCAGTACCCGCCACACCTTCTCCGGCGAATGCGACAACGCTTGCTGGAATCGAAGAGCTACGCGCCCGTCGTACGTGAAGTTGACGGTGCCGAGATCCATGGGTGACCTCCGTGCTCGAGGGCGGAACCGTGCCACCATGGTACTGGCAGGCACACGCCGAACCACAGGGTTCCGGCACAACAAAGCCGCCACTACCTGCGGCTCAGTTCTCTTCGCGCGTACGCAGGTCGACAAGGAGGTACAGCGGATGGCCGTCAGAATGATCGACCACTTGATGCAGGCTCGGCAGGAGCTCCGATACCAGCCGACTCCCAAGCGTGTGCGTGCGCGTCTCGGCGGCGCCACGGTCGTCGACACGCGTGACGCCGTGCTGGTGTGGGAGCCACGACGCGTCGTCCCGTCCTATGCGGTACCGATCTCCGACGTGACGGGCACCCTGGCGGAGGCGTCCGACGATGCCGCCTCGGAGCTGCCGGTATCGCTGGAAGAGGGCGGCCCACCGGTCATCGACCCGCGGACGGCCTTCGGGTTCCACACGACCGCAGGGACGCCGATGACGGTCACTGCCGGTGCCGCCACCGGGCAGGCGTTCCGGCCGGCCGAACTCGACTCGATGGTCATCCTCGACTTCGACGGCTTCGACTGGCTCGAGGAGGACGAATCGATCTTCGGGCACCCCCACGACCCGTTCTCCCGAATCGATGTGCGGCGGAGTTCGACGCCCATCCGCATCGAACTCGACGGCCGACTCGTCGCAGAGTCGGCCCGCCCGCTGATCCTCTTCGAATTCGTGCTCCCTGCGCGCTACTACCTGCCCC
Organism: Rhodococcus sp. NPDC019647; assembly: GCF_044389235.1. Lineage (NCBI taxonomy): Bacteria > Bacillati > Actinomycetota > Actinomycetes > Mycobacteriales > Nocardiaceae > Rhodococcus > Rhodococcus sp. NPDC019647. Next base: position 58,156 of record NZ_JBIRXS010000009.1, on the reverse strand, counting down.
GCGCCGACGTCGTCGCGGCGCTCGAACCGAGTCCGACCTCGACGGTCTGTGCGTACAAAGGCCACGCGTCACATTGGTCGCTGGTGGGAGGCGGTGACAAGGGCGTCGACATCGCGTGGAGTTATGAACATCCCCCGCTCGAGCTCGCCCAGATCGCGGGGATGGTGTGCTTCTATCAGGAACGTGTCGACGTCGTCCTCGACGGCAAGGCACAGATAAGACCCGTCACCCCGTGGTCGTAGCCGTCCGCGGCGATACGCAGCCCGCAGGCAGTGGTGCGGACGGTGCGATAGCAGTCCATTGCGCGAAGTGCAGGTCAGGGATGACCCTGACCTGCACTTGATGCGACTGTCCGGCAGTGCCCTCGGTGAGACTCGAACTCACACTGGACGGGTTTTGAATCCGTTTCCTCTGCCAATTGGGATACGAGGGCGTGTTGCGCTGTACCACTGTAGAAGATCGTCGTCGGGAGTCAACCACCGGTACCCTCTAACCGTTCGCTCCCCGGCTTCGGGGTCGTCCGAGCAGAGGAGAATGGTGACCATGAACGCTCCGCAGCCGCAAGGCGTGCCGACCCCGCCGCGACGGGTCGTGGTGGCCGAGGACGAGGCGCTGATCAGGCTGGACCTCGTCGAGATGCTGCGTGAAGAGGGTTACGACGTGGTCGGTGAGGCCGGTGACGGGCAGACTGCGGTCGATCTGGCGGTCGAGCTGAAACCCGACCTCGTCATCATGGATGTGAAGATGCCGAGGCGTGACGGCATCGATGCGGCGTCCGAGATCGCCGCGAAACGTATTGCCCCCGTGGTTATTCTCACAGCGTTCAGTCAGCGAGACTTGGTCGAACGGGCCCGTGACGCGGGCGCGATGGCGTATCTGGTCAAACCGTTCTCCGTCGCCGACTTGGTGCCCGCCGTGGAGTTGGCAGCCAGCCGGTTCAAGGAAGTGACCGCACTGGAGCGGGAGATCTCCGACCTGTCCGAACGGCTCGAGACACGCAAGGTCGTCGAGCGCGCCAAGGGCGTGCTGATGGACAAGCAGTCACTCACGGAACCCGAAGCGTTCCGGTGGATTCAGCGGGCAGCGATGGATCGCCGTTCGACCATGAAAGCGGTGGCCCAGGTGGTCCTCGAGACTCTCGGCGGCGAGAAGCCCCAGTAACCCTTTACGGCCGCGTAAACACTGACCGCATCAAGGTCACAGTAAGGTCACGAGCCGTTCGCCGAGGGTCGCGAACGCCGCCGGACAGCTAGCGTCTGATCCCACAGCGGACGCCAACTCGGGTGGCGTCCGTACACAGGTGATCTAAGGAGACTTTGGATGGCTAAACGGACCCTCGTGCGGGCGGCCGCGGTTCTCGGCGCGGCGAGCCTCGCACTCGCAGGTTGCAGTTCGGACAGTGGCGACGAGTCCGCAAGCGGAGGCGACGGTGCCGCCGCCTCGGCCACCACGGTGACCACCGACTGCACCCCCGAAGAGGCGACGGCCGGAACGACACCGTCCACGGCGCCACTGAAGATCGGCACCCTGCTGCCCGACACCGGTAGCCTCTCCTTCCTCGGGCCGCCGATGGTGGCGGGCACCCAGCTCGGTGTCAACGACGTCAACGCGGCCGGCGGAGTGCTCGGTCAGCCCGTGCAGTTGATTCCCGGCGACTCGGGCGACACCACCACGGATACCGCCAACTCCACGGTCGACCGCGAATTGGCCGCGGGCACACAGGTGATCGTCGGTGCGGCGTCGTCCTCGGTGTCGCTCAAGGTCATCGACAAGGTGGCCAGCGCGGGTGTCGTGATGTTCTCGCCGGCGAACACGTCCGACCAGTTCGTCTGCTACGCCGACAAGGGGCAGTACTTCCGTACGGCCCCCACGGACGTGTTGCAGGCTCAGGCTGTGTCGCAGCTCATCTCGGACGACGGCGGCCAGCGGGTGTCCGTCCTCGCACTGAACGATCCCTACGGCACCGGGCTCGCCGACAACATCGTGAAGAACCTCGCCGACGCCGGCATCCCGGAAGATCAGATCCAGAAGATCATCTACGACCCCAACGCACAGTCGTTCAACTCGGAGATCGATCAGGTCAAGGACTTCGCCCCGGATGCTGTGGCAGTAGTGGGATTCGAGGAGTCGGCCAAGATCATCACTCGTATGCACGAGGTGGGCATCGGCCCATCCGACGGCATGAAGGTCTACGGTGTCGACGGCAACATGGGTAACGCGCTGGGCGAGGCCGTTGCGCCGCCGCTGCTCGACGGGATGCAGGGCACCACTCCGCTCACCGACGTCGGTCCTGCGTTCCAGGATCGCCTCAAGGGCATCAACGGTGCGCTGATCGACTTCAACTACGCCGGTGAGTCTTACGACGCCGTCGTGGTCTCCGCGCTGGCTGCGGAGGCGGCGAAGTCGACGGCGGGCCGCGACATCGCCGCCAACATCAACAACGTCACCGAGGGTGGCACGCCGTGCACGTCCTACCAGGAGTGCCTGCCGCTCGTGCAGGCCGGAACGGACATCGACTACAACGGCGTCACCGGCAAACTCGACTTCAGTGATGCGGGCGAACCCTCCATCGGTTCGTACGGCAAGATGAAGTTCGGTGCCGACAACAAGCTGACGACGGACGGATACATCGTCGTGGGGGAGTGATCCTTCCCAGCTGAAACGTTCTGTGTTTTAACGAACTGTGGGCCAGGGAAACCCTGGCCCACAGTTCGTGTGTGCGGACTATTTCTTCTCTTGACTTCCCGCCAGCGTGCCCAGGTACAGTTCGATCACCTTGGGGTCGTGCATGAGGTTGGGTCCCGAGTCGGTGTAGGCGTTGCGGCCCTGGTCCAGAACGTAGCCACGGTCGCAGATCTGGAGGCATCGACGGGCGTTCTGCTCCACCATGATCACCGAGACGCCCGCGGCGTTGATCTTCTTGCAGCGAATGAACACCTCGTCCTGGAACATCGGGGAGAGTCCGGCGGACGGTTCGTCGAGGAGCAGTACGGACGGGTCCATCATCAGCGCCCGGCCCATTGCCACCATCTGCCGTTCACCGCCGGAGAGGGCGCCGGCCTTCACTTTCCTGCGTTCGATCAGCAGCGGGAAAAGATCGCCCACGAAGGCGAATCGCTCGTCGAATGCCTTCGGGCGCAGATACATTCCCATCTCGAGGTTTTCTTCGATGGTGAGCGAAGGGAAAACGTTCTGCGTCTGCGGAACGTAGCCCACACCCTTCTGGACGAGCACGTGCGCGGGCCTGGCCGTGATGTCCTCGCCACGCAGCGTCACCGAGCCCTGCCGGACCGGAATGAGTCCGAACAAGGACTTCAGCAGTGTCGACTTACCGGCGCCGTTGGGGCCGATGATGCCGACGATTTCGCCTTCGCGAAGGAAGAAGTTACATTCGCGCAGAATGTTGACGCCGGGAATGTATCCCGCGACCACACCGTCGGCCCGGACGAGAGCGCCCTCGGCGAGCCGTGCGTGCTCCTCGGGCGTCGCCGCGAATTCCGCTGGGGTCAATTCGGTCATGGGTTCTCACGCCTCAGCTCGGTGATGTCGGGTTCGGAGAGGTCGCCGCCGGTCTCGAGGGTCTGCGCCTCCGCAGTCTCGAGCGCCTCGGCGAGCGCCGCAGTCTCGCCGACGGGGTTTCCTTCCTCGTCGAACTCCAGTGCCTGATCGTGGTGGCTGCCCAGATAGGCGTCGACGACGGCGTTGTTCGACGAAAGGTGAGCCGGTGTGGATTCGGCGATGACGCTGCCCTGTGCCATGACCACCACCCAGTCGCTGATGTCGCGGATCACGTCCATGTCGTGTTCGACGAAGACGACGGTCATGCCTTCGTCGCGCAGCGATTTGATGTGCCCGAGCAAGCTCTGAGTGAGGGCCGGATTCACGCCCGCCATGGGTTCGTCGAGCATCACCACGGTCGGCTCGGTCATCAGCGCGCGCGCCATTTCCAGCAACTTGCGCTGGCCACCGGACAGCGAGCCGGCGAGGTCGTCGGCCTTGGTGTCGAGCTTGAATCGTGCGAGCAGTTCATTGGCCCGCTCGGTGACGTCCTTCTCCTGCGCCTTCCACATCCACGGCAACAGGCTGGTGAGCATGCGTTCACCGCGCTGGCCGGTGGCGCCGAGACGGACGTTGTCCAGCACAGTCAGCTTCGACAGCGCCTTCGTGAGCTGGAACGTGCGTACCACGCCCCTGCGTGCCACCTGATGCGGATACATCCGGCCGAGGGACTGGCCGTCCATCGACCAGGTGCCACTGTCGGGCCGATCGAAACCGGTGAGGAGGTTGAACAGGGTGGTCTTGCCCGCACCGTTGGGGCCGATCAGCCCGGTGATGCACCCACGCTGGATCTCGAGGTGTGCCACGTCGACGGCCTTGAGTCCGCCGAAGGTGCGGGACACGTTGTCCACCACCAGAATCGGGTCGGGTTTGGGCGCGCCGGGGACCTGGGGGACGTCGGTAAAGATCGCCTCCCGCTCCTCGGTCGTGAGGGTGGTGACGGTCTGCTGATCGTCGGGCAGTCTGTGGTCAGGCATTGAGCTGCACCTCCCGCTTGTTGCCCAGTATGCCCTGCGGACGGAACACCATCAGGACCGCGATCATGATTCCCAGCAGGACGAACCTCATCGCGCCGACCTGCTGTTCCGTCAGCGGCAAGAGGGGGTCGGGGCCGGAGATGGCCTGCCGCAAGAGCGCGTCGGGAATTGCCAGCAGGAACCAGAACAGCATCGCGCCGATCACGGGTCCGAAGACGGTGGCCGCGCCGCCGAGAATGAGGGCCCCGAATGCGAAGAAGGTCTGGGCGGTGGAATAGAAGTCGGGGTTGATCGATTTGGTCTGCAACGCGTTGAACACGCCGCCGAGCCCGCCGATCATGCCGCCGAGAACGAGCGCCTGCATCTTGTAGACGAAGACGTTCTTGCCGAGCGAACGGGCGGCGTCCTCGTCCTCGCGAACCGCCTTGAGTACGCGACCCCACGGGCTGTGGGTGAGGAGGTACACGAACCCGCAAAGGACCAGCACGAGGGTCCAGCCGACCACCATGGACCACAGGTCGTCGCCGTAGAACTTCACGCCGAGAAAGTTGTACTGCTTACCGGAGTCGAATGGGCTGAGCGAGGTGAACGGGTCGGCGAAGCCGAACAGCCCGTTGGTCGAACCGGTGATGGAATCTGATGCGGTGGAACGGAAGATCAGTCGTAGGATCTCGGACGCCGCGATGGTGACGATGGCGAGATAGTCGGCCCGCAACCGCAGAGTCGGAATACCGAGAACGAGAGCGAGGAGGCCGGCGGCGGCGAGACCGACCAGGATGCCGAGCCAGAGCGGTTGCTCGTAGGTGACGGTCATGATGCCCACACCGTATCCGCCGAGGAGTGCGAAACCGATCTGGCCGAAGTTGAGCAGGCCGGCGTAGCCGAAGTGGAGGTTGAGACCGATTGCCAGCAGCGCGTAGAAGATCGCGGAGGGGCCGATCAGCTGGGCGAGTGAGACCTGGAGTGCTCCGGGAATGTCCATACGATCACCCGATCCTTTGGCGGCTGCCGAGAATGCCCTGAGGCCGGACGACGAGGATGACGATCAAGATGAGCAGTCCTCCGATGTACTTGAGGTCGGGGTTGATCACCAGGGTCGACAGCTGTACCAGCATGCCGACGATCACGCAGCCGAGCAGTGCGCCGTAGGCGGTGCCGAGTCCGCCGAGGGTGATACCTGCGAACATCAGCAACAGGAGTTTGAAACCCATCTCCCACTGCACGCGTCCACCGAGTTCCGAGATGCCGAACAGGACGCCACCGAGTGCGGCAAGTCCGCCGCCGAGCCCCCAGACGAACCGGATGACTCGTTCGACGTCGATGCCGGAGGACGCAGCGAGGTCGCGGTTGTCGGCGACGGCACGCATGGCCTTGCCAATGCGGGTCTTCTGCAGCAGGAGGGCAACGCCGACGAGGACGACGAGGCTGATCCCGATGGACACGAGGTTGGCGTCGGTGATGGCGATCGGACCCCAATGCCTCTCCACCTGGGCTTGGTAGTCGACGAAGGGTTCGGCGCGGTCGGAGAAGAAGATGAGGATCAGGTACCGCAGGGCGATCGCGAGGCCGATCGACACCACGAGCTGGGGGATCAGTCCGGTCTTGCGCTTCCGCAGGGGTCGCCAGATCCCGGCGTCGTTGGCGACGCCGATCAGGACACCGACGATGATCGCCAGGATGGTGGCCGGGATCAGCTGCACCCCGAACGACACGTTGATGACCCAGGCGGCGACGGCGCCGAGCGTGACGAGTTCACCGTGCGCGAAGTTGGTCAGGCCGGTGGTGCCGTAGATCAGGCTCAGCCCGACCCCGGCGATGGCGATCACGAGGCCGAACCTCAGGCCGTCGATGAGCTGGCGGATCAGCTTCTCGTAGAACGGAACCGCCGAACCTGTCCGGGCCTCACCGAAGGAGAAGATGACCGTGTTCGCGCGGCCGGCCACCACCTGACGATCTACGGTTCCCTGCACGCTGACGCCCTCGGGGAGCGACTCGGCGACGATCTCGAAGGTGTACCTGCCCGGCGCGACCCGGAGTTCCCAACGCCCGGTTTCCGCGGACTCCGTCGAGGCGACCTCTGTTCCGTCGGCGTCCAGCGCCCGCACCGTCACACCCGCGAGCCGCTCTCCGGCGTTGTTGAGATTGCCGCTGACCGGAACGGCATTCTCCGGGGGCGCAGGTTGGCCGGTGGCAGGCGGCGGCGCCGGTGTCGGGGTGGGTTGCTGTGCTGCCGCGGAACCGCCGAACGCGATCGCCGCGACGAACCCGAGCAGGAGGAGGACGAACGCACGGCGCAGTTGCCGGGTGACCGGCCCCCGTCTCGTGCGTTCCCTCACGGACATCGGTCGCGCACTCACTGCTGGGAGTCGCTTCCTCACGGTTGGGGCCACGCAGGTCCTCCGAGGACGTGTAGTTCGGTCAGGTCGTGCAGCGTCGGGCCCGTCTTTCAGCCCGGGCTGCGATTTCCGGACTCTAACGGGTCGAGTCGCGCGAAATCGGGTTCTACGATTTCCGGCGCGTTTCGGTTGAGTTTCGAACCGTCCGGCTGATCGGTGTCGGATCCGCTCCCTAGACTGGGCAACCGTGAGCCCCGCAACCACACCCCGGTCCACCACGTCCCTCGCGTCCGTCACGGCCGCGCCGGACGAGACTCGCCCTACCCTGATGCTGCTCGACGGCCATTCGCTGGCCTTCCGCGCGTTCTACGCCCTGCCCGCCGAAAACTTCAAGACTCACAGCGGGCAGGTCACCAACGCCGTCTACGGGTTCACGTCGATGCTGATCAATCTGCTGCGGGACGAACAGCCCACGCATGTCGGCGCCGCCTTCGATGTGTCGCGGCAGACGTTCCGGGCCGAGAAGTTCCCCGACTACAAAGCGAACCGCAGCAAGGCTCCCGACGAGTTCAAGGGGCAGGTCGAGATCACCAAGGACGTCCTGGGGGCTCTCGGTATCCCGGTGATGGCCGAGGAGGGGTTCGAGGCGGACGACATCATCGCCACCCTCACCACCCAGGCCGAGGCGCTCGGTTACCGCGTCCTCGTGGTGACCGGTGACCGCGATTCGCTCCAGTTGGTCAGCGACGGGGTCACCGTGCTGTACCCGAAGAAGGGTGTGTCGGATCTGACCCGGTTCACCCCGGCCGCGGTGGAGGAGAAGTACGGGCTCACCCCGGCGCAGTACCCCGACTTCGCTGCCCTCCGCGGCGACCCGAGTGACAATCTGCCGGGTATCCCCGGAGTAGGCGAGAAGACCGCCACCAAGTGGATCCGCGAGTACGGGGATCTGGTGGGCCTCGTCGACAACGTCGATCAGGTGCGCGGCAAGGTCGGTGACGCGCTGCGCGCCAACCTCCCCAACGTCCTGCTCAACCGGGAACTCACCGAAATGGTGCGGGACGTGCCCCTGCCGTACACGCCGGACCAGCTGATTCTGGCCCAATGGGATCGCGAGAAGATTCACGCGCTGTTCGACGACCTCGAGTTCAAGGTGCTGCGGGATCGGCTGTTCGCCACGCTGGCGCCGGTGGAGGCGGAAGCAGAGGAGGGCTTCGAGGTCCGCGGCGGTGCGCTCGAACCGGGTGCCGTCGCAGACTGGCTGGCGGCACACGCGTCGAGCGGTGCGCGCTCCGGTGTGTCCGTCGTCGGCACCCGCACCCCGTACGGCGGTGACGTGACAGCCATCGCGATCGCCGCGGCGGACGGGGAAGGTGCCTACATCACCACGGTCGGCGCCACGCCGGAGGACGAAAAGGCACTCGGCTCCTGGCTCGCCGACGCGGAGCAGCCGAAAGCCCTGCACGAGGCGAAATGGGCAATGCATGCTCTGCGCGGACGCGGCTGGGTACTCGGCGGACTCACCAGCGACACGGCCCTGGCGGCCTACCTGGTCCGCCCGGGTCAACGCACCTTCAACCTGGACGACCTGTCTCTGCGGTACCTGCGCCGGGAATTGCGCGTGGAAGAGACCGGGCAGGAGCAGCTCTCACTGCTCGACGACGCCGACCAGGTAGATGCCGAGGCCGCGGAAGCGGAAATTCTCAGTGCCAGGGCCGTACTCGATCTGGCGGCGGCACTCGACACCGAACTCGCAGACATCGAATCGACCGCCCTGCTGTCCGAGATGGAACTGCCGCTGCTCGAAGTACTCGCAAACATCGAAGCCGCGGGCATCGCCGTCGATTGCGAGCACCTCAACGACCTGCAGAGCCGCTTCGCAGCCGAGGTGTCACAGGCGGCGGAGGCGGCCTACGGCGTCATCGGCAAGCAGATCAATCTGGGATCGCCGAAGCAGCTGCAGGTTGTGCTGTTCGACGAACTGGAGATGCCGAAAACGAAAAAGACCAAGACGGGATACACCACCGACGCCGAGGCGCTGCAGAGCCTTTTCGAGAAGACGTCGCATCCCTTCCTCGAACATCTGCTGGCTCACCGCGACGCCACCCGGCTGAAGGTCACGGTCGACGGGCTGCTCAAAACGGTGGCCGAGGACGGGCGCATCCACACCACCTTCAACCAGACCGTCGCGGCCACCGGCCGATTGTCGTCCACCGAGCCGAACCTGCAGAACATCCCTGTACGCAACGACGCCGGCCGACAGATCCGGGACGGGTTCGTGGTCGGTGAAGGGTTCGACACGCTGCTCACTGCCGACTACAGCCAGATCGAGATGCGCATCATGGCCCACGTCTCCGGCGACGAAGGACTGATCGAGGCATTCAACACGGGGGAGGACCTACACAGCTTCGTTGGGGCACGGGCCTTCGGCGTGCCCATCGAGGAGGTCACTCCCGAGCTGCGCAGGCGCGTCAAGGCGATGTCGTACGGCTTGGCATACGGGCTGAGCGCTTTCGGCCTCGCCGCTCAGCTGAAGATTTCGACCGAAGAGGCGAAGTCGCAGATGGAGGCATACTTCGCGCGATTCGGCGGGGTCCGCGACTACCTGCACGTGGTAGTCGAGCAGGCACGCAAGGACGGGTTCACGTCGACGCTGTACGGCCGTCGCCGCTACCTTCCCGACCTCACCAGCGACAACCGTCAACGGCGTGAGGTGGCGGAGCGGGCGGCGCTCAACGCCCCGATTCAGGGCACCGCAGCCGACATCATCAAGGTCGCGATGATCAATGTGCAGCGTTCACTGCGCGAGGCGGGACTGAAGTCGCGGATGCTGTTGCAAGTCCACGACGAACTGGTACTCGAGGTGGTCGAGACGGAGCGGGAGCAGGTGGAGCAGCTGGTCCGCGACAACATGTCTTCGGCCATCGAGCTTTCGGTGCCGCTCGACGTGTCGGTGGGCACCGGACGCAGCTGGGACGCCGCCGCCCACTGAGCTGAGCCTCACAGAGATTCTGAGCTGAGCCTCCAAGAGACTCGGGGCCGGACCTCAGAGGGATTCGGGGCGACGACGTCGTTCGCGTTATTCGGCCGGCGTCTGCTCGGCGATCTGCTTGCGTACCTCGTCCATGTCGAGGGCCTTGACCTGCGTCACCAGATCTTCGAGCGCCGCCGGCGGGAGAGCTCCCGGCTGGTTGAAGACGAGAACGCCTTCCCGGAACGCCATGATGGTCGGGATCGAGCGGATGTTCGCTGCCGCCGCGATTCCCTGTTCGGCCTCGGTGTCGACCTTCGCGTGCACCACGTCCGGGTGTTGCTCCGATGACTTCTCGAAGGTGGGCGCGAAGCTGCGGCACGGGCCGCACCAGGACGCCCAGAAGTCGACGAGGACCACATCGTTGCCGGTCACGGTCTCGTCGAAATTCTGTTGAGTCAGGGTCTTGGTGGCCACGAGGGTCCTTTCGTTCGGGGAGGTCGTGCCAGTACAACGCGGGAGTGTCGCCGATTCTTCCCCCGCAACCGCCTCAGCCGACGCGCTCGGTGTTCCGGAAGGTGCGCCGGTACGCCTGTGGGGTGGTGTGTCGTAGGCGGAGGAAGTGCTGACGCAGCACAGCCCCACCGCCGAAGCCGACCCGTTCGGCGATGACGTCGACCGACAGATCGGAATTCTCGAGGAGCTGTTGGGCGGCCAGCACGCGCTGATCGCTGAGCCACCGCGCCGGGGTGGTGCCGGTCTCGGCCTGGAATCGCCGCGCGAAGGTCCGTGGCGACATATTGGCCTTTGCCGCGACCGCCGTCACCGAGAGGTCGAGGGCGAGGTGTTCGGTCATCCAGTCCAGCACCGGCCCGAGGGTGTCGATCGACGTCGACGGCAACGGCATCGCGACGTACTGGGCCTGACCGCCGTCTCGATGCGGCGGGACCACCATGCGGCGGGCGATACCGTTGGCCACTCTGCTGCCCTGTTCCTTGCGCACGATGTGCAGGCACAGATCGATGCCGGCCGCGGTGCCCGCGCTCGTCAGCACGGGGTCGTCGTCGACGTAGAGGACATTGGGATCGACGGTGGCGCCGGGATGCAGTGCGGCGAGCCGCTGGGCGTGCCGCCAGTGGGTGGTGCAGCGGCGGCCGTCGAGAAGTCCCGCGGCGCCGAGAACGAAAGCGCCGTTACACAGACTCGCGACCTTCGCTCCGCGCTCGACGGCGGCACGAAGTTTGTCCAGCAACGGGTCCATGCACGGGTCGGGATCCTTCGCGCAGACGTACGACCCGTCCGCTTCCGCGTAGGTTCCGCCCGCCGGGACGATGATGAGGTCTGCGTCGTCGAGCCGGTCGAGGTCATACGGGACGTCGATGCCGTAGCCGAATCGTGTGCGGATCGGTTGGGAGACGCCGGCGACGAGTGAGAAGTCGTAGGTGGGAAGTCCGTCGTCGGATCTGTCGAATCCGAACACCTCGCAGGCGACGCCGAGTTCGAAGGCTTCGGTAAGCGGCATCAGCGGTACTACGACCTTTTTCAACACCGCACCAGTATGGCAGAAATAAGTCGAACTATGACGTTTCTGCCACTATTTCTCGGAAGCTGCCGGCGTAAGGCTTAGGGCATGACAATCCTGGTTGTGGTTCTGCTCGTGTTCCTGGCACTGGCTGCCTTGGCGCTCGCCGACCGCACGCCCGACACGCACAACGACGTCACCCAGCACGGCGATTTCCGGTTTTGAGGGCGAGTCCGGTCACGGCGGGGCCGTCACGGTCCACTCGCGTTTGGCATCTCCGTCCCATCGCCGTACCACCGAGGCGCGGCCGATGATGTCGCCGCCGTCGAGTAGTCGTACGGCGTCGGCGATCTGATCCGCTGGCAGGCGCCGCGCCAGTGTGACGTGGGGAGTCCATTCACCCGGACGGATGTGCGGCGTCACCTCGGTGGCGTGCTCAGCGAGATCGAACACCGACCGGTGTAGCGACAACAGGGCCTTGGACGGCACCACCAGACGCGACAACGTGACGTGCCTGCCGCCGAACATGACCAGTCCTCCCAGACGGACATGGAACGACGGGGTGGGGATACGGCGCCCCAGGAGCTCGTCGATCTCGGGCGGGATATGGCGCGCGACGAACAGTGTGACGTGCGGCCGATTCGACAGTGCGCGAACGCGAGTCCTGCTCGGCAGACCAGCGTCCCAGAGGAGTCTCCACTCGGCGCGCACGGCGTCGTCGGTCGCCTCGTCGAACAGCAGTTCCACCGACTGGACCATGGTAGGCAATGATGGCCTCATGGGTGGTCCTACGGCAAACAACTCGGATAAACGCATCGGCGTGGTCCTCGGTGACGGCATCGGTCACGAGATCGTTCCGGCAACGCAGCGCGTGGTGACCGCGGCCGTCACCGCCGCCGGTGGGGCCGACGTCGACTGGGTGACGTTGCCCCTCGGGCTCGATGCGATCGACTCCCACGGCACGCCGCTGCCGGACTCCACCCTGGCGGCCCTGGCGGAGCTCGACGCGTGGATCCTCGGTCCGCACGACAGCGCGGCCTATCCGGAACCGTTCCGCGGGCAGCTGACCCCTGGGGGAGTCATCCGCAAGGAATTCGACCTGTTCGCCAACATCCGCCCGGCCCGTTCGCTGGAGGGGGTCGCCTCGATGGTGCCGGACATGGATCTGGTGATCGTTCGCGAGAACACCGAAGGCCTGTATGCGGATCGAAACATGTTCGCGGGCAGTGGCGAGTTCATGCCCACCCCCGATGTGGCCCTCGCAGTCGGCGTCGTCACCAGGCGGGCCTGTGAACGCATTGCACACACAGCGTTCGCGCTCGCCCGGACCCGGCGGCGCCATGTGACGATCGTGCACAAGGCCAACGTCCTGTCGTTGACGACGGGACTGTTCCGTGACGTCTGCCGGGACGTGGGCGAGCGCCACTACCCGGATGTTCAGATCGATGACCAGCACGTCGACGCGATGACCGCCCACCTGGTGCGCCGCGGACGCGACTTCGATGTCGTGGTGGCGGAGAACATGTTCGGTGACATCCTGTCGGATCTCACGGGCGAGCTGTCCGGCTCACTCGGCACCGCGCCGTCGATCAACAGCTCCGACACCCAGGTCATGGCGCAGGCGGCACATGGCGCGGCCCCGGACATCGCGGGACACAACCGGGCCAATCCCACGGCGCTGATGCTGTCGGCCGCGATGATGCTCGACCTGCTCGGCGAGCGCCGAGCCGACCGGCACCTGGTCGGCGCCGCGACCCGGATCCGGGATGCCGTCCGGTCGACGATCGCGTCCGGAGTGGCCACTTCTGACCTGGGTGGACTCGCGTCGACCAGCGAATTCACCGAGACCGTCCTCGCCCGTACCCTGCGTCGGTGAAAGCGCGGTCACGGCACGGCACGGGCCGTTAATGTTCGGTAACGACGTCTGCAGATGTGGGTGCCGTAACCTACCGTTCGACTATTCGGAGTTCGCGAGTTCTCCGTCGCCGTAGCTCGTACGGTGCAACACGATTTTCGAAGCATCACGATTTTTCTGGAGGACATGCCAGTGTCTGGTCGATCCGTCTTCACGCGTCGGCGCGTGGCCCGAACCATCTGTGCACTGGCGGGAAGCAGCGCGCTGCTCCTCGCCGGCTGTGCCAGCAATACCGAAGGTGGCGGTTCCCCTTCGGGTGACGCCGCCGCCACGGTGGAAGTCGAGAAGGTGGATGCCATCGCGGCCGAGCTGCCGGAAAAGATCGCGTCGTCGGGCAAGATCGTGGTCGGCGTGAACATCCCGTACTCGCCCAACGAGTTCAAGGATCCCAGCGGCAAGATCGTCGGCTTCGACGTGGATCTCGTCGACGCGGTCGGCAAGGTACTCGGGGTCACGCCGGAGTACACCGAAGCCGACTTCGACAAGATCATCCCGTCGATCCAGGCCGGCAGTTACGACATGGGCATGTCCTCGTTCACGGACACCAAGGAACGCGAGCAGTCCGTCGATTTCGTCACGTACTTCAGCGCGGGTGTGCAGTGGGCCCAGCCTGTCGGTAAGAATGTCGATCCCAACAACGCGTGCGGTCTGCGGGTCGGGGTGCAAACCACCACCATCGAGGACCTCGAGGAAGTACCCGCCAAGAGTGCCGCGTGTGTGGCGGCCGGTAAGCCGGCGATCGAGATCGTGAAGTTCGACAGCCAGGACGACGCCGCCAACGCGGTCGCCCTCGGCAAGGTCGATGCCATGTCCGCGGATTCGCCCGTCACCGCCTACGCGATCAAGCAGAGCGACGGCAGGATCGAGGCGGCGGGCGAGGTCTTCGACGCCGCGCCCTACGGCTGGCCCGTCGCCAAGGGATCGCCCCTCGGACCCGTTCTCCAGAAGGCCATGCAACACCTCATCGACGACGGCACATATCAGAAGATCGCGGAGAACTGGGGCGTCCAGGCCGGCGTCATCACGACTTCGCAAATCAACGGCGCCACGAGCTGAGCGGTTGACGAGTGTCTGATCTGGAAAAGGTGCCGGGCGATGTCACGACCGCGACGGGTTCGGATCCCGAGCCGATCAAAGCGATCCCGCTGCGACGGCCCGGGCGCTGGATCGCTGCAATCGTCGTCGGGTTACTCCTCGCTCTGTTCGTCAACGGTGCCCGCACCAACGAGGCGTATCGCTGGGACATCTACATCCGCTACCTGTTCGACGCGCGAATTTCCGCAGCAGCCTGGAACACGATTCAGCTGACGATTCTGTCGATGGCGATTGCCATCGTGCTCGGCGTGCTGCTCGCTGTCATGCGGTTGTCGCCGAACCCGGTGCTCAAGGCGTCGTCCTGGGGTTATCTGTGGATCTTCCGCGGCACCCCGGTATACGTCCAGTTGGTGTTCTGGGGCCTGTTCCCGTCCATCTACAAGCAACTCGACCTCGGCATCCCCTTCGTGCACCAGTTCGTGCACATCGACCTGCAGGGCATCAACGCGGCGTTCCTGTTCGCGGTGATCGGCCTGGGCCTCAACGAGGCCGCGTACATGGCCGAAATCGTCCGGGCCGGCGTCAACTCGGTCGCCGAGGGGCAGACCGAGGCGTCGGTGGCGCTGGGCATGACGTGGTCGCAGACGATGCGGCGGACAGTGCTGCCACAGGCTATGCGGGTCATCATCCCGCCCACCGGCAATGAACTGATCAGCATGCTGAAAACCACCTCGCTGGTCACCGCGGTCCCGTACAGCCTCGAACTGTACGGCCGTGCCAGAGACATTTCGGGTGCCAACTTCCAACCGATTCCGTTGCTGATGGTCGCGGCCACCTGGTACCTCGCCATTACGAGTCTCCTGATGATCGGGCAGTTCTACCTGGAGCGGTATTACTCGAAGGGCGCGACGCGCAAGCTCACCGCCCGGCAGTTGCAGGCGCTCGCCGACGCGCAGGGCAAGCCGCTGGTGATCGAGCCCGGCCCCGAGACGCTGCCCGACACACCCGGAGGGGAACGAAAATGACGCCGATGGTCAAGGCGGACCAGGTGTGCAAGAACTTCGGTGCGCTGAAAGTACTCAAGGGCATCTCACTCGAAATCGGCCGCGGGCAGGTGCTGTGCCTGGTCGGCCCCTCGGGGTCCGGCAAGTCGACATTCCTGCGTTGCATAAACCACCTCGAGCAGGTCAATGCCGGGCGGCTCTACGTCGACGGTGAACTCGTGGGGTACTCGGAGCGGAACGGCAAGCTGTACGAACTGCATCCCCGTGCGGCGGCGAAGCAGCGGCGCGACATCGGCATGGTCTTCCAGCACTTCAATCTCTTCCCGCACCGGACCGCGCTCGAGAACATCATCGAGGCGCCCACCCAGGTCAAGCGGCTCAGCAAGAAGAAGGCCGTCGAGCGTGGACGTGAACTGCTGGCCCAGGTCGGGCTGAGCGAGAAGGCCGACGCCTACCCTGCCCAACTGTCGGGCGGTCAGCAGCAGCGGGTCGCCATCGCCCGGGCACTCGCGATGGACCCGAAGCTGATGTTGTTCGACGAGCCCACCTCGGCGCTCGACCCGGAACTCGTCGGTGAGGTCCTCACCGTCATGAAAGACCTTGCGGCAGGCGGCATGACCATGGTCGTGGTCACTCACGAGATGGGTTTCGCCCGCGAGGTGGCCGATCAACTGGTGTTCATGGACGCCGGCGTGGTGGTCGAATCGGGAGAGCCACGCGAACTGCTGGCCAATCCGCAGCACGACCGCACCAAGGCGTTCCTGTCGAAGTTGCTGTGAGCGAGCCGGCGCTCTTCGACTTCGTCGGTGTCGACGTCGAGCAGGGCGGGACCCGTGTGCTGCGCGACATCGACGTGACCATTCCGGAAGCGGGAATCACGGTGCTGGTGGGGCGTTCGGGAGCCGGGAAGTCGACGCTGCTGCGATGCTGCAACCGGCTGGAGGTCCCGACCACTGGAGTCGTTCGGTTTCGCGGACGGTCGCTGGCCGACGTGGACGTGCTGGCGCACCGGCGGACGGTGGGCATGGTGTTCCAGCAGCCCACCGCATTTCCGGGAACGGTGCTGGACAACCTCCGTGCCGCCGACCCCGGTGTCGACGAGGCGCGCGGAGGTGAGTTACTTCGCCACGTCGGGCTCGACCCCGCAATGCTCGGGCAGGTGGCCGACACCCTGTCGGGAGGCGAGATGCAGCGCATGGTCCTGGCCAGGGCGCTCGCGACCCGGCCGTCGGTTCTGCTCGCAGACGAACCGACCGCGGCCCTCGACACGGAATCTTCGGCGCAGCTCGAGTCGCTCGTGCTGCGACTGGCGAAGGAGGGGATGCCCATTCTCTGGGTCACCCATGATCTCGGACAGATGCGCCGGATGGCAGATCACCTGGTGGCCCTCGATTCGGGGCACATCGTTTATACCGGTGCCCCCGGCGACTATTCGGACCGTCCGATGGCGGGGGAGTCGGAGACGTGAGCTCGACGATCATCGGATGGGCCGGTCTTCTCGCATCGCTGATCTTCGTCGCTGTCGCTATCGGACTCTCAGCGCAGCAACGGCTTTCGCTGACGACGCCGATCGTCGTCTCCGTGGCGCGTTCCCTCGTGCAGATGATGATCGTCGGGGTGGCGCTGGTTCCACTCGTGCGGCCACAGACCCCGCTGTGGTGGTCGTGGCTGTGGGTCATCGGCATCGTATTCTTCGCCGCGTACACGATCACGCGCCGGGCACCGACGGTCCCCGCGTTGTATGTCATCGCGCTGGCCGCCATGGCGGCGGTGGCCGTGGTGGGCCTGGCCGTGATCTTCGGCGCTCGGATCTTCGAGCTGAACGGGCGGACGCTCGTGCCCGTCGCCGGCATGATCGTCGGGAACTCGATGAAGTCCGCCGCCATCGCCGCCACGCGGGTCAGTGAGTCGGTGGCCGACCATCGCGCGGAGATCGAGGCCGGACTCGCTCTCGGGATGACACCTCGCCGCGCCTTCGATCGGCAGCTACGGTCGGCTCTGCGAACGGCTATTTCGTCCCAGATCGAGCAGACGGCAGCTCTGGGCATCGTGTTCCTGCCCGGCGCGATGACCGGTCTGATTCTCGCGGGCGTCGACCCCATGGAAGCGGTGTTCGCTCAGCTCGCACTGATGTACGTCATTCTGGCCGGCGTCGTCATCGCTGTCGTGGTGACGGGTCTCGGCACGCTGCGGAGGCTCACCACGGCCGATCAACGACTGGTTCCCGTCGCCCGCGCCCGCTGACCTCTCGGGTGTCTGTGGCTGCCCCGGGCTACGGGCTGTCGGCGACAGGTTTGCGGCAACTGAAAATCGCCGTGCCGGGGAAGAGTTGGCCCCGTAGCGGGCTCCATTGACCCCACTCCCGATCGAGCCATTCGGGCCACTCGGGCTCGATGATGTCGCGCACTTCGAGTCCGGCGGCGACGATCTCGCGAACGCGGTCACCGATGGTGCGGTGGTGCTCCACGTAGGTCGGCACGCCGGCCGAGTCCACCTCCACGTAGGGCGTGCGATCGAAGTAGGGGAGCGTGGCGGTGAGGCCACGCGGCCCGGGATCGTCGGGGAAGATCCACCGGATCGGATGGTTGACGGCGAACACCCACAGACCGCCGGGCCTCAGGACCCGGGCCACCTCGCGCATGACCCCCGCGGAATCGGCGACGAACGGAACTGCGCCAAAAGCCGAACATGCGAGGTCGAAGCTTCCGTCCGCGAACGGGAGGTGCTCGGCTCCTGCTTGAATCAGCGGCACCACCGGTCCTCCCGCCCGCATGGCGTCGACGCCGCGGTCGAGCATCGCCCGCGAAATGTCGAGTCCCACCGCCCGCGCCCCCTGGCCGGCAAGCCACCGTGCGCAGGGAGCCGAGCCGCAGCCGACTTCGAGGACGTCCTTGCCGGCGACGTCGCCCAGCAGGTGGTGATCGCCCTCGTGAAGCCCCTCCGGGCACCACACGAACTCGCCGTCCGCCGCGTCCACCCCGAGGAACTCGCCATGGGTGCGGTGGTAGTCGTCGGCGTCGGCGTCCCACCACGCTCGGCTCGCGCGTTCGCTGGCCTCCGAGTCGACCCGGATGCGGCTGACTCCGGCGGTTCCGAGGACACTGTTGGCGGTGCCGTGGCGGTCGTCTTCGGGGGAGTGGGCGGGATCTGTCGCACGAGAGTCGGGCATGCGCAACAGACTAGAGCGTGGGAACGGACCCGGGTTTGCCCAGCTTGCCCAGGGGCGCGTAGCCTATTGCACGCGAGTGTCTACGTGCGCGACATCCGATTGGGTACGGTTCGAGTTTTCGTTCGGTTCCGGTCAGGTGTCGTTGCACTGTTCTCGTGCTTTGTCCGACAGAACACCATCAACCGACCACAACCCGTCCGGAGCAACTCAACATATGCCCTCCACCACCGTCACCTCGCCGCAGGTAGCCGTCAACGACATCGGCTCCGCCGAGGACTTCCTCGCCGCCATCGACGCAACGATCAAGTACTTCAACGATGGTGACATCGTCGAAGGCACCATCGTCAAGGTCGATCGCGACGAGGTTCTGCTCGACATCGGTTACAAGACCGAAGGCGTCATCCCTTCCCGTGAGCTCTCCATCAAGCACGATGTCGACCCCAACGAGGTCGTCTCCGTGGGCGATGAGGTCGAAGCTCTCGTCCTCACCAAGGAGGACAAGGAAGGCCGACTGATCCTGTCGAAGAAGCGCGCTCAGTACGAGCGTGCCTGGGGCACCATCGAGGAGCTCAAGGAGAAGGACGAGGCCGTCAAGGGCACCGTCATCGAGGTCGTCAAGGGCGGCTTGATCCTCGACATCGGCCTGCGTGGCTTCCTTCCCGCTTCGCTCGTCGAGATGCGCCGTGTCCGCGACCTCCAGCCCTACGTCGGCAAGGAGATCGAGGCCAAGATCATCGAGCTCGACAAGAACCGCAACAACGTCGTCCTCTCGCGCCGCGCATGGCTCGAGCAGACGCAGTCCGAGGTTCGCAGCGAGTTCCTGCACCAGCTCCAGAAGGGCCAGGTCCGCAAGGGCGTCGTGTCCTCCATCGTCAACTTCGGTGCCTTCGTGGACCTGGGCGGCGTCGACGGCCTGGTGCACGTGTCCGAGCTGTCCTGGAAGCACATCGACCACCCCTCCGAGGTTGTCGAGGTCGGCACCGAGGTCACCGTCGAGGTTCTCGACGTCGATCTCGACCGCGAGCGCGTGTCCCTGTCGCTCAAGGCCACTCAGGAAGATCCGTGGCGTCAGTTCGCCCGCACGCACGCCATCGGCCAGATCGTGCCCGGTAAGGTCACCAAGCTGGTTCCGTTCGGTGCCTTCGTGCGCGTCGAAGAGGGAATCGAAGGCCTCGTCCACATCTCGGAGCTGGCCGAGCGCCACGTCGAGGTTCCGGACCAGGTTGTCGGCGTCGGCGACGATGCGCTGGTCAAGGTCATCGACATCGACCTCGAGCGTCGTCGTATCTCGCTGTCGCTGAAGCAGGCCAACGAGGACTACAACGCCGAGTTCGATCCGTCCAAGTACGGCATGGCGGACAGCTACGACGAGCAGGGCAACTACATCTTCCCCGAGGGCTTCGATCCCGAGACCAACGAATGGCTCGAGGGCTTCGACAAGCAGCGTGAAGAGTGGGAGAACCGCTACGCCGAGGCTGAGCGTCGCCACAAGATGCACACCGCTCAGATGGAGAAGACCGCTGCAGACGAGGCCGCCGAGGCTGCCACCGCTGCTGCCGGCTACTCCTCGGAGTCGGGCGCAGGCGATGCCGACAACGCGTCGTCGTCCGCATCTGCTCCGGCGTCCGAATCTGCTGGTGGATCGCTTGCGAGCGATGCACAGCTCGCCGCTCTGCGCGAGAAGCTGTCGGGCAACGCCTAGTAGGCCCGCCTGACCCAGTCAGGCACAGAAAACGAGACCCCGCTCCTGCCACGGCAGGAGCGGGGTTTTTTGCCGGTGCTGCGGCCCGAAACGACTGTGGCCCGGCCTTTGGTGAAGGCCGGGCCACAGTCGCGTGGAAGGACGCTGGGGTTCAGTTCGCGGTGACGGGAATCCAGTAACTCGACGACGACGCCTGGCCCTCCGAGCGTTTACGCATCGACGCGAAGCTGTGCTTGCCCTGGCTGATCATCGCGGTGAGCCACGTCCGACGATGCTCGGCGAGTGCCGAAGCGACCGCGGGTATCTCGAGGCAATGCACGCCACCCGCGGTGCCGAGGCGGTGCCGACCGCGCTGAAGGCGTTGCTCGCGCATGGCGTTCCTCTTCTTCGAGAAGGTGCAGGTCGGGCCGTTCGCTAGAACATAACCGACCGTGCTGCCCATCGGTGGTATTTGGGATCGGTGAGTCTGCCGGTAACGGTGGGGGAGATGATGTCGGTGGGGTCGCGCAGGCGAGGGCAGGGTGGATGCCACACTGGGTGACGTGTTGAGAATCGGCCTCACCGGAGGCATTGGAGCCGGCAAGTCCACCGTGTCGAAGATCCTGGCGGAACTGGGAGCCGTGATCGTCGACGCAGACCTGATCGCCCGTGAGGTCGTCGAGCCGGGCACCCCCGGCCTGACCGCTCTCGTGGAGCGATTCGGCAACGACATCCTCACGGAGGCCGGGGCGCTCGACCGGGCGGCCCTGGCGGCACGTGCCTTCGCGGACGAGGAATCGAGGTTGGCGCTGAACTCGATCGTGCATCCACTCGTCGGTGCGCGCACGGCGGAACTCATCGATTCAGCATCTGAAGACGCGGTGCTGGTACAGGACATTCCGTTGCTGGTCGAGGGCGGTCTGGGCGCCGCGTTCCATCTGGTCCTGATCGTGTTCGTCGACGCGGAGGAACGGGTACGCAGACTCGTCGGGTCCCGAGGCATGCCGGAAGCGGACGCGCGGGCGAGGATCGCCACGCAGGCGGACGACGAGCAGCGCCGGGCAGCCGCGGACGTCCTACTCGACAACAGTGGGGAGCCCGGGGCGCTCGAACCAGTGGTCAGGGCCCTGTGGTCGGAGCGGATCGCTCCCTTCGCGTCCAACATCCGTACCCGCACCGTCGTGCGGCCGTTGCCTGCACTCGTGGCGCCGGATCCGCGGTGGGCGGGAGAGGCCGCGCGGTTGATCGCCCGACTGCAGTTGGTGTGCGAGGACCGGGCGGTGCGGGTCGATCACATCGGGTCTACCGCGGTCGAGGGTATGCCGGCAAAGGATGTCATCGATCTGCAGGTCACCGTTGCCGACCTCGCGACGGCGGACGACCTCGCCGAACCGCTTGCCGAGGCGGGCTTTCCCCGCATCGAGCACATCACGGCGGACGATCCCAAGCCATCCTATCTCGGTGGCGAGACCGATCCAGCGTTGTGGGACAAGAGAATTCACGGGGGAGCCGATCCGGGCCGACCGGTCAACATTCATCTTCGGGTCGATGGATGGCCCGGACAGCAGTTCGCACTGGTGTTTCGCGACTGGCTCCGAGCCGATCCGGATGTCCGGGCCGAGTACGCCGATATCAAGGAGGGCGCGGCAGACAAGGCCGCCGGCCACAGCTCGTACGAGGATGCGGTCACCGCCTACATCGACGCGAAGACTCCCTGGTTCGACACGGCCTACTCCCGGGCCTGGGAATGGGCCGATCGCGCGGGCTGGAAGGCCTGACATCACCGCCAGTCGATCGGCATTCCGAGCGAGGCCAGCCACCGCCCGAGGTCGTGGCCGTGTGTGGCCAGGCCCTCGATGGCGGCGACGGCGGTACTGATCGCCTTCTCGGCGGTGGCCGTATCGAGCAGACCGGCGCTGTGCGCCTCCATCAGCTCGTCCACATCCAGTAATTCGGTGCTCCGCCCGGTTCGCACGACCAGATCGAGGTAGTGGTCCTCCGACGTCCAGATGTCGTCGCCCCGGGTGAACACGCCGATGTCGACGTAGTGGTCCTGGTCCCGCCGATGCTCCGGCCGGAAATGGAAAATGGATGCCCGGAGTCCCAGGTCGGGAAGCAGCCACGACTCGAGGTAGTCGAACTGCCGATGGTCGGCCGTCCGCGCCATGTAGAGCCCCCACGGCTCGACGCGGAATTGCTCCACCGGACGGACGAATCCTTTCGGATCCGTGTTGGTGCTGTTGCGGAGATCGAAATATTCGATCTTGGGTGGGTGCGGATGAGCAGCGCCTTCCATGAGGCAGAACCTACGGCACTGCGCTGCCACCGGCGCAGGTCGGGACCTTGTCGGTCCCTGCGCTTACCCTGGTGACATGGCGTTTGCATCCGAGCACCCGGTGGTAGCACATTCCGAGTTCCGACCCATCGGTGAGATCGAGCGGTCGGAGGCGCGGTTCGAGGTCGTCAGCGATCACAAACCCGCGGGTGACCAGCCGGCGGCAATCGCGGAACTCGAGAAGCGGATCAACGCGGGCGAGAAGGATGTGGTCCTGCTCGGCGCCACCGGTACCGGCAAGTCCGCCACCACGGCGTGGCTCATCGAGAAAGTGCAGCGCCCCACGCTGGTCATGGCGCCCAACAAGACTCTAGCGGCGCAGCTCGCCAACGAACTGCGCGACATGCTTCCTCACAACGCAGTCGAGTATTTCGTGTCGTACTACGACTACTACCAGCCCGAGGCGTACATCGCTCAGACCGACACCTATATCGAGAAGGACTCGTCGGTCAACGACGACGTCGAGCGCCTTCGCCACTCCGCGACGTCGAGCCTGCTCTCCCGTCGAGACGTGGTGGTCGTGGCTTCGGTGTCGTGCATCTACGGCCTGGGCACTCCGCAGTCGTACCTCGACCGGTCGGTGCAACTCGAAGTAGGTGTCGAGGTTCCGCGCGACGCGCTTCTCCGGCTTCTCGTCGATGTTCAGTACACGCGTAACGACCTGGCGTTCACCCGCGGTTCCTTCCGGGTCCGGGGCGACACCGTCGAGATCATTCCGTCGTACGAGGAGTTGGCCGTCCGCATCGAATTCTTCGGTGACGAGATCGAAGCGCTGTACTACCTGCATCCGCTGACCGGCGACGTCGTCCGGCAGGTCGACTCCGTGCGCATCTTCCCGGCAACCCACTACGTGGCGGGTCCCGAACGGATGGAGCGGGCGGTCAAAGACATCGAAGCCGAACTCGAGGAACGCCTCGCCGACCTCGAGAACCGGGGAAAGTTGCTCGAGGCGCAACGGCTGCGGATGCGCACCCAGTACGACCTCGAGATGATCAAGCAGGTCGGATTCTGCTCCGGAATCGAGAACTACTCGCGTCACATCGACGGCCGCGGCCCGGGCACCGCTCCCGCCACGCTCATCGACTATTTCCCCGAGGACTTCCTGCTCGTCATCGACGAGTCGCACGTCACCGTGCCGCAGATCGGAGCGATGTACGAGGGTGACATGTCCCGGAAACGGAATCTCGTCGAGTTCGGATTCCGGCTCCCCTCGGCCACCGACAACCGACCGCTCACGTGGGAAGAATTCACGCAGCGCATCGGGCAGACGGTGTACCTGTCGGCGACACCTGGCAAGTACGAGCTGGGCCAGGCCGGCGGGGAGTTCGTCGAGCAGGTGATCCGTCCCACCGGTCTGGTCGACCCGGAGGTGGTGGTGAAGCCCACCAAGGGGCAGATCGACGACCTCGTTCACGAGATCCGGGAGCGGGCCGACCGCGACGAGCGGGTGCTCGTCACGACATTGACGAAGAAGATGTCGGAAGACCTCACCGACTACCTACTCGAGCTCGGTATCCGGGTCCGGTACCTGCACTCGGACATCGACACGCTGCGTCGCGTCGAACTCCTCCGCCAGTTGCGGCTCGGTGAGTACGACGTGCTCGTCGGTATCAACCTTCTGCGTGAGGGACTCGACCTGCCGGAGGTGTCCTTGGTGGCGATCCTCGACGCCGACAAGGAGGGATTCCTGCGCAGCTCGACGAGTCTGATCCAGACGATCGGTCGCGCAGCTCGTAACGTGTCCGGTCAGGTCCACATGTATGCCGACAAGATCACCGACTCGATGCAGCACGCCATCGAGGAGACCGAGCGGCGCCGCGAGAAGCAGATCGCCTACAACAAGAAGATGGGCGTCGATCCGCAGCCGCTGCGCAAGAAGATCGCAGACATCCTCGATCAGGTGTACGAGGAGGCCGAGGACACCGCTGCCGGCGTCGACGTGGGTGGTTCCGGCCGCAACGCCTCGCGCGGTCGCCGCGCCCAGGGTGAAGCCGGCCGCGCGGTCAGTGCGGGCGTCTACGAAGGCCGCGACACCAAGTCGATGCCGAGGGCCGAGCTGGCGGACCTGGTCAAGCAGTTGACGGATCAGATGATGAACGCTGCACGCGACCTCCAATTCGAGCTTGCCGGACGTTTACGCGACGAGATCGCGGACTTGAAGAAGGAGCTGCGTGGGATGGACGCCGCGGGCCTGAAGTAGCCGAGGCAGTACCGTCTGACTCATGGATGCACAGAGCGCCGGTCGAGCCGCTCGATCGTTGGAGTTGCTTCATTCCCTGAGCTACTTCGTACCCGAGGTCGGGGAACGACTGGCCGAGGTGGGGTTGGAGCCGGGCCGGATGGGCTACTTCGCCGGTCGGGCGGCTCCCATGGGTGCGGTGAACGCAGGGGTCGTCACCGCCGCTTTCTTCAATTTCAGCCCCGACGCCGTCGCCGCGGTGATCCCGCGGGCGTGGGATCTGGCTGCGCCGCACGTGATCGTCGAGGCTCGCTACCGTGCGGTCGGTGAGGCGTATGTCCGCCTGCTGGGGGAGTCTGTCATCGCGTCACCGGAGATGGCGGAGGCGGCCGACCTGCTGTCGACCGCGGCGCGAGGCATCCCCGGGGTCGAAGGCAGGCCGCTCTACGCCGGTTACGCGGCGTTGGAGTGGCCGTCGGCGCCGCATCTCAGCTTTTGGCATGCCCTGACAGTGTTGCGCGAGTACCGCGGCGACGGGCATACCGCGGCGTTGCAGACCGCCGGTCTGAGCGGGCTCGAGGCGCTGATCACCCATACCGCGACGGGCCGCGGGTTCCAGAAAAAGTTCGCGCTGACCCGTCGCGGGTGGAGCGAGGACCAGTGGAACGCCGCCTGCGACAGCCTTCGAGATCGGGAGTTGCTGGACGCTCGGGGTGAACTCACCGCGGACGGCAGCGACCTGCGCAATCTGATCGAGGATCTCACCGACGATATTGCGCTCACACCGTGGGCGGCGCTCGGTGAAGACGGGGTGGCACGCGTGGTCGAGCTCGCGACGCCGTGGCGCGACACCGTCGTGGCCGCCGGGGTATTCCCCGCAGGAGTGTTCGGTCCGAAGGTCCGCACCGCGAGCTGATTTCTCGTCGGGGGAGGTCACAGACGCGGACAGCGCGGCAATGTGACTGATCACGCAGGGGGGCGGTGCGCTGTGGCTTGTGCTGCAAATACCCCTATGTACGCACCGATACCGCTAGGGTCAGCGCAGTGGCCGCTGGGTCCGGACACGACGTGTGCGGGGCCCCGGCCAAGTGACCACCCCAGACATGGAGGAATGAATGAGCGCCTACCGGACCGTTGTCGTCGGAACCGATGGCTCCGAGTCGTCATTTCGGGCCGTCGAGAAGGCCGCTGCCATTGCGGGGGACGCCGGCGCCAAGCTGATCATCGCGTGTGCGTACTACCCGGCTGATCCCAAGGACGTCGGCCATGCGGCTGATGCGCTGGGCGACGAGGCCTACCAGATCACTGGTTCCGCGCCCACATACGAGATCCTGCGTACCGCGAAGGAGCGCGCCCACGCCACCGGGGCCAAGGATGTCGTGGAACGCGCAGTCGTGGGTGCGCCCGTCGAGTCCCTTCTCGCGTTGGTCGACGAGGTCGACGGCGGGCTTCTGGTGATCGGAAACCGCGGCCTCAACACGTTGACCGGACGACTGCTCGGCTCCGTTCCCTCGGATGCGGCCCGCAAGTCCACGTCCGACGTTCTGATCGTCCACACGGTCCGCTGAGCGGCGCCTGATCAGTCAGCAGTAATTCGCCTCGGCTGCATCGAGGAATACCCGCGCCACCTGCTCGGTGGTCAGGTGCGTATCCGATGCGGCCGAGGCGAACTGCGCCATCGGCGTCAAGTGCTCCATGATGGTCGCCTCATCGGTTCCCCGGGACAGCTGCCCGCAGACGCCGTTGGCGATGGCCATGACGGTGTCCGCCGGCATGGCGGGGAGTCCAGCATCGACCAATGTCTGCTGATACCGCAATCCACGGGCGTCGAGGCTGCTGGACGCGGTTGTCGTCGCTGCCGGGCTTGTCGACGTGTCGTCGGCGGCAGTGGCCTGGGAGCAGGCGCTGAATGCCACAGTTCCGAGGGCACAGGCGCACCAGATCAGCAAGCTCCGTCCGAACGACGTCACGACGGGTTCGCCACCGTTGCGGGTGTCAGATCGGACAACGCCGCGGGCAGGGGCCGCGCGTGGACCACCCCGAGACGCTGAGTGGCGCGAGTGAGCGCGACGTAGAGGTCGTTCATTCCCCGCGGCGACTCGTCGACGATGCTCTGCGGTTCGACGATCAGCACCGAGTCGAACTCCAGGCCCTTGGCATCCTTCACGGTCAGGACGCTCACCGAATCGGAGCGAAGATCCGCGAGGGCCGACACGAGGCCGTGATCCCCGATCACGGCCGTGGTGCCAGGGCCGGTTTCCTCTGCCACACAAGTACGGACCGTGTCCGCCACGTCCGACGTGGCCACGTTTCGGGACCACGGCACGAAGCCGGATTCCCGGACCGAGCGCGGTACCGTCTGCTCGGTATCGATCTCGGCGAGCACCCGGCGCGCCGTTGTCATGATCTCTGCCGGGGTGCGGTAATTGACTGTCAGCTCCGTCAGCTTCCAGCGTTGGGCAACGTACGGTTCCAATATCCGCTGCCAAGAGGATGTTCCGGCGGGGTCACCTGTTTGGGCGGTGTCACCGACCAGGGTCATCCATCGATTCGGGATGCGACGCATCAGCATGCGCCAAGCCATCTCGGACAGCTCCTGTGCCTCGTCGACGATCACGTGTCCGTAGGTCCAGGTGCGGTCACCGGCCGCACGCTCGGCCGTCGTCTGGTGTGCTCCCACGTCGTGTCTCTCGGCGAGCTGGCTCGCGTCGATGAGGTCGTAGGCCATGAGGATTTCCGGATCCAACTCGTCTTCGAGATCCTGGGGCGCAGAACCGGTGAGAATGTCGAGTGCGCCCTGCGCATCGGCGATCTGAGCCCGCCACTGCCGCCGCGCCCGTTCCCGTTCGGCGGCGTCGTCCACTCCGAGGAGTTCGGCGAGTTCGTCCAGTAGCGGTGCGTCGGCGGCACTGAACCCTCCGGACTCGGTGCGGTGCAATGCGGCGCGTTGAGTCTCGGTCAACTGGGGCGCGGCGTCGGCCAGTCGCTTCGGCGAGGCGAACAGCTCTGCGAGGACCCGCTGCGGAGTCAGCTCCGGCCACAGAGCGCTGATCGCGCTCATGATGTCCGGGTCTTCACGCATCTCATCGCGCATGTCGGCGATGTCCTCCCGGCTGAGGAGGTTGCCGCCGTCGACGACGTTGGCGCCGAGCGTGTCGGCGAGTTGCTGGGCGAGGGCGTCGATCACCGCCGACACGAAGATCGGCCGGGCCAGGTTGTGGGGACGCCGCGACGACCGCGCCCGGCCACGGGCACGCGTGACCACCTTGCGATCCAACGTGATTCGGTAGGTGTCGAAGGTCAGCTCGATCGGCCGCGCCGGCACCTCCTGCCTGTCCCGGACCGCCTTCTTCAGCACATCGAGGATGTCGAGGGAGCCCTTGATCGTTCCGGCCTCGAGACTGTCCTCGCGCGTGGCACGGACACCGGGGTAGAGGTCGCCGATAGTGGAGAGCAGCACGCCTGTCTCACCGAGCGACGGCAGGACCTGGCCGATGTAGTCGAGGAACGTGGCGTTCGGGCCGATGATGAGGACACCGGCTTTCGCGAGCTGCTGACGGTAGGTGTACAGAAGGTAGGCGGCGCGATGTAGGGCCACAGCGGTCTTTCCCGTACCGGGACCGCCCTGCACCACGAGCACGCTCTTGTGCTCGGACCTGATGATGGCGTCCTGCTCACCCTGGATGGTCTCGACGATGTCGTTCATCTGCCCGGTGCGGGCAGCGTTCAATGCGGCCAGCAGGGCGCTCTCACCCGCGACACCGTCGGAACCGGTGACGGTCCCGGCGGCCTCCGCGGCCGCGAGATCCAAGTACTCGTCGTTGACCGCCGTCACGCGTCTGCTTCGCGTACGGATGTGGCGGCGTCGCGTCACACCATCGGGTGCGGCGGGGGTCGCGAGGTAGAACGGGCGCGCCAGAGGCGCACGCCAATCGAGCAGCATGGTCTCGTAGTCGTTTTCCTCGTCCAGGATGCCGAGACGCCCGATGTAACGGTGCTCTCCATCCAGATCGATCTTTCCGAAGCAGAGGCCGTTTTCGGCGGCGTCATACTTGGCGAGGTCCTCGGTGTAGAGCTGGTTGAACGATTCGCGCTCACTGCGTGCCTGGGGGGTACCGCCAGTCTCGAGCAGAACACGGCTCAACCGGGTGGCCGCATAGTCGCGAAGCCCGTCCAGTCGGTGGTAGAGCATCGTCACGTACTGCTGCTCGAGCTCGCGCTCGTCGCGTGACGTGTCCTGGTCGGGCAAGAGGTCTCCTTGACTGGTTCGGCTGCAGATCCGGCGCGGCTGCAAAAGTGCCTGGACAGTCTAGTCGGCCCCGGAGTGCTCCCGCCGATGTCGCAGGTCAGGGCATTCTCCGGGGCCGATCAGATGGTCTGCGGCGGGCGTCGACGCCGCAGAATGACGTCAGTGCGTCAGATCGATCTTCTTGGCGCGCGCCTTCTCCAACGCGAGCTCCGCCTTCTCGCGGGCGATTTCGGCCTGCTTACGGGCGATTTCCGCCTGCTTGCGGGCGGCCTTGCCCGCAACCTCGCTTCGTTCTACGGCCACCGTTGCCAAGTCGGCACCCTTCTCCCGAGCGAGTTCGGCCAGCACAGGGCCGCGGTCCTTGGCGACATCCACCCACTCCGCGCCGCGGTCCTTGGCGACGTCGACCCACTCCGCGCCGCGGTCCTTGGCAACGTCCACCCACTCCGCGCCGCGGTCCGCCGCGACCTTCGCGATGGGCGTCACACGTTCCTTGGCGATCTCCAGCAGGTCGGAACCGCGCTCCGCGGCTTCACCGGAAAGCACCCTGGCCCGCTCCGCCGCCGCGGCCAGAGCCTCGGCGATCTCAGGTCCGTGATGATCGTCGCTCGATCCGAGTGGAAGCGCAGCCGCCACACTGGCCTGGGCTGCTCGTGCGGCGCGGCGCCCACGCCACCCCAGCGACGGCTTGCCTTCCGTGTCGACTGCGGCGATCAGCAGACCACCGAGCAAACTGACGTTCTTGAGGAACTGGGTGCGCTGGGCAGCTTTCGCGGCCGGATCGGTCTCGTTCCAGAAGGCGTGGCCCGCCACCGTCGTGGGAATCAGGCTTCCGGCCAGCGCCAGGGACGCGAGACGAGGCGCCTTGCCCGTGGCGAGCAGAACACCACCGCCGATCTGCACGGCTGCGTTGATCTTGATCAGCGTCTCCGGGTCGGACGGGATCTTCTGTGTGACGGACTCAGGAAGCGTTTCGGTTGACTTGTCGATCAGCGGTCCTGCGGCCTGGGCCCTCGGTGCCGGATTTCGGAGTGCATCGATCCCTCCGCTGATGAACACGGCCGACAGCAGTGGGCGAGCGATACGACGGACAAGCATTCCTAGCCTCCCAATCATCGAGTTTCTCCCGTCTCACACTAACGAGAGTTCGAGGCAGCCGTCCCGAGTACGACAGTCTTGTACTTCCGACCGGCTGCCCCTTCCCCAGTACCCAGTCGGGCGGTTCACCAACCGCGGTCGCGCCACTCGCCGAGGTGCGGACGCTCGGTACCGAGGGTGGTGTCGTCGCCGTGACCGGGGTAGACGACGGTGTCGTCGGGATAGCGAGCGAACAACTTCTGCTCCACATCGTTCAGCAACGACGCGAACATGTCCGCATCAGCGGTTTTGCCGACTCCGCCGGGGAAGAGAGAGTCGCCGGTGAACAGGTGAGTGCGTCCATTGCCCGCCTCCGCGAACGCCAGTGCGATCGAACCGGGGGTGTGACCCGCGAGGTGGATCACGTCGAAGGTGACCTCACCGATGGACAGGGTGTCGCCGTCGTCGAGGAGACGGTCGGGCCGGACCGGCAGTGCTTCCGCATCGAGGGGATGGGCGGCCGTGGGTACTCCGGTCGCGGTAGTGACCGCTTCGAGGGCGAGCCAGTGGTCACCGTGCTGGTGGGTCGTCACGATCAGTTCGAGGGAGGGTGCGTGTTCGCGGATCAACTGTTCGAGCCGTTCGGCCTCGTTGGCGGCGTCGATCAGGACCGATTTTCCGGTCGCGGAACAGACGACCAGGTACACGTTGTTGTCCATGGGGCCGACGGACATCTTCGTGATCGTGGCTCCGGGAACGGTCCGGCGTCGAGGCGCCGAGCCGGGGGAGACGTGGCCGGTATACGAGTCTTCTATCACCATGGGCTGCTCGGTCATGGTGGGGAGGCTACCGTCGAATACAGGCAGGTGAGTGGCAGGCGGCCATCCGTCCGGCGGAAACGTGTCGGTGGCCGCGCTTACCATGACACGGCTGGAGGACCCGACGAACGCGCAGCGTCCTCGGCCGTCGAACAATGAAGGGAATTGGAGTGGCGGATCGCCTTATCGTGCGGGGTGCCCGTGAGCACAATCTGCGAGGGGTCGATCTCGATCTACCCCGCGACAGCCTGATCGTGTTCACCGGCTTGTCGGGCTCTGGTAAGTCGAGCCTGGCGTTCGACACGATCTTCGCCGAGGGTCAGCGACGCTATGTCGAGTCGCTGTCGGCATACGCACGCCAGTTCCTCGGTCAGATGGACAAGCCGGACGTCGACTTCATCGAGGGCTTGTCGCCCGCGGTGTCCATCGACCAGAAGTCGACCAACCGGAACCCGCGTTCCACCGTGGGTACGATCACCGAGGTCTACGACTACCTTCGACTCCTCTACGCGCGGGCAGGCACGGCTCACTGCCCGGTGTGTGGTGAGCAGATCGCCCGGCAGACGCCGCAGCAGATCGTCGACCAGGTGCTCGACATGGAAGAGGGCATCCGCTTTCAGGTACTCGCTCCGGTGGTCCGCACCCGCAAGGGTGAGTTCGTCGACCTCTTCGATCAACTGAACGTCCAGGGTTATTCGCGTGTGCGGGTAGACGGGGTGGTGTATCCGCTCACCGATCCGCCGAAGCTGAAGAAGCAGGAAAAGCACGATATCGAGGTGGTCGTCGACCGTCTCACCGTCAAGGCCAGTTCCAAACAGCGCCTCACCGATTCCGTCGAGACGGCACTGCGGCTCGCCGAAGGCATCGTCGTGCTCGACTTCGTCGATCGCGAAGAAAATGCCGCCGATCGTGAACGCCGTTTCTCGGAGAAGCTCGCATGCCCCAACGGCCATGCCCTGTCCATCGACGACCTCGAGCCGCGTTCCTTCTCGTTCAACTCCCCGTACGGTGCCTGCCCGGAATGCACCGGTCTCGGCATCCGCAAGGAAGTCGACCCCGACCTTGTCGTGCCGGACCCCGAGTTGTCTCTCGAGGACGGCGCCATCGCACCCTGGTCGATGGGGCAGAGTTCCGAGTACTTCGGACGGCTGTTGTCCGGCTTGGGAGACATCCTCGGCTTCGATATGAAGACGCCGTGGAACAAGCTTCCGGCGAAGGCGCGCCGAGCCATCCTCGAGGGTAGCGAGGAGCAGGTGCACGTCCGGTACAAGAACCGGTACGGGCGTACCCGTTCGTACTACGCCGAGTTCGAAGGGGTCATGCCCTTCCTGCACCGCCGCCTCGACCAGACCGAGTCGGATCAGATGAAGGAGCGGTACGACGGCTATATGCGCGACACACCGTGTCCCGCGTGTGCTGGCGCACGTCTGCGTCCGGAAATTCTCTCCGTCACCATTGCGAGCGAGAAGTTCGGCAAGAAGTCGATCGCTGAAGTGTGTGAGCTGTCGATCTCCGATTGTGCCGATTTCCTCAACAGCCTCACATTGGGCAGTCGTGAGGAAGCAATTGCCGGTCAGGTGCTGAAGGAAGT
Source organism: Rhodococcus sp. NPDC019647 (assembly GCF_044389235.1). Lineage (NCBI taxonomy): Bacteria > Bacillati > Actinomycetota > Actinomycetes > Mycobacteriales > Nocardiaceae > Rhodococcus > Rhodococcus sp. NPDC019647. The sequence goes on along the minus strand of NZ_JBIRXS010000009.1, from coordinate 25,739 downwards.
TCAGGCCCGTCTCGGATTCCTCCTCGACGTCGGACTCGAATACCTGTCCCTTGCGCGTGCCGCAGGCACGCTGTCCGGTGGTGAAGCGCAGCGCATCCGGCTGGCGACGCAGATCGGCTCCGGCCTGGTGGGTGTGCTGTACGTGCTGGACGAGCCGTCCATCGGCCTGCATCAGCGCGACAACCGTCGACTCATCGAGACCCTTACGCGTCTGCGGGACCTCGGCAACACTCTCATCGTGGTCGAGCACGACGAGGACACCATCCGGACCTCGGACTGGGTCGTCGACATCGGCCCGCTCGCCGGTGAACACGGAGGCAAGGTCGTCCACAGTGGCCCGTACGAGGAACTGCTCGAGTGCGAGGAGTCGCTGACCGGCGCCTACCTGTCGGGCCGCAGCCACATAGAGGTTCCGGCCATTCGGCGTCCCGTGGACCGCAAACGCCAGGTCACCGTCATCGGCGCGCGGGAACACAACCTCGGCGGTATCGATGTGAGCTTCCCGCTGGGTGTACTCACGGCGGTCACCGGTGTCTCCGGCTCCGGCAAGTCGACACTCGTCAACGACATTCTTGCCACCGTCATGGCCAACAAACTCAACGGTGCGCGGCAGGTGCCCGGTCGTCACACCCGCATCAACGGGCTCGATCAGCTCGACAAGCTGGTGCAGGTCGACCAGTCGCCGATCGGACGCACACCGCGATCGAACGCGGCCACGTACACCGGCGTGTTCGACAAGATCCGCACTCTGTTCGCGTCCACGACCGAAGCGAAAGTGCGCGGATACCAGCCCGGCAGATTCTCGTTCAATGTCAAGGGCGGTCGGTGCGAGGCATGCTCCGGCGACGGCACCCTGAAGATCGAAATGAACTTCCTGCCCGACGTCTACGTTCCGTGCGAGGTATGCCACGGCGCGCGGTACAACCGGGAGACCCTCGAAGTGCACTACAAGGGCAAGACCATCGCCGAAGTGCTCGACATGCCCATCGAGGAAGCCGCGGACTTCTTCCAGCCGATCACCTCGATCCATCGCTACTTGAAGACGCTGGTGGAGGTCGGCCTCGGGTATGTGCGCCTCGGTCAGCCGGCACCCACGTTGTCCGGGGGTGAGGCGCAGCGCGTGAAGCTCGCCGCGGAACTGCAGAAACGGTCGACGGGGCGCACGGTGTACATCCTCGACGAGCCGACGACTGGTCTGCACTTCGAGGACATCCGCAAGCTGCTCGGGGTCGTCAACGGGTTGGTCGACAAGGGCAACACCGTCATCGTCATCGAGCACAACCTCGACGTGATCAAGACGTCCGACTGGGTGGTCGACATGGGACCGGAAGGTGGATCCGGCGGGGGAACGGTGGTGGCCCAGGGCACCCCGGAAGAGGTGGCTCAGGTCCCCGAGAGCTACACCGGAAAGTTCCTCGACAGCGTTCTCGCGGTGACACCTGCGCAGAAGAAGAAGCCGGCCAGAGCGGGCAAGTCGGCGAAAGCTGCTTCGGCGAAATCCCCGGCCTCGCCGAAGGCCGGTTCCGCGAAAGCCACCACTGCGGTGAAGTCGGTGACGTCGCGGAAGCGGGCACCGAAGAACACCGCGGCAGTGGGCTGACGTCGACTATCGAGCGGCGGCCGCGTCGATCTCCTCGGCGAGGTCGGCCGGCCGCGACCACATCGGCCAGTGGCCGGTGGGAAGGTCGACGTAGTCGACGTTCGTGATCCGGCCCAGTTCGGCGGCCATTGGGTGGCCCACGCCGGCCAGCTGCCGGATGGCCTCGGACGGGAAGCTGGTGCAGATCACTGTGGTGGGCACCTCCAGGCGGCGGCTGTTTCTCAGTGCGAACGTGGCCCTGGCGGGCCCTGCGGGTTCGGGCACGGCTCGACTGCGGAATGTCTCGAGCATGGCCTTGTCCAGTCCCTCCAGGCTGTTGCCCTCGGCTTCCAGCTCCGACCAGCCGGGCAGCGGAAGCTCCGTGGCTGACGGATCGAGGTCGTTCCGCAGGGCTGCGCCGTCCTGAAGAGGACCTGAGTCGACGTAGATGACTCGCGCCAGCGCGTCCGGGATGCGATCAGTCACGGCGTAGGCCACCGGACCTGCACCGCTGTGGGCGACGAGGACTGCCCGCTCCGACGCTGGTGTGGCTGCGACCGCGCCGGCTACCGCTGAGATGTGATCATCGAGGCCTATGCCGCTGCGATCCGTATCGACCGAGTCGAGTCCCGGCAGTGTCACGGCCGTCACATGATGGCCGCGGTCCCGCAGGTCGGCCGCGACCGACTCCCAGGCCCACGCGCCGAGCCAGAAACCGGGAACAAGGACGATGTGCGCCTGCGTGGGAGCGGAAGTTGTCATCGCCTCGCCCCTCAGTACACCGGGCCGGTGTACTTCTCGCCGGGACCCTTGCCGGGTTCGTCGGGATGCGACGAAGCCTCACGGAATGCGCGCTGCAGTGCCTGCAATCCCTCGCGGATGGGTCCGGCGTGCGGTCCGAGGTATTCGATCGAGGCAGTGACCAGGCCGGCGAGTGCGGTGATGACGCGCCGGGCCTCGTCGAGGTCGAGGTGCGGACTGGATTCGGGGTCCGGATCCGACAGGCCGAGCTTTTCGGCCGCCGAACTCATCAGCATGACTGCTGCGCGGCTGATCACCTCGACTGCGGGCACTTCGGCCAGCTCACGCACTTCGGTATTCTGGCCCCCGTTGTCATTCAGGCCACCGCCGGTAACGGCGTCGTCGGAGTTCTGCGTCATGCGGAAGAGCTTTCCATCTCGGCGTTCACCCGCAACGCACCGGTGTCGATTAGCCGACGAGGTGCGCAAATGTTACCCTTGACCCAACGACCGCCTTCGGATTTTGTCGGGGGCAGCAAGTGGAGTCCGACTCCCACCTCTGCGCGGCAGTGAAACTGCAGTTCAGTGGTCCGGTCACCTGCTTCGAGGCGAGCCTCGATTCAGGTTCCTCACGCGAGGAGATGGTGGAGCGGCGCAAGCCGTGAGATTGTCTGATCGGTCGACATCGGGCCCCGCATGGTGAATTCTCACCGCAGCGGGGCTTTTTTGTTGGGAATCCGGGCGTACGGGCTGCTGGCGGTCTCGAGACCAGACCGTTCAACCTAGGAGGCCCCATCAGCACTGAGACCCGCATCAACGATCGCATCCGAGTTCCCGAGGTCCGCCTCGTCGGACCCGGAGGTGAACAGGTTGGCATCGTGCGTGTTGAAGATGCACTCCGCTTGGCCCTCGAGGCCGATCTCGACCTGGTCGAGGTGGCCCCCGACGCTCGCCCGCCGGTCTGCAAGATCATGGACTACGGCAAGTTCAAGTACGAGGCAGCGCAGAAGGCGCGTGAGTCGCGGAAGAACCAGCAGCTCACGGTCATCAAGGAGCAGAAGCTCCGTCCGAAGATCGACGATCACGACTACGAGACCAAGAAGCGGAATGTCGTTCGCTTCCTCGAGGCCGGGTCGAAGGTCAAGGTCACCATCATGTTCCGTGGACGTGAGCAGTCGCGGCCGGAACTCGGCTTCCGGTTGCTGCAGCGTCTCGGTGCAGACGTTGCCGATCTCGGGTTCGTCGAGACGTCCGCCAAGCAGGACGGCCGGAACATGACGATGGTGCTCGCTCCGCACAAGGGCGCGAAGACACGCGTCAAGGCGCAGGAAAGCGCAGCAGCGCCTCCGGCTCAGCGTGCAGTTCCGGCGCCGGCCGAACAGGCGCCGTCGGAGCCGGCGGGCGGAAGTGCGCCCGGCGAAGCGCCCACCAGCTAGTCCGACTCCACCAGCACGATCCGGATGTTCAGATCCGGAAACACAGAACTGAGGACTCCATGCCCAAGTCGAAGACCCACAGCGGCACCGCGAAGCGATTCAAGGTGTCCGGCACCGGAAAGATCCTGCGCCAGAAGGCCGGTCGCCGCCACTTGCTCGAGCACAAGCCCACCAAGGTGACTCGTCGCCTCGATGGCACGGCTGTCGTCAGCAAGGCTGACACCCCGCGCATCAAGCGCCTGCTCGACATCTGAGTCGACACCCCTTTTACTGACCACCCGGGGCAGCTAGCTGCCCCAAGATTGACAGGATTTTTCAGTGGCACGCGTAAAGAGGGCGGTAAACGCCCAGAAGAAGCGTCGTTCGATTCTCGAAGCCTCCAGCGGCTACCGCGGACAGCGCTCACGTCTGTACCGCAAGGCCAAGGAACAGCAGCTCCACTCGCTGACGTACGCCTACCGTGACCGTCGTGCGCGCAAGGGCGACTTCCGCAAGCTGTGGATCACGCGTATCAACGCTGCTGCACGTGCGAACGACATCACGTACAACCGTCTGATCCAGGGTCTGCGTCTTGCCGAGATCGAGGTGGACCGTAAGAACCTGGCCGAGCTCGCCGTGTCGGACGCCGCTGCGTTCGCCGGTCTCGTGGCTCTTGCCAAGGCAGCGCTCCCGGCTGATGTGAACGCTCCGGCCGGAGAAGCAGCCTGAGTCTCGCACCCCGCAGTTCAGCAGACCGGAAACGACCCGTGGACCCGCTCACCGAGCGCACCCCGCGGGTCGTTTCTGCTGTGAAGCTCCTGCGTGCGGCGGAACGGCGCAAGGCAGGGCGCTTCCTCGTGGAGGGGGAGAACGCGGTGGGGGAGGCCCTGGGTACCCGCGCCGTGCACGATCTGTTCTACACCGAGGACGCGCTGCAGCGGTACGCCGAGTTGATCGGCCGGGCCGAGACCATCGGAGTTCGGACGGCGCTGGTGACGGACCGGGCGGTGCGTGGTCTCAGCGACACGGTCACTCCACCCGGACTGGTCGCCGTCTGTGACCTCCTCGACGTTCCGCTGTCGGAGGCGGTGGGTCCAGGCACGCGGCTACTTGCGGTCCCGGTCGCGGTGGCAGAACCGGGCAATGCAGGGACAGTTATCCGGGTAGCCGATGCGGTGGGTGCAGACGCTGCCATTCTGGCGGGCGACAGCGTCGACCCGCACAACGGGAAGTGCGTTCGCGCGTCCGCGGGCAGCTTGTTCCATCTTCCGCTGGTGCGTGAACGGAATACGGCTCTTGTTCTGGACGCGATCAGCGCGGCAGGCATTCAGTTGCTGGCCACCGCGGCGGACGGTGAAGTAGACCTCGACGACGCCGACGACCTGTTGTCGCGTCCGACGGCGTGGTTGTTCGGGAACGAGGCCCACGGCCTCGATGTGAACGTGGCGGCGAGGGCGGATCACCGGGTGCGCATCCCGATCCACGGCCGTGCCGAGAGCCTGAATCTGGCGACCGCGGCAGCTATCTGCCTGTACTCGAGTGCACGAGTCCAGAACAGCACGCGAACCGACAGCTGAAACGGAAATTTTCGATCGCATAGGATTCTCCCGAGGGGCCGTTTCGGCTCGTCGAGAGTCTGCCGAGAAGAACTGAAGGAGTGGCACCGGTCGTGGCTAAAAAAGAGGGCGCTGCGTCACCCGAGGTCGATGCGAGTGCGCTCACCGAAGAGGCCTTGACTGCGGCAGCGGAAAACGCCGAGAAAGCATTCTCCGCCGCCGCGAACCTGGACGACCTTGCCAAGGCGAAAGTCGACCACTTGGGGGACAAGTCGCCCATCGCCCTCGCTCGCCGTGGACTCGGAGCCCTTCCGGGTAAGGAGAAGGCCGACGCAGGGAAGCGCGTCAACGTCGCCCGCACCCGGATCAGCGCGGCTTTCGACGATCGGCGCGCCGTTCTGCTGGCCGAACGTGATGCTGCAGTGCTCGTCGCCGAGGCCATCGACGTCACGTTGCCGTCGCAGCGTCAGCCGGTAGGGGCCCGGCACCCGATCAGCATCATCTCCGAACAGGTCGCGGACGTGTTCGTGGGCATGGGGTGGGAGGTCGCCGAAGGGCCGGAAGTAGAAACCGAGCACTTCAACTTCGACGCGCTCAACTTCCTTCCCGACCATCCCGCGCGGACGATGCAGGACACCTTCCACATCGCCCCGGAGGGGTCGCGTCAGGTACTGCGCACGCATACGTCGCCGGTTCAGGTGCGCACGATGCTCTCCCGGGAACTTCCCATCTATGTGGTCTGCCCCGGACGAACCTTCCGCACCGACGAACTCGACGCCACGCACACCCCTGTCTTCAATCAGGTTGAGGGCCTCGCCGTCGACAAGGGCCTCACGATGGCCCACCTGCGGGGCACGCTCGACGCCTTCGCCCGGGCGCTGTTCGGCTCGGACACCCGAACCCGGATGCGTCCCAACTACTTCCCCTTCACGGAACCCTCCGCGGAGGTGGATGTCTGGTTCCCGAACAAGAAGGGCGGCGCCGGTTGGGTCGAGTGGGGTGGCTGCGGGATGGTCAACCCGAACGTGTTGCGCGCCTGCGGGATCGACCCCGACGTGTACAGCGGCTTCGCGTTCGGTATGGGTCTCGAACGCACGCTGCAGTTCCGGAACGGCATCCCGGACATGCGCGACATCGTCGAGGGTGACGTGCGGTTCACGCTGCCCTTCGGCGTCCAGGGCTGAGCGCGATCGCGCCGCATCCGTCCACAGTCACGACATTTCACGAACGAGAGAGCTGAGCAGACGTGCGAGTAGCGCAATCCTGGCTGACCGAGATCCTGCAGCGTGCCACCCCGGAGTGGGGCGTCACCGCGGAGGAGTTGGACGCGGGCTTCGTCCGCGTCGGTCTCGAGGTGGAGGAGGTCGATCGCCTCGAGGCCGTCGACGGCCCGCTCGTCGTCGGCAAGGTTGTCGAGATCACCGAGCTCACTGAGTTCAAGAAGCCCATCCGCTTCTGCAAAGTCGACGTCGGTCGACCGGAACCGCAGGGCATCGTGTGCGGTGCCCGTAACTTCGCGGAGGGCGATCTGGTGATCGTCGCACTTCCCGGCGCAGTGCTTCCGGGCGGCTTCGCGATTGCGTCCCGCAAGACGTACGGGCAGGTTTCCGACGGAATGATCTGCTCGGTGGCCGAACTCGGCATCGGCAAGGACCACTCGGGAATTCTGGTACTCGAGCCGGGGGCCGCGGCTCCGGGTGCCGACGCGAATGCTCTGCTGGGTCTGGACGACACCATCATCGAGCTGAACATCACGCCGGACCGTGGTTACTGCTTCTCGGTGCGCGGGCTGACCCGTGAACTCGCGTGTGGGTTCGATCTCGAGTACCTCGACCCTGCGGTGGTGCCTGCATATCCCGCCGAGGGCGAGGCATGGCCCGTGCGCGTCGACCCCGACACGCAGGCCACCCGGTTCGCCGCACGGCGGGTCACGGGTATCGATCCGACGGCGGCCAGCCCGTGGTGGCTGCAGCGACGCCTGTTGCTGTCGGGGGTCCGGCCTATTTCGCCGGCCGTCGACGTCACCAACTACGTGTTGCTCGAGTTGGGTCAGCCACTACACGCGTTCGATGCCGCAAAGATCAGCGGCGACCTCGTGGTGCGCCGAGCGGTGGACGGCGAGAAATTGACCACCCTGGACGAGGTCGAGCGGGTCCTCGACCCCGAGGACGTCGTCATCGCCGACGACTCCGGCGTCATCTCTCTCGCCGGTGTCATGGGTGGAGCGACCACCGAGGTCAACTCCGCGAGCACCGACATCCTCCTCGAAGCGGCCACCTGGAATCCGCTTGCGGTGTTCAAGACGGCACGTCGGCACAAGTTGTCCAGCGAGGCGAGCAAGCGATTCGAGCGCGTGGTCGACCCTCGGATCCCTGTGGCCGCCCTCGACCGCGCGGCGTCGTTACTGGTCGAGATCGCCGGCGGACGCATCGAGCCGGTCCTCACCGATGTCGGTGGGGTCACCGGCACAGCGCCGATCCGGATGGACATCGACCTGCCGGACCGCGTCGCCGGGGTGACCTACCCGAACGGCACGGCGGCACGCAGGCTGACGCAGATCGGTTGCGACGTCGAAGTCGGCGTCAGCGACGGTGGGCAAGGGCAGTTGGTGGCCACCCCGCCCTCGTGGCGGCCCGACCTCGTCCAGCCCGCCGACCTCGTCGAGGAGGTACTGCGTCTCGAGGGGCTCGAGCAGATCCCGTCGGTGCTTCCCGCGGCGCCTGCCGGCCGCGGATTGACACCCGCCCAGCGCCGCAAGCGCGCCGTCGGCAGGGCGCTCGCCTTCTCCGGATACGTCGAGGTGCTTCCGCCGGTATTCCTTCCCGCTGCCGTCTTCGACTCGTGGGGACTGGACCCGGAAGATCCGCGCCGAAACACCGTCAGGGTGCTCAACCCGCTCGAGTCGGACCGCCCGGAGTTGGCGACGACCCTGTTGCCCGGGCTCCTCGAGGTTCTTGCTCGCAACGTCTCCCGCGGCCAGCGCGACCTGTCGCTTTTCGGCATCGCGCAGGTCGTGTTGCCCGGTCCCGACACGAAGCCGGTCGGTGTCCTCCCGGTCGATCGCCGGCCGACGGACGACGAGATTGCCGAGTTGCTGCAGTCGCTGCCGGCGCAGCCGGTACACGTCGGAGCCGTGCTCACCGGGATGCGCGAACCGAGCGGACCCTGGGGCCCGGGTCGCCCCGCCGAAGCGAGTGATGCATTCGCTGCCGCTCGCGCAGTCGCGTCCGCAGCAGGAGTCGAACTCGAGTTCCGCGCGACGCAGTATCTACCGTGGCACCCGGGACGCGGCGCGGAGTTGTTGCTCGACGGGGTCGTCGTCGGGCATGCCGGTGAGCTTCACCCCGCTGTCCTCGAGCGGGCAGGGTTGCCGCCGCGCACGTGCGCTGTCGAAATCGACCTCGACACCCTTCCACTCGTGGAGAATCTTCCCGCCCCGAAGGTGTCGCCATTCCCTGCTGTGCTGCAGGACGTCGCGGTCGTCGTCGATGCCACCGTGCCCGCGGCCACCGTGCAAGAGGCTCTGCGTTCGGGTGGCGGTGAACTTCTCGAGGACATCCGTCTGTTCGACGTCTTCGAGGGGGACCAGGTCGGGCCCGGAAGGAAGTCGCTCGCCTTCGCACTCCGGTTCCGCGGAGCGGACCGCACGCTGACCGAGGACGAGGCGAGTGCAGCCCGCGACGCTGCGGTCGCGGCCGCCGCAGCCTCGGTGGGTGCCGAATTGCGCAGCTGACCCGTAGCCTGGGAACCACAGCGGGGGCGTGAGGAGCGGGACAGATGGCCGAAGTGCGCGACGTCGTAGCAGCGGCGAGTGAGCTGACCGACGCCGAGTTCCTCGCGGTGGTGCGGGCAGTCGCCGCCGGTCGCCCCGGCCTCGGGGCACTCCTCGCCGCCGTCGACGTCGGAAGCGCGGTCCCGACGGAAGACCCCGTCACCGCGGAGATCGTGCCGGACACCACTCCGCGGTTGCCCGAGCCCGACTACACCGCGGGGGGCGTCCCGACGTTCGATCGTGTGCGGGATCGGATCGAGGAGCGGGTCGGTACGGCGATCGGGTCGGCGGAACTAGCGCACGAAAGCCCGTCCGGCCGATCGGTGGACGAACAGTGGGAAGCGCGGAAGAAAGCCGGCAAGGCCAAACTGGATGAGATCAGGCGGTCACTCGGCAAGCAGTGACCGATCACGGCTCGGGGTCACCCAGACGTGAATTAGCTTGCATGATGATGCATAATCAATCGTATGACTGAGCACGCGGGAAAACCGATCAGGATTGCCGTCGCCGGCGCGAGCGGATACGCCGGAGGCGAGGTGTTGCGTCTGCTGCTGGGGCACCCGTCCTACGCCGACGGGTCCCTCCTCATCGGCGCGCTCACCGCCGGCGGTAGCGCCGGATCGAGTCTCGGCTCACATCACCCGCATCTCCTCCCGCTCGCCGACCGCATTCTCGAGGACACCACAGTCGAGACTCTCAGCGGCCACGATGTCGTCTTCCTCGGTTTGCCCCACGGCAATTCGGCGCAATACGCGAAGGCCCTGCCCGAATCCACCGTGATCATCGACTGCGGCGCCGACTTCCGGCTCTCCGACGCCGACGACTGGGAGCGGTACTACAAGAGCCCACATGCCGGCAGCTGGCCCTACGGACTTCCCGAGCTACCCGGTGCGCGCGAAAAGCTCACCGGAGCGACACGGATCGCCGTGCCCGGCTGCTTCCCGACGGTGTCGAGCCTGGCGCTGGCCCCCGCCGTCGCGGCCGGTGTCGTGGAACCACGTGTCACGATCGTCGCGGTCACCGGGGCGTCCGGTGCGGGCCGCGCACCCAAGGCGGATCTACTCGGCTCCGAGGTGATGGGCTCGGTGCGCGCCTATGGAGTCGGCGGCGTACACCGGCACACTCCGGAGATCATTCAGAACCTGTCCGCACTCGCAGGTGAACGGGTCACCGTGTCGTTCACCCCGGTGCTGGCGCCGATGCCCCGCGGCATCCTCGCCACGTGCACGGCAGTGACCACCGCATCCGAGGACGAGATTCGGGCAATCTACGAAAAGGCGTACGCCGACGAACCTTTCGTGCACGTGCTTCCGGCGGGAATGCTGCCGCAGACGGGCGCGGTCACCGGGTCCAACGCCGTTCAGATCGCTGTCGCAGTCGATGCGGACGCCGGTCAGCTCGTCGTCGTCGCCGTGATCGACAATTTGACCAAGGGCACGGCCGGAGGGGCCGTGCAATCGATGAATCTCGCGCTCGGGTTACCCGAGACCGCCGGGCTTTCGACAGTGGGAGTCGCACCGTGAGCAACGACAGAATCGACACCGCCTACACCCGCGACATCGCGGGCGGCAAACTCGTCCGCACCCAAGGGGTGTCCGGTCCGGCCGGGTTCCGGGCGTCGGGGATCAAGGCGGGCATCAAGGCCAACGGAAACGCCGATCTCGCGCTCGTGCTCAACGAAGGTCCCGAGCTCGCAGCTGCGGGGGTGTTCACCACCAACAAGGTCAAGGCGGCCCCGGTGCTGTGGTCACAGCAAGTCCTGACGACGGGCCGGCTGCGCGCAGTCGTACTCAACTCCGGTGGGGCCAACGCTTGTACGGGCGCGGGCGGATTCCAGGACACGCACAGGACGGCCGAGGAAGTCGCGTCCGCGCTCAGTAACTGGGGAACCGAGACCGGCGCGGTCGAGGTCGCGGTGTGCTCGACGGGTCTGATCGGCGACCGGCTGCCCATGGACAAGCTTCTTCCCGGCGTCACCGAGGCGGTGCACGAACTGGCCGGCGGCATCTCGGGTGGCACGGACGCGGCCTACGCCATCATGACCACCGACACCGTTCCGAAACAGTCGGCCTTGCACCACGCTGACAAGTGGAATGTCGGCGGGATGGCGAAGGGCGCCGGCATGCTCGCCCCCGCGCTGGCCACCATGCTCTGCGTCATCACCACCGATGCGGTGGCCACCGCCGCCCAACTCGATGCGGCTCTGCGTGCGGCCACCCGCGTGACTTTCGACCGCCTCGATGTCGACGGTGCGACGTCGACCAACGACACTGTGCTGCTCTTGGCGTCGGGTGCGAGCAACGTCGCCCCCAGCCAGGCGGAACTCGATGCCGCGGTCACCGCGGTGTGTGACGACCTCGCCGACCAGATGATGGCCGACGCGGAGGGAGTCACCAAGCGGGTGCGCGTCACCGTCCGTGGAGCCGCGAGCGAGAACGACGCCCTGATCGGTGCCCGAACCGTGGCCCGCGACAGCCTCGTCAAGACGGCAATCTTCGGCTCCGACCCCAACTGGGGGCGTGTGCTCGCCGCCATCGGTATCGCACCGATCGAGTTGGACCCGGACAAGATCGCGGTTTCGTTCAATGGGTCCCCGGTCTGTATCGACGGGGTCGGTGCGCCCGGCGCCCGTGACGTGGATCTGAGCGGTGTCGACATCGCCCTCGACATCGACTTGGGTGTCGGCGCGCATGCCGTGACCATCCGGACCACGGACCTCTCACACGCCTACGTCGAAGAGAACTCGGCGTACTCGTCATGACCCCGGGCAGCGAAACACTGGTCGGAATCACCGATCACCAGAAGGCACACGTGCTCGCCGAGGCCCTGCCGTGGCTGCAGCAGTTCCGTGGCAAGGTCGTGGTCGTGAAGTACGGCGGCAACGCCATGATCGACGACGCACTGAAGACGGCGTTCGCGGCCGACATGGCGTTTCTCCGCACGGTGGGAATCCACCCGGTCGTCGTGCACGGCGGCGGACCTCAGATCAATGCCATGCTCGCCAAGCTCGGAATGACCGGCGAATTCAAGGGTGGATTCCGGGTCACCACGCCCGAGGTGATGGACGTGGTACGGATGGTGTTGTTCGGCCAGGTCGGCCGCGAACTCGTGGGCCTGATCAATGCGCACGGGCCCTACGCGGTCGGCATTTCCGGCGAGGACGCCCATCTGTTCACTGCGACCAAGCGCACCGTGATGGTCGACGGGAATCCCACCGACATCGGCCTCGTCGGTGACGTCACGACGGTCAGTCCGGACGCGGTGCTCGACCTGATCCATGCCGGCCGGATACCGGTGGTCTCCACCATCGCGCCCGATTCGGACGGCGTCGTGCACAACATCAACGCCGACACGGCGGCAGCGGCGCTCGCCGAGGCAATCGGTGCCGAGAAGCTGGTCGTCCTTACCGACGTCGAGGGGCTGTACACCAACTGGCCGGATCGGGATTCGCTGGCCACGCAGATCGACGCTGCGGCGCTGGCCCAGCTCTTGCCGAGTCTCGACGCCGGAATGGTGCCGAAGATGGAGGCCTGCCTCCGGGCTGTCCGCGGCGGTGTACCCACCGCGCACGTGATCGACGGGCGCATCCCACATTCGGTGCTGCTCGAACTCTTCACCGGTGAGGGCATCGGAACCATGGTGACCCCGACACCGTCGTCATCTACCGAGGGAGTTGTGTCATGACCGGAACTCCGGAACTTCAGCAGCGGTGGTCGGGCGCGCTGATGAACACGTACGGCGTCCCCCGGGTCGCGCTTACGGGCGGCCGTGGCGCGGTGCTGACGGACGCAGAGGGTAAGCAGTACGTGGACCTTCTCGCCGGCATCGCTGTCAACATCCTCGGACACGCGCATCCGGCGATCATCGAGGCGGTCACCCACCAGCTGTCGACGCTGGGACATGTGTCCAACCTCTATGCCAGCGAACCCGCGATCGCCCTGGCGGAGGAATTGCTCTCGCACCTGGGCGCACCCGGCCGGGTCTTCCTGTGCAATTCGGGGACCGAGGCCAACGAGGCGGCTTTCAAGCTCGCCCGCGCGACAGGTCGCTCCAAGATCATCGCCGCGGAGAACTCCTTCCACGGCCGCACCATGGGCGCGCTGGCGCTCACCGGGCAGGCAGCCAAGCGTGCCCCGTTCGAGCCGATGCCGCCCGGTGTCGAGCACGTGCCGTACGGCGATCTCGATGCGCTGGACCGCGCCGTCGACGAAGACACCGCGGCGGTCTTCCTCGAACCCATGATGGGTGAGGGCGGCGTCGTCGTTCCTCCGGAGGGGTATCTGGTCGGTGCAAGGAAGATCACCGCGGACCGCGGTGCGCTGCTGGTGCTCGACGAGGTGCAGACCGGGATCGGCCGGACCGGTTGGTTCTATGCCCATCAGTCCGTCGGCATCATTCCCGACGTCATGACGCTGGCAAAGGGACTCGGTGGGGGAATGCCGATCGGCGCCTGTATCGCCACGGGCGCGACCGCAGATCTGTTCGGTCCCGGTAAACACGGCACCACCTTCGGCGGGAACCCGGTGTGCGCGTCCGCGGCGCTCGCCGTGCTCCGCACGATCGCCGAGGAAGACCTCGTCTCCCGCGCCGACGCACTGGGGAAGTCGCTGTCTGCGGGTATCGAGGGGCTCGGACACCCCTTGGTCGACCACGTCCGCGGCGCCGGGTTGCTGCTCGGCATCGTCCTCACCCGGGACGTCGCACCCGCAGTGGAGAACGCGGCGCGCGAGGCCGGTTACCTGCTCAATGCTGCACAGCCCGGTGTCATCCGGTTGGCTCCACCGCTGGTGCTGACCGACGATCAGGCCGAAGGCTTCGTTGCGGCACTGCCCGCAATCCTCGACAACGCGCAATCGGCCGCTCAGCCGGGAAAGCAGTGACGATCGTGGTGAAACACTTCCTACGGGACGACGACCTGACCCCTGCCCAGCAGGCCGAGGTTCTCGACCTCGCAGCCCGGCTCAAGAAGGATCCCTTCGCGGAGCGCCCGCTCGAAGGCCCGCGCGGTGTCGGCGTCATCTTCGAAAAGAACTCCACCCGTACCCGGTTTTCGTTCGAGATGGGCATCGCCCAACTGGGCGGCCACGCCGTGGTGGTCGACGGACGCAGCACCCAGCTCGGCCGCGAGGAGACACTCCAGGACACCGGCCGGGTGCTGTCGAGGTACGTCGACGCAGTCGTCTGGCGGACGTTCGGGCAGAAGCGCCTGGAGTCGATGGCCTCCGGGGCGAGCATTCCGATCGTGAACGCCCTGTCCGACGAGTTCCATCCCTGTCAGGTCTTGGCCGACCTCCAGACACTGGCCGAGCGGAAGGGATCGTTGAAGGGTCTGAAACTGACCTACCTCGGGGACGGCGCCAACAACATGGCCCACTCCCTCATGCTCGGCGGAGTCACCGCGGGCGTCGACGTCACGATCGCCAGCCCGGACGGATTCGCGCCGTTGCCGTGGGTAGTCGAGGTGGCGCGGGCACGCGCGGCCGAGACCGGTGCCACGATCACGCTTACGGGCGATGCGCACTCGGCGGTCGCGGGCGCGGACGCACTCGTGACCGACACGTGGACGTCGATGGGACAGGAGAACGATGGGCTCGACAGAGTCGGACCGTTCCGCCCTTTCCAGGTCGACGAGGCACTGCTCGCGCGAGCCGATTCCGAAGCTGTGGTTCTGCACTGCCTTCCCGCCCACCGCGGGGAGGAGATCACCGACGCTGTGCTCGACGGACCGCAGAGCGTGGTGTGGGACGAGGCCGAGAACCGGCTTCACGCGCAGAAGGCGCTTCTGGTGTGGCTTCTCGCACAACGATCCGGGGATCGTCCGTGAGTCCGGTTCCGCCACATCGAGTGGGTGCCACCAACGCGGCGACCGCGCCGACGCGGGCAGGGCGTCAGGCCCGGATCGTGGCGATCCTCTCGACCAACCCGGTCCGCAGCCAGACCGAGCTCGCGTCCCTGCTGGCCGCCGAAGGGATCGACGCCACCCAGGCCACGCTCTCCCGTGACCTCGAAGAACTCGGGGCCGTCAAGCTGCGCGCGGCCGACGGTGGCGCCGGCGTGTACGTGGTACCCGAGGACGGGAACCCGGTGCGCGGAGTCTCGGGCGGAACGGACAGATTGGCGCGATTGCTGGGGGAGTTGCTGGTGTCCACGGACTCGAGTGGCAACCTGGCGGTGCTGCGAACGCCTCCCGGGGCGGCGCACTATCTGGCGAGTGCACTCGATCGGGCATCATTACCTGACGTCGTGGGAACCGTAGCCGGCGACGACACCCTTCTCGTGGTGGCCCGTGAGCCGCTGACCGGGGCGGAACTCGCGGCGAAGATCGAATCCCTCGCCTGACAACTGAATCATCTCTACAGATCTTCAACCTAAGGAGCACAAGGACCATGGCCGATCGCGTCGTACTCGCCTACTCGGGCGGGCTGGACACCTCAGTCGCCATCAGCTGGATCGGCAAGGAGACGGGCAAGGAAGTTGTTGCTGTCGCCATCGATCTCGGCCAGGGCGGCGAGGACATGGAGGTCGTGCGCCAGCGTGCGCTCGACTGCGGCGCGGTCGAGTCGGTCGTGGTGGATGCACGGGACGAATTCGCCGACGAGTACTGCCTCCCGACCATCCAGGCCAACGCCCTGTACATGGATCGTTACCCCCTGGTGTCGGCCATCAGCCGCCCGTTGATCGTCAAGCATCTCGTCGACGCGGCCCGCGCCTACGGCGGCACCACCGTCGCGCACGGCTGCACCGGCAAGGGCAACGACCAGGTCCGCTTCGAGGTCGGGTTCGGTTCGCTGGCCCCTGACCTCGACGTGATCGCTCCCGTTCGCGACTATGCCTGGACCCGTGAGAAGGCCATCGCGTTCGCCGAGGAGAACGAGATCCCGATCAATGTCTCGAAGAAGTCCCCGTTCTCGATCGATCAGAACGTGTGGGGCCGCGCGGTCGAGACCGGCTTCCTCGAGGATCTGTGGAATGCACCGACCAAGGACGTCTACGACTACACCCAGGACCCGACCGTCAACTGGCAGGCCCCGGACGAACTGATCATCAGCTTCGAGGAAGGCCGCCCCGTCGCGATCGACGGCAAGCCGGTGTCGGTCCTCGAAGCGATCCAGGAACTGAACCGTCGCGCCGGCGCTCAGGGGGTCGGTCGCCTCGACGTCGTGGAAGACCGGCTGGTGGGCATCAAGAGCCGCGAAATCTACGAGGCTCCGGGCGCCATGGTGCTGATCAATGCGCACCAGGAACTCGAGCACGTCACGCAGGAACGCGAACTCGGCCGCTACAAGCGGCAGACGGAGCAGCGCTGGAGCGAGCTGGTGTACGACGGCCTGTGGTTCTCGCCGCTGAAGGTGGCACTGGACACTTTCATCGCGAAGACCCAGGAGCGCGTCTCGGGTGACATCCGCCTGGTTCTGCACGGCGGCGCGATCATCGTCAACGGCCGCCGGAGCAACCAGTCGCTCTACGACTTCAACCTGGCCACCTACGACGAGGGCGACACCTTCGACCAGTCGTTCGCCAAGGGGTTCGTGCAGATCCACGGTCTGTCCTCGAAGGTCGCCGCGAAGCGCGATCTGGGCCTGTAGGCATGACGGCGCACGGCACCAACGAAGGTGCGTTGTGGGGCGGTCGGTTCGAGTCCGGACCCGCCGCCGCCATGGCGGCCCTGAGCAAGTCGACCCACTTCGATTGGGTTCTCGCACCGTATGACGTGCGGGCGTCGCAGGCGCACGCACGGGTCCTGCACAAGGCGGGACTGCTCAGTGCCGAGGACCTCACGACGATGCTGGGTGGGCTGGACAGCCTGGCAGCCGATGTGGCGAGCGGAACATTCGGTCCGAGTGAATCCGACGAGGACGTGCACGGCGCCCTCGAACGGGGCCTGATCGATCGGGTCGGCCCGGAAGTCGGGGGACGCCTGCGGGCGGGTCGCTCACGGAATGATCAAGTGGCGACGCTGTTTCGCATGTGGTTGCGGGATGCGGTCCGCCGGGTCGCGGCCGGGGTGTTGGACGTCGTGGATGCGCTCGCGACGCAGGCGGCCGCGCATCCGTCCGCGGTGATGCCCGGCAAGACGCACCTGCAGGCCGCGCAGCCGGTTCTGCTGGCACATCATCTGCTGGCGCACACGCACCCCTTGCTGCGAGACGTGCAGCGCCTGCGGGACTTCGACGTGCGAGCCGCGGTGTCCCCGTACGGATCGGGGGCGCTCGCCGGGTCCTCACTCGGACTCGACCCCGAGGCGATCGCCGCGGAACTCGCGTTCGACTCTTCGGCCGAGAACTCGATCGACGCGACGTCGTCGCGGGACTTTGCGGCCGAGGCCGCGTTCGTGCTCGCGATGATCGGCGTGGATCTGTCGCGGATGGCGGAGGAGGTCATCCTCTGGAGCACTCCGGAATTCGGCTACATCACGCTGGCCGATGCCTGGTCGACGGGTTCGTCGATCATGCCGCAGAAAAAGAATCCGGACGTGTCCGAGCTGACTCGCGGAAAGTCGGGCAGGCTGATCGGCAACCTGACGGGTCTGCTGGCCACGTTGAAGGCGCAGCCGCTCGCTTACAACAGGGACCTGCAGGAAGACAAGGAACCGGTTTTCGATTCGGTGGCACAACTCGAGATGCTGCTGCCTGCGATCACCGGGCTGATTTCGACTCTCGAGTTCCACACCGACCGGATGGCGGAATTGGCGCCCGCCGGTTTCACGCTGGCCACGGATATCGCCGAGTGGCTGGTACGCCAGGGCGTACCGTTCCGCGTCGCCCATGAGGCGGCGGGTGCCTGCGTGCGTGTCGCCGAGGCACGAGGTGTCGGCCTCGAGGATCTCACCGAGGAGGAACTGGCAGCAGTCGATCCTTCCCTGACGCCGGACGTTCGGGAGGTGCTCACGGTCGAGGGCTCGATTGCGTCGCGCAACGCCCGCGGTGGCACGGCCGGTATCCGGGTAGCCGAGCAGTTGGGTGGTGTTCGCCGACTCTCCGAGTCCATGCGGGAATGGTGCCGGTGATGCCTCCGTCGTCGACCCTCCAATAGGGCAGTGTGACGCGTCGGGCGCAGTAGGGTGAGGGCGGCGGCAGTGAGACGTACGTCGCGGTTCGAGAGTCTGGGAGAGTATTCGTGGGTTTTTCTACCGAAACGGTAAAGGGCCCGATCCGTCGGGTAGTGGCGACGGCGCAGAACGGTTTGGAGGTAGTCCGCCTCGGCGGACTCGAGACAGACCTGACCACCTCGCCGTTCGAGGTGGTCGAACGGCGGCCTATGTATCGACTCCGGCGATACTTCCCCGACACCGACCCGGCGGAGGTCGGCCCTCCCATCGTGCTGGTGCCGCCGATGATGATGTCGGCCGACGTCTACGACGTGACCCGCGATCAGGGCGCCGTGGGCATCCTGCACAGAATGGGGATCGATCCCTGGGTTGTCGACTTCGGGTCGCCGGACACCGAAGAGGGGGGATGGGACAGAAATCTCGCCGATCACATCGTCGCGATCAGCGAGATCATCGACAAGGTCCGTGCCCACACCGGCCGCGACGTCCATCTCTCGGGGTATTCGCAGGGTGGCATGTTCGCCTACCAGGCGGCTGCTTACCGCCGCAGTCGCAACATTGCGAGTCTGATCACCTTCGGCAGCCCCGTGGACACTCTGGCCGGTCTGCCGTTCGGAATTCCCGCCGGATTTGCCAGCGACGCAGCCGCTTTCCTCGCGGACCATGTGTTCAACCGTCTCGCGGTGTCCGGGTGGATGGCGCGCACCGGTTTTCAGCTCCTCGACCCGGTGAAGACCCTCAAGTCCCGTCTCGAATTTCTTCGGCAGCTGCACGACAGGGAGGCGCTCCTCCCACGGGAACAACAGCGCCGGTTTCTCGCGACCGAGGGATGGGTTGCCTGGTCGGGTCCCGCAGTGGCGGAGCTGCTCAAGCAGTTCATCGTCCACAACCGGATGATGACCGGCGGTTTCGTCATCAAGGACCGCGTCGTGTCACTCGCCGAGCTCACCTGCCCGATCATGGCGTTCGTCGGTGAAGTCGACGACATTGGGCAGCCGCTGGCGGTCCGCGGGATTCGCCGGGCCGCACCGCGTGCCAATGTGTACGAATCTACTTTGAGGGTAGGGCATTTCGGGCTCGTGGTCGGTTCAGCGGCGGCCGCGCACACATGGCCGACCACCGGTGAATGGGTGCGGTGGAAGGAGGGTATGGGGCCAAAACCGTCGACTGTGGATCTCATGCGGTACGACGAACACTTCGGCAGCGAGACCGGAGTGTCGATCAGCGATCGCATCATCCACACGGTGGCCTCGGTCGCGGAAGTCGGTGTGGGGGTCGGCAAGGGGATCACAGGATTCGCCTCGGGAGCGGTTCGCGGCACAGTGGAACTGTCCGGTGAGGCCACGCGCGCTCTTCCGCGTCTCGCGCGTCTCGGCCAGATGCAACCGCACACTCAGGTCTCCCTCAGCCGGCTTCTGGCGGAGCAGCGTCGGAAGGCGCCGAACGGTGAGTGCTTCCTCTTCGACAACCGGGTACATACCTACGAGGCGGTGAACCAGCGGATCGACAATGTCGTTCGCGGATTGATGTCCGCCGGCGTGCGGCCCGCTGCACACGTCGGTGTGGTCATGGAAACCCGGCCGAGTGCGCTGGCTGTCATCGCGGCGCTGTCCCGGCTCGGCGCCGTGGCAGTTCTCCTTCCTCCGGGCCGCGAAATCCACACCGCTATCCGGATCGACGGCGTCGAACGCATCGTCACCGACCCCGAGAATCTCGACGCCGCCCTCGCCACCGGGATGCAGGTTCTCGTCCTCGGTGGGGGAGACCTCCGCAGTCTCGATGTCGAGCCCGGGTCGAACGTCGTCGATCTCGAGCAGATCGACCCGGAGTCCGTCGCTCTGCCAGGCTGGTACCGGCCCGACCCCGGGCTGGCACGAGAGCTGGCCTTCATCATCTGCAGTGAATCCAACGGGCACTGGGAGACCAAGCAGATCACCAACTACCGGTGGGCGCTGTCTGCCTTCGGTACCGCCTCGGCCGCTGATCTCGATCGCGGCGACACGGTGTATTGCATTGCTCCCCTGCATCATTCATCCAGTCTCCTCGCGGCAGTGGGGGGAGCGGTGGCGGGCGGCTCACGTATCGCCCTGTCGAAGGGCCTCGACGCCGAGCGCTTCACCGAGGAGGTCCAGCGTTACGGCGTGACCGTCGTCAGCTACACGTGGACGATGATGCGTGAAATCCTCGATGCGGAAAGCCTCGATCTGCTCGGTAACTACCCGATCCGCCTGTTCCTCGGTTCCGGTATGCCACAGGGGTTGTGGCGGCGCACCACCGAGTGCTTCGCGCCCGCGAAGGTGCTGGAGTTCTACGCGTCGACCGAAGGTGATGTCGTTCTCGCGAACGTCGCAGGCGCCAAGATCGGGTGCAAAGGCAGGCCGTTGCCGGGTAGCGCCGAGGTGCGACTGGCCGCATACGACCCGATCTCCGGACGTCTGCTCGAAGACGACCGGGGCTTCGTCCGCGAATGTGCGGACAACGAGGTCGGTCTACTCCTCGGCAAGGCGGGCGTGCACGGTGAAATGTCCGGTGTGGCCATGCGGGGCATCTTCGCTGCCGGCGACGCGTGGATCGCGACGGAAAACCTCTTTCGCCGCGATGCAGACGGTGACTACTGGCTGGTCGATCACAAGAAGACCGTCATCACCACCGCCCGAGGACCTGTGTTCACGCAACCGATCGTGGACGCCCTGGCGGCCGTCGACAGGATCGACCTGGCCGTGGCCTACGGTATCGAGGTCGGCGGCAGCACGTTGGCGGTTGCGGCCTTCACCCTCCGCGACGGACGCCCGCCACGGCTGGCCGATGTGGCGGAGGCCATCGAAGCACTCCCGTTCGGGTGGCGTCCCGACATCGTCCATGCGGTGGACACCATTCCGCTGGGCTCGTCGTTCCGCCCCAATGCCGACGGTCTGAGTGCGGCAGGTTTGCCGAAGCCGGGCACCCGCGTCTGGTATCTCGACGCGACCTCACAGGAGTACAAACGGCTGACGAAAGCAGTAGCAGCGCAGTTCCACGACGGCTCGGCCGGCATGCCCGCTGGTGCGCGGTAACCTGAGGCTGCTCACCCGAACGGTTGGAGAGGACATCCGTGGTTATTGATCCGACACTGCTCAGCATTCTGGCGTGCCCGCAGGACAAGGGCCCGCTCCTGCTGGTCGGAGACGAGTTGCTCTACAACCCTCGACTTCGGCGCGCCTATCCCATCGAGAACGGGATCCCGGTCCTCCTCATCGACGAGGCGCGGGACGTGGATGCCGAGGAGCACGAGCAGCTGGTCGCCCGGGCATCTGCGCAGTCGTGATCGCGGCGCGTTGAATCAGCCCGGCACGGGTCCGGTGAGATAGCGCTGGAGCGTCGGCGCTATCACGTCGACCAGATCCTCGATCGGGAGAGAAGCGAGGGGTTCGAACTCGAGGATGTACCGGGTCACCAGAATCCCTACCATCTGCGACGCCACCAGCTGCATACGCAGGATCCCGGTTCCGGGTGGCTCGTCGACTCTCGGGCCGAGGTCACGAAATACCACTTCCACGAGGAAGGTTCGGATCAGGGTCGGTTCGTTTCCCGCCATCGCGGAACGGAACGCCGCGACAACTGCCGGTCGGTGCGGTGACTCCCAGACCGAGAAGACAGCTTCCGCGAGATGGCGCCCGACCTCGTCGGTCGGGATGTCGAGGACCGGTGCAATCACCTGGGTGGGGTCGACGGGAATGTCGACGGAGTCCAGGAACAGCTGGCGTTTGGTCCCGAAGTAGTGATGCACGAGCGCCGCATCGACGCCTGCGCTCAGGGCGACTGCACGCACACTCGTTTTGTCGAAACCATTCTGTGCGAACAGCTTTCGTGCGACTGCCAGTATCCGAGATCGAGTGTCCTGATTTCCGGGTCTGCGGCCCGAACGCGTTCGTGCGCGTGGTGCCGTCATGGTGTGCGACGCCTCAGTGTGGCGGCTCCGAGCGACAGCGCGAGTAGTGCGAAGGCGGCGACCACGGTGAGATCGCGCCACATGATTCCGGTGGTACCCGGGTGGGTCGCGACCTGTTGGAGCGCTTCGACGGCGTAGCTCAGGGGCAGGACGTTGCTGATCCATTCGAGCCAGGTGGGGAGCTGATCGCGGGGGACGAGCAGCCCGCACAGGAACAGTTGGGGAACCACGATGACGGGCATGAACTGCACGGCCTGGAACTCGGTGCGGGCGAAGGCGCTGCACAGGAGACCGAGCGCAACACCGAGAATCGCGTTCAGTACCGCGATCAGCAGAACCCAGCTCACGCTGCCTTCGGTGTCGAGACCGAGTAAGCCGAATGCGACGGCGCAGGCCAGTGCGGCTTGTGCGGCGGCTGCCGTGGAAAAGGCTGCCGCGTAGCCGCCGAGAAGGTCCAGTTTGCCCAGTGGTGTCGTGAGGAGGCGTTCCAGGGTTCCCGACGTGCGTTCGCGTTGCATCGCAATCGACGTGACGAGGAACATCACCACGAAGGGAAGGATGCCGAGCATCGTGATCGCGACCCGCTCGAAAAGCGATTGTTGGCCGGGGGCCGCCGGCACGTTCTGGTACAGGAAATACAGCAACACCATCAGCAGGCTCGGTACCACGAGGATCATGGCGACCGTGCGATGGTCGGCCCGCAACTGTGCGAGTATCCGACCTGCCGTCGCGAGGAAGATTCTGGCGTTCATCAGTTTTCACTTCCCACCTGTGATGTGCGGATCAAGGTCAAGAAGGCGTCTTCTAGGCTCGACTCACCGGTCTGGCGGCGCAGGCCGGTGGGAGATTCCTGCGCGAGTACGTGCCCGTCGCGCATCAGGAGCAGTGAATCGCAGTGTTCGGCCTCGTCCATCACATGGCTGGACACCAGGAGGGTCGTTCCTCCGGCAGCGAGGGCCTCGAACCGCTCCCACAGTTCGACACGAAGCAACGGATCGAGGCCGACGGTGGGCTCGTCGAGTACGAGGATCTCCGGGTCCGCGACCAGTGCGCAGGCGAGTGAAGCTCGTCCGAGTTGGCCCCCGGAGAGGTCCGCTGCTTTCTGGCCGGCGAACCGGGTGAGTCCGACAGCGTCGATCGCGTCGGTGACCGCACCTGCCGGCCGGCCGTAGAGCGCGGCGTAGTAAGCGACGTTCTTCTTGACGGTGAGGTCGGTGTACACGCTCGGTGTTTGGGTGACGTACCCCACTCGGCTCCGTAGCGAGACCGAACCAGCGGGCGATCCCAGGACGGTGACGGAACCGGACTCCACGATTTGAGTACCGACCACGCACCGCATCAGTGTCGTTTTGCCGCACCCGGAAGGACCGAGAAGTCCGGTGATGGACCCGCCCGGTACTTGCACGTCGACGCCGTGCAAGACCTCGTGCTTTCCTCGCCGTACGCGGAGATCCCGGATGTCGATCGCAGGGCTGCCGTTCATGGCGTGCCTCAATTCATCACTGGGTGAATTCACTGCCTGATGAATTATGCGTCCACGGAGAGCTGTGCGTCAACGGTTGGGCACAATCGGAGGGTGACTGTCGATCGACTTGCCGAGGCCCACCCCACCGAAGCCGCAAGAATCGTGCTGGGGTCCACCTTGATCGTCGCGGACGTACGCCTTCGCATCGTCGAGGTCGAGGCGTACGGCGGAGAAGCCGAGGGACCATGGCCGGACCCGGCATCGCACTCGTATCGGGGGAAGACGCCGCGGAACGCGGTGATGTTCGGCCCTGCCGGACACCTGTACGTGTACCGCAGCTACGGAATGCACTTCTGCATGAATGTGTCGTACGGGCCGGTCGGGACGGCCGGCGGAGTGCTTCTGCGCGCAGGTGAAATCCTCGACGGTGCGGAGACTGTCCGTGCACGACGATCGCGGGTCACCCGGCCCGCTGATTTCGCGCGCGGTCCCGGGAACTTGGGGTCGGCCACCGGCGTCACCCTCGCCGACAATGGTGCGCCGCTGTTCGCGGCTGATTCACCGATCCGGCTCGAGATCACCGAGTCGGAAGGATGGGTGAGTGGTCCCCGGGTGGGGGTCAGCGCGGCCGCTGACCGGCCGTGGCGTTTCTGGATTCCCGAGTCCGCTGCCGTGTCGGCCTATCGGAGAAGCCCGCGTGCGATGCCCGTCGACGAGCGGATGGGATGATCGATCACGTGACTGAGAACATCATCGATGAACTGACCTGGCGCGGGCTGATCGCTCAATCAACCGATCTGGACGCATTGCGTCGTGATCTCGACGCCGGACCGGTCACGCTGTATGCGGGGTTCGACCCGACTGGACCCAGTCTGCACGCCGGGCACCTGGTACCTCTGCTCGCGCTCAAACGGTTCCAGCGCGCAGGGCACCGGCCAGTGGTCCTGGCAGGTGGCGCGACGGGACTCATCGGTGACCCGCGTGATGTCGGTGAACGGACAATGAACTCCTCCGACACGGTGGCCGCGTGGGCCGATCGCATCCGCGGCCAACTCGAACGGTTCGTCGACTTCGACGATTCCCCCAGCGGCGCCGTCGTCGAGAACAATATGAACTGGACCGGGAAGCTGTCGGCGATCGACTTCCTCCGAGATGTCGGCAAGCACTTCTCGGTCAACGTCATGCTGGCGCGGGACACGGTGAAACGCAGGCTCGAATCCGACGGCATGTCCTACACGGAGTTCAGCTACATGCTGCTCCAGGCCAACGACTACCTCCATCTGCGCCGTAGCCACGGGTGCACGTTGCAGGTGGGCGGGTCGGATCAGTGGGGCAACATCATCGCCGGTGTCGACCTGAACCGCCGTATCGACGCCGCGACGGTGCACGGACTCACCGTTCCGTTGGTGACCTCCGCCGACGGTAGGAAGTTCGGCAAGTCGACCGGTGGTGGGAGCCTGTGGCTCGATCCCGAGATGACGAGCCCCTACGCCTGGTACCAGTACTTCGTGAACACGAGCGACGCCGATGTCGTGAAATACCTGCGATGGTTCACCTTCCTTTCGCCGGAGGAGCTTGCGGAGCTCGAGGCGGCGACAGTTGAACGTCCGCATGCTCGCGAGGCCCAGCGGAGGCTGGCAGCGGAAATGACAACTCTGGTCCACGGAGAAGCGAACACCCACGCCGTGGAGCTGGCTAGCAAGGCACTGTTCGGCAGGGGTGAATTGCGGGATCTCGACGAACCGACGCTGGCTGCGGCGCTCCGCGAAGCGGCGGTCGCAGAGTTGGCGCCCGGGTCGCCTGCCAGCATCGTGGATCTGCTCGTGCTCAGTGGGCTGTGCGAGAGCAAGGGCGCTGCCCGCCGTGCGGTGAAGGAAGGCGGCGCGTCGGTGAACAACACCAAGATCAGCAGCGAGGAGTGGACCCCCTCGGGCGACGATCTTCTCCATGGAACCTGGCTCGTGATTCGGCGCGGTAAACGGCACTTCGCCGGCATCCAGGTGGTTGCGGGCTAGGGTGCCCGGCATCACACCGTTGTAAGTTCGGGACGTGATCCGCAGGTGGCTGACGCTGTGCGCGTTCCACCTGCGGATTTAACGCGCCGGACTTTTCCGAACTGGGGATTTGACGCTCCGTTATCCGTCGCGTAACTTATTCCAAGTCAGAGCGACACGGACACCGACCCCGGCCGGAAGGCGGGGGACACGAGGTTGGACGAAGGCGCCTGAACTTCCC